>JAISVA010000013.1 GCA_031271815.1 Prevotellaceae bacterium | reverse complement strand
CAGGTTGCTTCCCAGCAGAGCCTGTTTCCTTTTCACCTGACAGGGGCAAAGATACAACATTTTGATAATGATTGGATAATATTTTCTCTTTTGCAAGATGAATACTATCTATCCAAGTCTGCATGGGAGTTTTCCCATAACAATGTTTTCCTGTATGAGTTCTTTGATTGTTATAGTATTCCAGCCACACATCCGCATCCGCTTGCAGTTCCTGCAGATTGTTATAAATCTTTTTTCGGAATGCAGTAGCGTAGAACTCATCTTGCATGGTTCTGTGAAAACGCTCACAAATACCGTTTGTTTGCGGACTTTTAGCTTTTGTCTTAGTGTGCTCTATGTCCTCAATAGCCAGGTACAACTGATATTCATGATGTTCTCTTGCACCACAATATTCAGTTCCTCTATCAGTCAAAATACGTAATAAAGGAATACCATACTGGTCATACATGGGAACAACTCTGTCGTTAAGCATATCAGCTGCAACCAAAGCTATTTTTCGGTCATAAAGTTTGACGGTAGCTACCTTGGAGTAGGTGTCGATAAAGGTTTGCTGATAAATTTTCCCAACTCCTTTGATATAGCCAACGTAATAGGTGTCTTGAGCGCCAAGATAACCTGGGTGGTGGGTTTCTATTTCTCCATGAGCTACTTTCTCCTCTTTGGCTTTCTCCAATGCTGCAACCTGAGATTCGGTAAGAATCAAGCCTTCCTGTGCAACTTTGCTTTCAAGGGCTTTGAGTCTCTTTGGAAAGGTCTCCAAGTTATGTCGCAACCATACACAACGAACCCCACAGGGTAAGATAAATATGCCTGCTTTCTTTAATTCATTAGAGGCTCTGGTTTGTCCAAAGGAAGGATTCTCTATCGCAAAAGAAACAACACGCTCTTCTATGTGTGCTTCAATTCGATTCTTAATGTTTGGCTTTTTACGGCTCATTTCCCGAAGTGCTTCTTCGCCGCCTGAGCATAACAGCTCTTTGTAACGGTAGAAAGTATCTCTACTATAGCCTAAATACTTACAGGCTAAGGATACATTGCCTAATTCTTCGGCTAAGTTTAATAATCCTAACCGACTTTTGATTACTTTTGTCTCTACATTCATGTCTGACAGTTTTTAAAGGGTGAAACTTTTTTGTTTTTAGCTTTACAAAATTAATTTGTTTTGCCCTTTTACTGTCAGATTAAATCGAAACTATTTCAAATTAGAAGTTATTCCGCATAAATCCGCAATTTCTTTGAGGTATGAGTTGAGCTTCTGATTGCTGATGACGGGTAAGATTTTTCCTTCAGGAAATTTGCCTTTATATTTTTCTAAAATCATCGTGGGGATTTTGAAAAGCGGCACATTATAGGTTATGCCTGTTTTCCCTCGTTTACCAATCAACCACATATTATTGTCAAAGGATTGGCGGATGTTGCTTTCTTGTAAATTGGCTATGTCTATGTATGATAGTCCGGTATAACATGCAAAAAGGAATACGTCTTTTATTTGTTCCAGTCTTATCCTGTCAAATTGCTTTTCAATTATTTGTTTTAGTTCTTGTTCGGTCAGGTAACCTTTATCTACTTTTTTAAGGGAAATGGTGTAACCGGTAAATGGATGGTGCTGAATGATCCCTGTATTACGTGCAAACGTAACCATTTTTTTGAGGTATTGTATCATTTTTGCGGCTACGTTGTGGCTCAAACGGCATTCTGTTTTCAGGTATACTTCATAGTCTTTCACGAACATCAGATTCATATTTCGTAATTGAATATCGTTCGATTTATAATTATACTTGATAAATTCTGCTACGTGCTGGCGTGCCAAGAGGTATTTTTTGTACGTGGAATCCGATTTATCAATCCCTACAAGTTTTTTCAATTCTGCATTATGCTTATCGAAAATAGTTAGTAATGTTTCATAGGTTTCATCTATTCCCAAGAATGAGTTTTTGAGTATATCGGGTGTTACGGTTTGTCCGCCTGCCAACAGGGTGTGATAGTGGGATTGGATGTTGGATTTTATTCCGTCCAATATTTGGTTGATTTGTACTGTTTCATTGCTTTTTCCTGTTGCTTTTCCGGTTTGGACATTCCACTGTTCGGGTAATACTTCAAGTTTTGTGCTGAATTGTGCTACTCTTCCGTTAATTGTAATCCGGGCAATAATGGGCATATTGCCATTGGCTTTTTGTGCGTTCCTTTTCAGGAAAAACGACAGGCTGAATGTGCTTTTTACTGTTTTCATTTTTTCTCATTTTTAGTGGTTGAAATTATTCTAATTCTTTAAAAATGAGATGCTTTCTGGGCGGACAATGTGCGATAGTTAGTAGACAATTTCGGTCATCGCGTGACCTGTTTTTATTTTTTTGCAATAGGTCACGTTTAAGTCAGAAATTCTTGTCTTTTTGTGGCTGTTTTATGTCTTTTGGAGGGATTTCTTTTAAAAGAAAAATCCTACAACTCGTTGAGATTGTAGGACTTGACTCTTTTTTGTCGTAGAACGACTTTTTGCTTAGCGGTATGGACGGGACTCGAACCCGCGACCCCCTGCGTGACAGGCAGGTATTCTAACCAGCTGAACTACCACACCATTTTTATCGCTTGCTGTTCCTCTTCCGGAATTGCGATGCAAAGATACGAGTAATTTTCAATTCTGCAATAGCTTTGACATATTTTTTTATTTTAACTGATTATTTTTTCTAAAAAAGAAAAATAATCATAAAATCGAATGTTTGTAGTCAGGAGAAATACCAAAGTTTACGTAACTTGCCGCGTAAAAAATAGGATAAAATTTAATTAATTAAAAACCAATGAAATTTATGAGCTTCTTTCTTCTTATGCTTATAATCACTTTGAGCGCTAACTTCTACGTTTTTTACCGGCTTTGGCATATTGTGCCTGCGGGGAGTATTGTGCGTCCACTGTTAGTGGTATTTGGCATAGTTATGGTTTGTACTTTTTTTACAGGAATGTTAGGAAGGGGCTTCTTGCCTGTGCCTGTAACTTCATTGGCTTACAAAACAGGAACTTCCTGGTTCTTTATCTGCCTCTATTTTTTAATGCTGTTTTTGCTGATTGACCTGCTAAGGCTGACTCATCTGGTTCAATTGGATAAATTCATATTCGGAAATTGGGTTACATTCGGTGCTGTAACCGGAATTATCGCCATCGTGATGATTGGGGGATATTTCAATTACAGACACAAGGAAAGGGTAGAACTCGCAGTGACTGTCAATAAAAATACAGATTGGAAAAAACCATTAAAAATCGTGGCTTTGAGCGATTTACATTTGGGCTTTACAATTGGGAAGAAAGAATTGGAGCAATGGATTGAACTTGTCAATAAGGAAAATCCGGATATTGTGCTGTTAGCCGGCGATGTGATCGACAATAATTTGGAACCGTTGATTGAACAGGATATGACTGCCTCTTTCCGGAAAATCAACTCAAAATATGGTGTTTATACAGCTTTGGGCAATCACGAGTATATTGCCGGTGTTTCAGAGTCGCTTGTTTTTTTCAGGCAAGCAGGGATAACGGTTTTAAAAGATTCCGCCGTGTTGGTCAATGATGAATTTTACCTTGTTGGTCGGGAAGACAAAAGAATTCAAAACCGGAAAACGCTCGAAGAATTAACCGGTTCATTAGATCATTCAAAGCCAATAATCCTGCTCGACCATCAGCCATTTCACTTGGAAGAGGCTGAAAAAAACAAGATTGACCTGCAAATTTCGGGACATACGCATCGTGGACAAGTACTGCCTATTTCCTGGATCACCGACCACATTTACGAACAATCGCACGGTTACCTGAAAAAAGGGAACAGCCATATTTACGTCAGTTCGGGAATGGGCATTTGGGGCGGGAAATTCAGGATCGGAACGCAATCGGAATATGTAGTTATTTATTTGAGTAGTGAGTGATAAAGTGATGTGGCATCATCTTTTAATTTCGACTCCGGCAAAGGTTAGTTTTCCGCGAAGTATCAGCCGGTGGGCATAATCAGTATCCTTTTCAATATATCTTTTATCTTCGGAGCCTCCGAAAGTTGCCTTCAACTCGTTGATTACTAACCAGTCATTCGGAACACGGAGTTCTATTCCTCCGAAAATACATTCAATATCAATGTAAGTCTCTGCCGCTTCCAGGCTCGTCTTTCTCAAATCGAGTACCGTGGTTCCGAATACATTTTTGATTCGCGCCCCTTTAAACACCGGCTCCAATACAATTTGCTGCACAAACCCAAAGATATTGTCGGAGACCATAAAACCGTCTTTCGAAATGTATGATGACTTCGAGTGGATATGTTGATGCGGACGCGATTTTTTGTTGCCGGACGAAACGGCTCTCAGTAAAATCAACACGCCACCGAATATAACGAGCAGAGGCCACCACGTGCCTGTCCAACCGGGTTCCACCGGAGCCGCCAGAGGTACAAGAAAGAATCCTCCTATCCCGGCAAAAATCAACCCTGCGATAAACTGACTGCGGAAAAAGCACAGGATTCCGATTGCCACCAGCAGCATTTGCCATGAGAGAACAACCTGAAAGATATCGGGACGGATTATTTCCAGGTTTTTACCCAGTAGCAAAAGTCCGGCAAGAATAAAAATTAAAGCAACCCAAATTTTCCTTGAACGAAATTTTTTCGCTTTCATCATCTGATACATTTCCATAATCTTATTTCTATGTGATATAAATAAAACCTATTTCGTGTTTTCGCGCTTTCGATTCATCGTGTTTTTCTTCGCCTCCTCCCGATACCGTTCCCTGCGACGGTAAAGAAACCAAAGTAAAACCAAAACAACACTCATTGCAGCAATACCAAGCAATGCTTCTGTTTCCGAAACAGTTCCCTTTGTATAACCCCAGCCGAACATTCCAACGGCGTAAACGAAAAGGGCTAACACGATTATTGTGTACTTCTTCATAAAATTCACTCCTTGTTTTTCAAGCAAAGATATCGAAATAAACTATATTTGCATATTGATATAAGAAATTAAAAATTCGATTTGTTAAAATTAGACGATATGTACAAGATTATTAAACGAATAGAAATATCGGCATCACACAGTTTGAAAACCTCCTACGAAAGCTTGTGTAATCAACTGCACGGACACAATTGGCTGATTACCATTCATTGCCAATCGAAAGAGTTGAACGAAAACGGGATGGTTGAAGATTTTTCCGCCATTAAAAGCTCGATACACAGAAAACTGGATCATAAATATTTGAACGACGTACTTCCTTTCAATCCGACTGCCGAAAATATCGCCGCGTGGATTTGCGAACAGATTCCAACTTGCTACAAAGTTGAAGTACAGGAATCGGAAAACAACACAGCTGTTTATGAAAAGGATTAACGAAATTTTTTACTCCATACAGGGCGAAGGATTTTTTACGGGAACGGCGGCTGTTTTCGTTCGTTTTTCGGGGTGCAACCTGAACTGCGATTTTTGCGATACACAGCACGAGGAAGGCGAGATGATGAGTAAAGAAGATATTTTAGCCGTAATCGAACCGTATCCATCCAAACACCTCATTTTTACTGGAGGAGAACCAGGCCTTTTCCTGGATGCTGATTTTGTACGATTTTTCAAAAATGCCGGTTATTTCATTCAAATAGAAACAAACGGTACGCGCCCTGTTCCGCAAAATATAGACTGGATTACTTGCAGTCCGAAAGAAAATTTGCTTTTAAATAAAGCCAACGAGCTGAAAGTGGTTTATACCGGACAAGATTTATCCGTATTTGAAAATTTCAACGCATCTTACCGCTATCTTCAACCTTGTTCGATGAAAAATACGAAGGAAGTTATCCGCTACATTCAGTCCAATACGCAGTGGCGGTTAAGTGTACAGTTGCATAAGTTGCTGGATATTAATTAAATGAATAATCTTTTGAATGCAGTATTATAGCTGTCCCGCCTCCACCAATAAAATCACTCGTTCTACGATTTTATCCTTGTCGTTTTTTTCGTAGTTGGTTTTCAGGTTGGCTCCAAACAAGCGGGCAAATCCTTGCCAGAAGAAAGCTCTGAATCCGCCCCGGTATTCTTTTATCAACTCATAAGAGGTTTTTTCACACTCTCGATCAACCAGGCGGATAAGCATTTTCCCTTGCGAAAGAGTTAGTTTTTTCAATTCAGGTTCATATTTTCCTATCAAATCATCTTCTTTCGATTTCATATAGGCTTTGCGTTCTTTTTCCGACATTCCTTCCATTGCCGTGTTGATTTCCAACAGAGTGGTTCCGATTGCCTTGGCGTAAGGCAGTGTGCGCTTCACATCGCGCACTGTTTTCCAGTAAAACTGTTCTTGCTTTTTGGAGGAAAAATTTAACGTCGGAAAAACATACACCATCGGTAATACAATCTGGGGAACAGTATCTCCATCCGCCGATACGTGCGCCGGAAGACGAACTCCTCCTTCCTGACTTTGAGCATTCAAGCCAAAAAGAAAGAGAACGATACTTGTTAATATGATAAACTTTATTGTTTTCATCTACCAAAAATTAGTTGAATTCCGCGATACAAATATATAAAATATATGCTTAATTTCGACTAAAAATTTGCTTGAAGGTTTAAAGTCGATTTACCAGTTTTTTTAAACTCAATCCTTGCACGATAATAGAAAAAACAACCACAAAATACGTGATCGAAACAATGAAACCGCGATGTAAAACGTCGCCGATAGAAAGCGCCAAAGCAATGGAAACTCCGCCGCGAACGCCTCCCCACACCAGAATAAAAATCGTTTTGGGCGAATAATCGCCTTTCAAGGCAAATGCCGGAATCCGAACAGACATATAACGGGCTATCAGCACAATCAGGATCGCCGCTAACCCGCTTGCCCAATATTTACTTAAATCCGGCAGCAGCAGCAACTCAAAACCCATCAGCAGAAAAAGAATTGTATTCAACACTTCATCAATCAGTTCCCAAAAATTTTTGACAAAATCAATATCAGTACGTTTTTGTGCAGAATATTTCCGGCTTTCATTCCCGATAATTATGCCCGCCGAAACCATCGTCAGCGGTCCCGATATGCCGAGCGCCTGCGAAATCATATACGCTCCCATAACAGCCGAGAGCGTCACGAGTACGGTAAACTTGTAATCGTTCACCTTTTTGATGGCTAAGAATCCGATATAACCCAATATCATCCCGATAATCAACGCTCCGAACGCTTCCTTAACCAACAGCCAGGTTATAGACAGGAAAGAAATATCCTTCAACTGTTCCTGTCCCTGTGCGATGCTATATATAACCGTAAACAGGATAATTGCCATCCCGTCATTGAACAGGGCTTCTCCGGTAATTTTGGTTTCGAGCGACTTGGAGATGGTTGTCTTTTTGAGTATCACCAGCACGGCAATCGGGTCGGTAGGAGATATAATGGCTCCGAACAGGAAGCAATATATCGGGGAAACCGGAAAATGAATCCCGATTAACGGAAATAAAAAAGCAAGTACATAATAAAGGAGGAATCCGACGACAAAAGTGGATATGATGATGCTGATGGAGGAAAATATGATGATCGGCATTTTCTCTTCTTTCAAATCATCCAAATTAATCTGAATGGCGCCTGCAAACAGCAAAAAGTAAAGCATCCCGCTCATCAGCAAATTGGTAAAGTCAATGCGTCCGACCAACTCGTTCATATCATGCAACGGAACCGGCTCGAATCTTCCTATTATCACCAGACAGACCGAACAGACAATTGCCAGCACCATAATTCCGATTGTGGACGGCAGTTTCAAAAACCGCGCATTAACGTAGTAGAATCCGGTAGCAATAATAATCAAAACGGAGAGTGAGTAGTATAGTCCCATATTAAATCTTACTTTTTAAATTGTCGTTTATAACCGGGCGGAAATACCCTGGATTGATTATCGGCATTTATTTTCCTGTCTGCAGCAAAGTACCGCTTTGTACATCAAATAATGCTTTTACATCCTTGTCGAAAAAACCGGCAGGAAAATAAGTCAATTTACCCAGTTGGGAAATAAGGATTATACCTGTCCAAAATGTTTCTTTATTACCGGCAATTTCCACATCTGTCAGAGCAGGTATCCGGTACACAAAGCCTTGCTTTTCTTTTCCGGATGAAGTCGATTTATCGCCAGTAAGTCTTTTTTTCAATGTAATGGAAACCGGATTTCCAGAATCGGAGAATCCCTGTTTTTCCGAAAAACGGAATATTTCCTGGTTGGTTACTTCCCTGTCGGGATACACGGTAAAGGTTCTTTTGACCGTCTCTTTTTGTTCTTTTCCGTTGAAAAGGGCGGTCAATTCATTCTCTCTTTTGTTGATTTCACGCAAGTAAAGTTTTACAGCCTCACCGTGCAACACATCGTTATTTTGCACCAATATCTCCTGTCTTGCTTCCCGTAAATCATTTATTTGCTCGAACGCAGCAGCTGCGCCCGGTTTTTTCGCCAAGCTGTCTTCTTTTATGGCAAAATTGGAAATAAACGGAGTGTTTTTTGATTTTTTTGTTTTTTCTCCCGGTTTCCTGCGAGCAGCATGCATGTTGTTTTTTCCTTCCGGGAAAATAGAGAACGGAAGATTGATTCCCCGCAAAATACCGGTTTCGGTCAACGAGAGAAACCCCGCGTTTGATTTGGCTGTTGCATATACCTTGTATTGATTTCCGGCATCGGGTTCGGAGTTTTGCTTCACGTCAATTTTTGTTATTGTCCAGATTTCCTCGTCCTGCCTGATTGTTGCAGACGTTCCGAGATACTTGCCGGCATCGTTCGAATATGGACCTGCTTTTCGGGTAATTTTGGTTGCCACGACTTCAATCTCCAGCACAGTTCGAGGCAGGAAATAAGTTGCTACCGGTTCCTCCTTCATCGAACCGCTCTCTTTTACATTCAACACTGCCGTCTGTGCAATGATTGCATTTGTCAGGAATAAACAGATTCCCTGTAAAATAATTTTCTTCATACTGAAACCTATACTAATTAATTGTGTTCATTGTAGTTATCTTCTCATTTCAATCATAACCTTCGTGCCTTTCCGTTTTCGTGCCTTCGTGTTTATAAAACGCGTTTGCGCGCAAAATGAACACGGAAACAGAAAGTCACGAAGATTAAAATTTTCAATCGTTTTTTACGTTTAGTTGCAAAAACGCTTTTCCTAACGACTGAATAATATCTCCTGCAATCATCCCCTGTTGCGAAAATTCGCCGGCTGCAAAATCTCCCGCCAGGCCGTGCACGTAAACGCCTAACAGCGCTGCCTCTTCGGGCGTGTATTTTTGCGCCAGCAACGACAGAATGATGCCGGTGAGGACATCGCCGCTTCCGGCAGTCGCCATTCCTGGATTCCCGGTAGAGTTGAAAAAACATCGTCCGTCGGGAAAAGCCACGCTTGTATTTGCTCCCTTCAACACAACCGTTACTTTGTGCTTTTGAGCAAATTTCAACTGTTTTTGCAGCCGCTCGTATCCCGATGATGAATATCCCGCAAGTCGGTCAAATTCCTTCGGATGAGGAGTCAAAATCGTTCCTTTCGGAATCCTGCTTAACATTTCAAACGATTCGGATATGATATTTAACGCATCAGCATCCATTATTATTGGAATTTTACATTTTTTTAATAAGTCGGATAAAATATGTTTAACTTTGCTGTCTGTTCCGATACCCGGACCGATTCCCACGGCTGTGTACCTGTTTTTGTCATTCAATATCAAGTCAATATCAAACAAAACCATTTCGTGGAGATTACATTCGATCATTGCTTCGGGAACGGAAATCTGCATAATATCGTATCCTTTGGAAGGGATATAAGAAGAAAGCAAGCCGCATCCGCCTCGCAAACAGGCTTTGGCGGCCAACACCGCAGCTCCCATTTTTCCACACGAACCGGCAATCAGCAATGCGTGACCATACGTTCCCTTGTGCGAAAATTTAGTGCGCGGTCGCAATATTGACCGGACATCTTTTTCCTCTGTGAAAAAGTATGTTGATGGAAAATCCTGTAATGCCTGCGGATGTAAGCCAATATCCAGCACCGAAAATTCGCCGATAAACGGTTCATTTTCGGAAAAGAAGAAAGCCAGTTTCGGGAACTGGAAACTGAAAGTATAGTCAGCGCGTACAATGGCGTTGGGATTATTATTCCGGTTATCTTCACCGAAAAGTCCCGAAGGAATATCAATCGAAAACACGGTAGCTCCACTGTGATTGATGATGGAGACCACCTCTGCGAAAACGCCTTCCAACGGGCGGTTTAATCCGGAACCAAATAATCCGTCCACTACATAATCGGCCGACGAAAAGATTATTTTCTCCGCTTCATCTATCTCCATAAGTGCATACGGAAAAGCGGCGAGTAATTTTTCCTTCGCTTTTTTGCAATCGGGCGAAAGACGGTTTTGCGGGTTGACAAGAAACGTGCGCACCGACTGTCCCGCAATCAGCAGCAGGCGTGCAACGACGAGGGCATCGCCTCCATTATTCCCTGTGCCGGCAAAGATGCATATCCGGCAATCCCCTTCTAAGTAAGGGAGCATCTTGTTGAAAAAAGCAAGCGAAGCCCGCTCCATTAACACAAACGAATCCACCGGCTCATGCTGAATGGTGTATTCGTCAAGTTCTTTTGTTTGTGGTGTTTTAAAAAGTTTCATACAATTTATATTACATTGGCATAGCCTGATAAGTTTCTCCTTTAATTAATTTCCCATTCTCTTGTTTATTTCTTTTCACTCCATCGCTTCCTCGCTTCCTCCATTGCATGAAGATGTCGTGACATTACTTCTGCATAGCAATTTACACAGCCTGCCGATATTTTGGAACAACCCGTAATTGGATTCCAAGTTTTATCAGTCCATTCAATTTTTATTGTCTTCATTTTGCAAGTATTTGATTACTATTTTTTTATTGCAAAATTCAATCTTCCCAATCATCATCTTCCTTTTCAACTTCCACACTATCTACTTTTGCCAAATACACGGAAGCTCCTCCCGTAATCCTGACATCCGGCGTCAGGTTTTCAAATTGCTCCTCCGTAATATTCTCGTGGCTTAACATTCTTTTTCCCAGCGTTTTATAGAAACCGGAAAAACGCGGTTTCAGTGCGCGATTTTGATCGAAGCTCCACATGAACTTTTTCGGGTGCGAGACGATGCTTGCCATAAATATCGCCTCCTCCGGAGTCAGGTCGGCTGCTTCCTTGCTGAAGTAGAAGCGAGCCGCATCGTTAGCGCCGTAAACATTCGGTCCCCACTCAATAATGTTGAGGTAAATCTCAAACATTCGGTTTTTGGATACCAGCCGGTTGTTTTCTATCAGCCACACAATCAACGCTTCTTCCAATTTGCGCGTGATTGTCTTATCACGACTCAAATAAAGGTTTTTTACTAATTGCATCGAGATGGTACTTCCGCCCCGTGCAAATCTTTTCTCCTTGATATCTTTTGCCAAAGAGCTGCGCAATGCCTCTTCGTTAAATCCTTTGTGACCGAAAAAGGAACCGTCTTCGGCAAACAGTACGGCTGCTTTCAGGTAAGGCGAAATTGCTTCCAGCTGACGGAAATCGGGAAAATCTTCGCCTACTTCAAACGTTTTGGCCAATTCGCCTTTTTCGTAAGCGGAGTAGAGAAACGGTCCGCGGATTTTCGTAAAATCGGTTTTGCCGAACTGTTCAATACGGAAATTCTCCTTACTCATCGACGAATGAAACTGCAAGCTGTCCACTTCTGCCATATTGACCGAAAAGTAAAAATTATACGAGAGGTTTCCCGATGTTTTTATTCCTTCCAAGTTGCGGAACAATCCTTTCGGCAACGATGAAAAAAGGTTATCGGCGGGAAAATCCGTCTTCCGGACGGAAACCGTCAGATCTACTTCGGGTTTCATTTTCAATCGCATATACGGATGAAAATCAAGCTTGTAAAACTGTACGACTGTCGAACTGTCCAATTCTACATAATCGGGGTAAATATTCACAACATAATCTATTTTGCTTTTTTGAAACAAAACTTCTTCTGTCGAAAGCCGTTCATTTTGTATGGTTAGGTTATCGGACGAAGCAACTCCGCCCAACCGTAATAATTCTTTTTCATTTTTCAGGGAGGAGAATTGAAACTGCAGGGTGTCAAAAACGACCCGAGTGTTGAATTTGTGCTGTAAATAAGGCATTTCGGCAAACGCTGTTTCCTTCGGATATATTTTACATGCCAGCTTTTTCTCTTCGCGCCAAAAGGTACCATCCAGCATAAAACTCTGTTTTTCACCTTGTTCATTTACCTGTACTTCGGACGAAAACGTGTGGTCGGCGATTTTCAATTCGGGAATGTGCAGGTTGAGCCAAAAACCGGTATGCTGTATGCTGATATTCATCCCGGTAATTAAAATATTTTCGGGTGCGAAACGAAAAAAAAGCTCGATAGCCTGAGCTGCTTTCCGGGTGTAGCCGGAAGAATGCGCGTCGGAAGCATCCTCATTTTGTTTGTTCCCTTTCTTCCGGAATAAAAAGTCATAAATCCGCTTTTCGCTGCCATTTTTTAATGAAAGGGAAAATCCTTTTACCTGAAGGTCTTTCAGCTCTGTTTCCTTGAATAAAAGTTTCCACAGGTTGAGTTTTGCGTCTATTTCCTCCGTTCTGCTCAGCGTATCGTTATTCGTTGTATAAATGGTCAGGCCGTCGAGTTCCAGCTTATTTATTCCGGAAAGAAAAATTCTATCGTAAGAAATCCGGATGGGTTTTCCCTGTTCAAACTTTACTATTTTTTTCTGTACAAAAGGTTCCAATATGTTATTCCGCTGCCAATAAAGAATAATTGCCGGTAGAGCGATAATCGCCAACGGCAGAAAAAAAAATAATTTTCTATTCTTTACAGTCACCATATATTTTGCCCAATTTTTGTATTGATTATCGTCCTGTCTGTTTAACAATCCATTCGTCCGAATAACAGGGATTTTCCGTTTTTTTAATGTTTATTTGTAATATTATCTCCATATCTCCTGACGGGAACTTTTACTCAATGAAAGCGTTGTTGCTTTTATCTATCCTATTACCCTGAAAGCCTCTGTCGGGAGGTTCGGGGTAAAATTTATAAGCTCGGCAAGCTCATCCCCGTAATCTTCCTGTACAGATCCAGCGCATAAATATCGGTCATTCCCGAAACATAATCCAACACCGACTGGATTTTTCCGTAAGGCGTTTCCACTTCTGTTTCGTACTGTTCGGGGATGCGGGCTAACAGCTGTTTGGAATAAGCTTTTTCCGAATCAAACACTGCCTGGATCAGCTTGTCGATGAGCGTATAAATGATGTGATAACCGGCAATTTCAATATCGACCACGTCTTTCGATTTGTATATTTTCCGGTAAGAAAGCGTAACACATTGATTGTAAGCTTCGCACATCTCTTTTTGCATACTGTCGACCAGTGAGCCCTGAAAATTTCCGGCAAGAATTTCCTCCTCGTTTTGCACAAATACACGTGAACATTCGTCCACCAAAACTCCGATTACGGACGAACGGAGATAGGCAACCTGCTCATTTACGTCGGTGACAGGCTTCATTCTTTCTATTTTTTTTGCCCTTTCTTCCTGTGTAAAAAAGTTGAGCATCAGCTCTTTAGTCTCTTCTGTGCTAATCAGTTTCAGTTTATGCGCGTCCTCAATGTCCATAATCTCGTAGCAAATATCATCGGCAGCCTCGACTAAGTAAACGAGCGGATGTCGGGCATACCGGTATTTGTCTATGCGAATCAGTCCCAATTCGTCGGCAACCTTTACGAAATCGTCCTTTTCACTTTGGAAAAAGCCGAATTTCTTTTTTTTTCTTATGTAGCTTGATTCGTAAGGATATTTGACAATCGAGGCGAGAGTGGAATAGGTCAGCACAAAACCTCCCTTTCTACGTCCCTGAAACTGGTGCGTCAGCAAGCGGAAAACGTTGGCATTTCCTTCAAAATGAATGATATCGTTCCATTCGTTATCTGAAATTTTCCATTTTTTCTTCAAATGCAACCCATTGCCTTCCGAAAAAAAGGAGGCGATGGCAGTTTCACCCGAATGCCCGAAAGGCGGATTGCCCATATCGTGCGCCAGGCAGGCGGCGGAGACGATAGAACCTATTTCGGACAAAAAATCGGTATCGCGGTATTTTTCTTTCAGTTTCCTGGCAATGCTGTTTCCTAACGAACGTCCGACGCAGGAAACTTCCAGGCTGTGTGTGAGACGGTTATGTACAAAAATGCTTCCGGGTAGCGGGAAAACCTGCGTTTTGTTCTGTAGACGGCGGAATGATGCTGAAAAAACCAGGCGGTCGTAATCGCGTTGAAACTCCGACCGGTCGCGTTTCTTTTCGTCGTGGTAAGTTTCCAAACCGAAACGTTTGGTAGAGAGTAGCTTTTGCCAATTCACGGTATAATTTTTTAGTGATTAAGTGATTAAATGAGGCTAACTAAAAAGTCCGCGAATTGCACGGATTAACACTAATTATTTAATTTACATAATCGTAATTTGCAGATAATTAATATCTTAATTTCGTGCTAATTTGTGTAATTCTCGGACGACTATCTTTTCGGATAACCTCTATGCGCTGAAAACACCTGAAAAGTCAGGCTCAATTCGTGCAATCAGTTTAGTTTTTCTTAGCTTTCAACAAATCCCTGATTTCGGTAAGAAGAGTTTCTTCTTTTGTTGGTTCAGCAGCGGCAGGAGCTTCTTCTTTCTTCTTGTTAAAACTGTTGATTAACTTGATGAACATAAAAATAGAAAAGGCAATGACCAAGAAGTCGAACAGTGTCTGCAGGAAATTCCCGTAATTCAGCGTAACGGCAGCTTCCGCCGCTTTTCCGGCAGTTGCGGGAACCGCATCTTTCATTATCCAACTAAGGTCGGTAAAATTAATTCCGCCCACCAAAAGACCTATCGGAGGCATAATAACATCAGCCACCAAAGAGGAGACAATTTTACCGAATGCACCGCCAATAATGACCCCTACTGCCATATCAACCACATTACCGCGCATGGCAAACGCTTTAAACTCGTCTAAAAATTTCATAAGTATATAAATTAAAATGTTGGAAATAAGTTACAAAGTTATAAGTTAGGAGAAAAAAAACAAGAAATAACTGCAAAAAAAATGATAAATTATTCGTGCGACTGATTTATCTTTGCCGTTTGTAAGAGCAAAGAATAAAGAACAGAGAACAAAAACTGCTAATCTTTACTCTTTTTTCTTTGCTCTTTATTCTTTATTCTAATTTTAAAAGATGAATATTTACTTTCAATTATTTAAAACATTTTTTGAAATAGGCGCATTCACAATCGGCGGCGGATATGCAATGCTGTCGATGGTGGAAAGGTCTGTCGTGCAAAAGAAAAAATGGATGACGAAAGATGACTTCTGGGATATGATTGTAGTGGTACAAACGATTCCGGGGGTTTTTGCCGTGAATACCGCCTTATATACCGGCTACCGGATTAAGGGTATGAAAGGGGCGATATGCGCTGCATTGGGAGCCATAATTCCTTCTTTTGTCATTATTTGCTTAGTGGCGATGTTTTTTGTGGAAATAAGGGATAATACGATTGTAGAACGTATTTTCAAGGGAATACGTCCGTGTGTGGTAGCGCTGATCCTTGCGCCGGCGCTTCAAATGGTTAAGTCGGCTAAAATCACCCTGAAGACGGCGGTTATTCCCATCGGCGCGGTTTTCCTCGTCTGGTGGTGCGACGTTTCGCCTGTTTACGTCATCGTAGCATCTGCCTTAGGTGGAGTTTTAATTGGAGCTTATTCTTATTATCGAATTTCAAGCAAATAGTTTTGTATGATTTATTTAGAATTGATATATGTCTTTTTCAAAATCGGAGTTTTCGGGTTTGGCGGGGGGTATGCGATGATTTCGCTGATCCAGTTTGAAGTGGTTGACCATTTTCACTGGATGACGATGCAGGAGTTTGCCGATATTCTCGCTATTTCGCAAATAACACCCGGTCCGATTTCGATCAACACTGCCACATATGTAGGATTTAACACTGCCGGCATATTGGGTGCAACCGTTGCCACATTGGCGCTTTGCCTTCCGTCGGTGGTACTGATGCTTTTTGTGATCCGGTTTCTTTTTGCAAACATTGAAAACCGGTATGTACAATATGTTTTTTCCGGATTGCGTCCGGCAATCGTGGGGCTGATTTTTGCGGCTGCTCTGTTATTGATGAATACGGAGAACTTTCCGGATGCGGGAATCGGAAAGAATAATTTCAGTATTGTGATTTGCGCCGCTACTTTTATTGCTTCCTATTTTTATAAGGTAAACCCGGTGTTATTGATTGTTTTGGCGGGCGCTTGCGGATTTTTAATTTCTTCATAAGGTTTTATTCCGTGTACTTCCGTTGGCGGGGTTACTTTCAGATCCCGCCAATGGAAGTACAATACTTCATGATTGATATCAATACATCTTATAAGTCGTTTTTAACACACGGAACTCCGTACGACGGTTGATCTGGTTGGCGATTTCCTGCTGTTCGGGTGTCAGTGTGTCGATAAACTCGTCATTCAGCACATCTTCCTCTTTCAGGAAGCTATATTTTTGCGCCAGATTTTTATCGACAGCAATCGGCTGGGTTTTTCCGTAACCTTTGGCGGTAAGGCGATCGGGATCAATCCCGCCTTTAATCAGGTAGTCCACGACCGACTCGGCGCGCCGCCCCGAAAGCTGCAGGTTGCCTTCCGCCGAACCTACGCGGTCGGTATGTGCGCCAATCTCAATCGTGATGTTCGGGTTGTCGGTCAGCAGCGTAATCAGCTTGTTCAATGCCGTAGAGGATTCGGAAGTCAGGGTTGCTTTCCCGAATTCGAAGAAAATGTTATCAAGCCCGACAGGCTTGCTGATGGATGCCAGGCTGAATGTGAGCGGGAATGTTTCCGTATCCTCCAACCCTACGGTTGAAACTGCATTTTTTTGGTTCAGGAAACCGCGGCTGTTACCCAGCAGAATATAATCGACTTCTTTTTTCAACGGAAACTTAAACGTACCGTCCTTCTTGGTTTTTACCTTGACGTTAGTGCCGTCCGTTCCTACGATGCGGACGGTAGCGTCGGCTAACGGTTCGCCGTCGGTAGAGGCGACTTTTCCGTCTATCACAAATTCCACCTCCGGCAGTTCAAATGCCCAGATCTTGTCGTATCCTTTGCGTTCGCCCCGGTTGGAAGAAAACAATCCCCGCTCCTTTCCTTTTTCGAAAGTGATGCCGAAATCGTCCATATTGGAATTAAGCGGCGACATGAGATTAAATACTTCCCACGATCCGTCTTCCTTTTCTTTTGCCCTGAATATGTCCAACCCGCCGAAACCTGGATGTCCGTTTGACGAGAAATACAGCATGGAATCCGACCGCATGTAAGGATACATTTCGTTTCCCGAAGTATTTACAGTCGGACCTAAATTGATCGGCGCACCATACGTATTTCCGTCTTTTTCACTGCGCCATATATCTTTACCGCCGTAACCGCCCGGAAGGTCGGAGACAAAATAGAGGTATTTCCCGTCGGGCGAGAGCGCCGGGTGTGCAAAGGTAATCGTGCTGTCTTCCGACAGCTTGATTTTTTCGGGCTTGCCCCATTTGCCGCCCGAGCGGGAAGAAGTATAAATCTCGGCTCCCAGGCTTTCGCCTTTCACAAAACGGGCGCGTGTGAAAAACATAATTTTGCCGTCTTCGCTGAAGCTTGGCGTACCTTCATCGTCCATCGTATTAATTTCACCTTCCAGCGACTCGATATTGTCCCATTGTCCCGCGGAATTTCTCCGGGCAACGAAAATATCGCTGTTTCTTATGCCAGTGATGTTGCTGCTTTTTCCGCCCACATCCTTGTTCTCGCGCGAGGAGGCGAAATAGACAATGTCCGGGTCTCCGCCGGGATATGCTGGATTCCTTTCCGCCCTTTTCGAAGACAGCGATTCTTCTTTTTTTACTTTGTAACGGGTAGGGTTTTTCAACCATTCCTGTGCTTCCAGCGCCGAATTCCGTCCGCTGATGGCTCGTAAATCATCCGGATGCGCTTGAAGATAAATGTTGTAGTTTTCGATCGCCGCCTTGGCTTTTTCGTTTTTACGCAGCACGTCGGCATATAACAGATAGACCATGCTGTCCTTATATTGATAGCGCACAGCGTTGGCAAATGCTCTTTCCGCCTTTTCATTTTCGTTGATTAAAAGGTAGCTTTCTCCCAGCCGGTATGCTACGTATGCTTTTTTTTGCCGTTCTCCTTTTGTTGCCTTTACGCGCGGGTATGCGTTTCTGTAAATAGTTGATGCCCGGTAATATTCTCCGATTTCGTACTTTTTATCCGCCCTTTTTATTTGCCGGTTCACGGAGCAGGAGGATAAAATCAGTAAAATTGCAGGAAATATAAATTTGATTAATCGCATATATTTAGTCGCTGTTTTTTTAGTAAAGATTCTCTTTTCCAAATTCATATCTTAAAACGAAGAATCAGGCAAAAAATTGTTTCAAGTAATTTAAAACAATTATTGACTTATATTTAATGCCGTCAGGCATTTCAGTTCGACAGAAAACTAACGAAAAACAATAAGGATCTGTTTCAAAAGAAGTTTTTCAGTGAATAATACGAATTATTTAATTTGCCGGATTACAGGTAATTCAACTGTTAATTTCGAGTCAATTTGTGTAATTCGCAGACTTTGATACAATCTCATACACAATTTATTGATTTCGACATTAATATTAATAATGCGGATAATCGCATAAAAAATAAAACCAAATACTTGAAAATTTGTGTTTTTGTATTTTTATTGCGTACTTTGCAAATAGCTTAAAAATAACAGATGAATTGTAAAGATAATGGTGGTTGCTGCATGAACTTTAAAGGTCTCAGCAAGAATACAGATAAAAAATTAGATGCTTCCAACTGGTTGTGCGACATTCCTGAGGCTCAGTCGGCAACCGAATTTGTGGAGGTTATTTTCAAAAATACAAGAAAGGGGTATTTCCGGAATTCCAATAAGCTCAAACTTGAGAAAGGCGATGTTGTCGCGGTCGAATCTTCGCCCGGACACGATATCGGTACCGTTTCGCTTGTCGGTCAGCTGGTGTTGATTCAGATGAAAAAAAACAACATTGACCCGGCTCGAAGCGATATAAAACGGATTTACAGGAAAGCCAGAACCAACGATCTTGAAAAGTATGAAGAGGCAAAAGCGCGCGAATACGACACAATGATTCGCGCCCGGAAGCTTGCCGAGGATTTGAAACTCAATATGAAAATCGGCGATGTAGAGTATCAGGGCGACGGAAATAAAGCAATTTTTTATTACATTGCCGATGAACGCGTTGATTTTCGCCAACTTATAAAAGTCTTTGCCGAAACATTCAATATCCGTGTGGAAATGAAGCAAATCGGAGCAAGGCAGGAAGCGGGGCGCATCGGCGGTATTGGTCCGTGCGGGCGACCGTTGTGCTGTTCGCAGTGGATGTCGAGCTTTGTTTCGGTGGCGACAAGCGCCGCACGTTACCAGGAAATTTCGCTGAATCCGCAAAAACTGGCAGGACAGTGCGCCAAGTTGAAATGCTGTATGAATTTTGAGCTGGACGCTTACGTGGAGGCGCAAAAAGGAATTCCGTCCAAGGAAATTCACCTTGAAACCAAGGATGCAACTTTCTATCATTTTAAAACAGACGTATTCAAGCAGGAAATGCAATATTCGAGTTCGCCGAATATGGCTGCCAATATTGTTGCCCTTCCGGTGGAACGAGTAAAAGAGATTATCGCACTCAACAAGCAGGGTATCAAAGTCGATTCGCTGGAAGGTGACAACAAAGACACAAAGGAAAAACGCGTTGACTATGAAAATGTAGTGGGGCAGGATAGCCTTACGCGTTTCGATAAGAAGAAAAAGAACAAATCGAAAAACAGACGGAACGAAAATGCTCCGAATCATTCGCGTTCGAAGGAAAACGGAACTGAAAATGCACCGGTGAATAATCAGGTGCGGAAAGAGGGCGAAAACCGCTCTAACGAGAACCGGCGAAACCCGGAAAATCACAATTCCGGCCCGAATCGTAATACAAATGCTCCGAACGGGCAAAATCGAAACAATAACCGTCCGGAGCAATCAAACGGAAATAACAATGGTTCTGAGCAGGAGATGAAAAATGCGAATAATGCAAATCGAAATAAAAGCAATCGCAAGCCAAAACCCAAACCTCGCCCAACGCTAAAACCCAAAAACAATGAAGAAAAAAGTGAATAACGGGAAAGCCGTTGGGATACTCTTGCTGCTCTCTTTTTTGCTGGCAGCCTGCTCAAGTAACGTAGTTTTTCAGGATTCGAAAGAATTGCCTGACTATGGCTGGAATAAAGACAGCGTAGTAGTTTTTAACTACACCGCTACCGATACGTCCGGAATATACGACATTATCATTGATATTCGCAACAGCGGCAGTTACCGTTATCAGAATTTTTGGCTGTTCGTCAATTCCGTTTCGCCCGATTTGATTGAATTTAAGGATACGCTGGAATGTGTGTTAGCCGACAATTACGGCAAATGGATTGGGAAAGGCGGCGGCTCATTGCGCGAGCTTCCCGTATTGTATATGCAGCGGATAAAATTTCCCAAAACCGGGGTTTACCGGTTCGAGCTAATACAGGGAATGCGCGAAGATACACTGGTTGGAATTCACGATATTGGATTGAGAATTATCAGTTTAAATGAATGATGATTTGTCGGTATATTTATATAATATCGTCCCTTCGGGACTTGGAAATCCATTATACGGCGTAGGATGTAAATCCTGCTTAATTTTTTACATTGCTTGGCATGGGGAAAAACAAATTACAAAAATTCGGTGAAATGGAGACCTTCCCTCACGTCTTCCAGTTCACATTCTCTACACTTCAACAACAAAATGAGCCTTTTGAACTGAAAGGAAAATGGAATCATTTTTTTCAAAACGATCATCCGGTTGTGTTGGAATTGGGTTGCGGACGAGGAGAATACACCGTGGCATTGGCTGAACTTTTTCCCGATAAGAACTTCATCGGCGTGGATATAAAAGGTGCGCGAATGTGGGCGGGAGCGAAGGAATCGTTCCAAAAAGGACTGAAAAACGTTGCTTTTATCCGGACAAACATAGAGATTATTCCTGCCTTTTTCGGAAAAGAGGAAATTTCGGAAATTTGGCTTACGTTTCCCGATCCGCAAATGAAAAAGGCCGGTAAAAGACTGACTTCTACACGGTTTATGGGACTTTACCAACAGTTTGTAAAGCCCGGCGGCATTATTCATCTCAAAACAGACAGTAATTTTATGTTCACATATACCTCAGAAATGGTGAAAGCGAACGGTTACAAAGTTCTTTTTGAAAATCACGATTTATACCATTCCGATTTTTCGGACGATAAGATTTTGTCTATCAAAACATTTTATGAACAGCAATGGTTAGATAGGGGATTGACGATAAAATACATCAAATTCCTGTTAACTCCGAAAGAAACTTTTGTGGAGCCGGAAGTTGACATCGAATACGACAGCTACCGGAGCTACAACCGCAGCCGGCGAAGTGTAACGGAAAAAAGGGTTTGTCATTGCGCACCTGACTTGCAATAATGAAAGCATATAACAGTAAGAAAAGCATAAAAAACATGCAGTTATGACAGCAAAAGGAATACAACAACTTGTTGAAAATGAAATTGATAAGTTAAATTGGAAGTTGACGCCATACAGTTTATACGAGCCTATTGAATATGTCCTTTCACTGGGCGGGAAACGGATTCGACCGGTTTTTACCCTGCTGGGTTGCCAGCTTTTTGACAATACGATCGAAAAGGCGCTCAATCCGGCATTAGCCATAGAAGTGTTTCATAATTTTACGCTGCTTCACGACGACATTATGGATAAGGCGGAAATGCGCCGCAACCAGCCGACCGTCCACGTGAAATGGGATGAAAACCGGGCCATCCTTTCGGGCGATGCGATGCTTATAAAGGCCTATCAACTGCTTGCACAATGCGATACGACAGCGTTGAAATCCGTGCTGGACGTTTTCTCTCAAACCAGTGTTGAGGTATGCGAGGGGCAGCAGTACGATATGGAATTCGAATCGCGCAACGATGTTTCCATTGATGAATATATCAATATGATTCGCCTGAAAACAGCGGTTTTATTGGCAGGAAGCCTGAAAATCGGCGCTATTTGCGGTGGCGCTTCTGCGGAGGATGCCGATTTACTGTATCGGTTTGGCATCGGCATCGGCATCGCTTTCCAGCTCAAAGACGATTATCTCGATGTTTACGGAGATACTGCCAAATTCGGAAAAAAAATCGGCGGCGATATTTGCTGTAATAAAAAGACATTTTTATTGCTTACTGCGTTGAAAAAGGCAGACCCGGAGACGAAAGCCGAATTGCTTCGCCAAATAAACGCCAACGATTTCGATAAAGAGGAAAAAATAAAAGCCGTTTCGGCGATTTATGAAAAGCTTGATATCCGCACACATACCGAAAATGCAATGAAAGCATACTACGAAGATGCCGTTCAATCGTTGAAAAAAGTGTCTGTTCCGGATGAACAAAAAGCAGAATTATCTGTTTTTGCAGAAAACTTATTATACAGAGAAAATTAAAAAAGCAGATGCCTTACAGGAGATTACCGAATACGAATCAAGCCCGATTACGTTCTTTGCGAAACGCCGTAAATATGGGCGATTCTTTTGACCTGGCATTTCCGTACAAAACGCTGGAAGATGCCAAAGGTTTTGTAGTGCGCTACGAACGGGCATTGCTTGAGTATAAACAATGTGCTGAAAAACAGTTTGCTACTAATAAAAAATATCAAAATACCCTCAAAGCCGCCCGTTTGTATATCTCACATTTTATACAGGTTCTTCACATGTGCATTGCTCGCAGAGAGATAAAACCGGAAAACAAACTGCTGTACGGTTTAGATGAAAACAGTACGACAGTGCCCGATTTAAGTTCGGAAGAACATCTGTTGGAATGGGGAAAAAAAGTCATTGACGGAGAAATTCAACGCACCGGAAAAGGCGGCGTGCCCATCTACAATCCCGCGATTGCCAAAGTTCGTGTCCACTACGATATTTTTCAGGAATGCTACAACGACCAGAAAGTGCTGCAAAACAATACGGCGCGAACTGTTGAAAATGTTTCTCTCTTAAACGAAATTGCCGACACTTTAATCCTCGAAATTTGGGATCAGGTAGAGGCGCATTTCGCCGGATTGCCGTTGCCCGAACGACTGAAGAAATGCCGGGAGTATGGGATTATTTATTATTACCGAAAAGGAGAGGGAAAAGAAAACAGCGAGCAAGGATGATTTTGTTACCTGATCCGCCATTCAATCTACCTGCAAAAGTTCAGCCATAATACCGTCCGAAATAAACATTCCTTCTTCGGTCAGGCGCAGCCTTCCCTCTTTTAATTCCAATAAATGGCGGTCGATAAATGTTTTTGCATTTTGCAAACAGTAAGCCAGCGGTTTTTCTCCGAATTTGGACTTTATCAAAGCAATCTCTATTCCCGCCGAAGTTCGCAAAGAGGTGATTACGAAATCGTTATAACGGGTATTTTTATCCGGCTTTTCGGTTTCATAAAACGGATTCCCTTTTCTTAATGCCTCCAGGTAACCATGGATGTCGGAAATGTTCCATTGCCGTGAGATGCGGTTGTAAGAATGTGCTGAGGGTCCCAATCCGATATACGGAACATCATTCCAGTAGGACGAGTTATGCTTGGATTCCATACCCGGCCGTGCAAAATTGGAGATTTCATATTGCTGCAATCCGCTCTCCTGGAGTGTTCTTTTTAGTGTTTTAAACATTTCCTCGCTGAGCGACTCTTCTACCGGAGAAATGATTCCCTGTTTCCATTGCCTGAAAAATTCCGTCCCTTTTTCATACGTCAGGTGATAGGCAGAAATATGCGGCGCCTGCAAATCAACGGCTATTTGCAGGTTTTTTTTCCACTGTTCAAGCGTTTGACCCGGCAATCCGTAAATAAGATCAATGCTAAGGTTGTCAAAGCCTGCGTCCCGGCACGTTTTTACTGCGTTGATTGCCTGTGAGGCAGAGTGCCTGCGATTGATCTGTTTCAAGTCTGCATCCTGAAAACTTTGAATGCCGATACTGATGCGGTTTACGGGTGTCGCCCGTAGTGACCGGACATAATCGGGAGAAAGGTCGTCTGGATTTGCCTCCAGGGTAATCTCTTCCGGATGGCAATCAAATGTTTTAAATGCCTCTGTCAATACACGTTCAATCTCCTTTGCCGAAAGCAGCGAAGGCGTCCCGCCACCGAAATAAATGGTACGGACCGGTTCTCCCTGCAGGTAATTTTGCCTGAGATTCATTTCTTTGCAAATCCCGTCAAGTAGCAATTCCTTTCTTTCCGGACCGGTAGTTGAATAGAAATCGCAGTAAAAACAGCGACTCCGGCAAAGGGGGATGTGTATATACAGGGCAGACATGGTTGAATGAAGGAAAAGTTTTATAACATTGAAAACTCTTTCTCAAAATTTGGTGTAAATATTCCTTTTCCGATCTGCTTTTTTATTTCGGGGATCGACCAGAAACGTCCGCCGTCCAACTCCAAAGCATCAGGGGTAATTTTTTTGTCATACGTAGTGCGATAGGTGTGAACCAGTTCACGTTCCACCGTCGATTCCCATACATAGCGATAGCAAAATTCGGGCGTAAAATCCGTGATACCCAATTCTTCCATTGCCTCGCGGACAAGAGCCTGTTCGACTTCCTCGCCGAAATCAATATGGCCGCCGACGGCAGTGTCCCATTTGCCCGGTTGAATATCTTTTTTTCCGGATCTTTTTTGTAGAAACAGTTCGCCTTTGCTGTTAAAAATATGCAAATGTACCACCGGATGCAACAAGAAAGAACCACCGTGGCACTCTTTGCGGGTGGCTCTTCCTGTTATCTTTCCGGTTTCATCAACCAACGGAAACCATTCTTCTTTTTCCATAAAATAACCTTATTCGGCTGTTATGAATTTACTTTGCGTTTGTTGTCCACCTGTTAAAATGAACTTTTGTTTCATCGTATTTCTCTTTCGGCTCAAAATCGCCGTTCGGGTAACCGACAGGGATGACTGCCAACGGTAAAACGCTTGCAGGCAATCCTACTGCGTTTGCTACAGCCGACATACGGTCTTCGTAAGGATGGGCAGCCGTCCATACAGCACCAAGTCCCAACGCTTCGGCGGCAAGTAGAATATTCTGCGTAACGGCAGAACAGTCATATACCCATAAAGGAGAGCGAGCCGTGTCGCCGCAAACCACAATTGCCAGAGTCGCGGTTTCCAGCATTTTAGCGTAAGGTAATTGGGTTGCCAGCGTATCCATTGCCATACGGTCATTGATCACTATAATTTCCCATGGGCGCAAATCCCTTCCGGAAGGAGCAGCCATACCGGCACGCACAATTTTTTGTATGTCTTCCTCACTGACGAGCTTGCCGGGTACAAAATTCCGGACGCTTTTTCTGCTGTGAATAACAGACAGCGCCGCGTTGTTGTGTATCGAAATACTTTCGGAACTTTCCTCTTTTTCTTTCTTCTGAAAACGGTAAAACATAAAGGCAATAAATACCAGCAACAGTAAGCACGCTAAACGAAAAAATACGCTACTATTATTTTTCATAAATTATAAATTAAACATTTGTCGCAAAAATAGTTTTTTATTGATATAAACTATTCTGATTTAACAGTTAATCTATCTTTTTATTATTTATTCAAACATACTTTTAAATCGCGCGAAAAAATTACGTTTTGCGGTTGCATTCGGTTTGAAGTTTTCGGAATCTTCCAGTTTGGCGATAATGTTTCGTTCTTCTTTTGAGACGTTTTCCGGAATATATACGCCAACGTTTACCAGTAAATCTCCTGTGCCGTAGCTGTTTATGCTTGGTAATCCTTTCCCTTTCAGGCGCAGTACTTTTCCGGGTTGCGTGCCGGGATCGACTTTCACTTTGGCTTTTCCGTCAACTGTCGGTATTTCGATTGTGCCGCCATTGATAGCGATAGGAATCGTTAACAGGGCGTTATAAATCAAGTCGTTTTCATCCCTGATGAGTTCAGGGTGCGGTTCCTCTTCGATGACGACCAGCAAGTCGCCGTTTACGCCTCCCCGTCGGGCTGCGTTTCCTTTTCCCCGCATCGGGATTGTCATTCCATCCATTACACCGGCAGGAATTTTGATAGTGATTACCTCTTCTTCCGATCTGACACCTTCGCCGTTACATTCCGAACATTTTTTATTGATTATCTTTCCTTCGCCGCCGCACGTAGGGCAAACGGATTGCGTCTGCATCTGCCCGAGAATGGTATTCTGTACCCTCGTGACATTACCGGTTCCGTTGCAGGTGGTACAGGTGGAATAACTGTCGCCTTCTGCGCCTGTGCCGTTACATTTTTTGCATGAAACGTATTTTCGCACTTTGATTTTCTTTTCGGTGCCGGTGGCTATTTCTTTTAATGTCAGTTTGACGCGAACGCGAAGGTCGGAGCCGCGTCGGACACGCTTTTCGGCGGCGCCTCGTCTTCCACCACTGCTAAATCCGCCTCCGAACCCACTGCTAAATCCGCCGAAATGACTGCCAAAGTGTCCTCCGAAAATGTCTCCGAATTGTGAGAAGATGTCTTCCATTGACATTCCTCCACCGCTGAAACCGCCTCCACCGCTTGCCGCGCTGCTTCCCACGCCTGCGTGTCCGAATTGATCGTAACGCTGTTTTTTCTCCGGATTGCTCAGTACCTCATAAGCTTCGGCAGCTTCTTTGAATTTCTCTTCCGCCGCTTTGTCGCCCGGATTTTTATCGGGGTGATATTGAATCGCTTTTTGCCTGTATGCTTTTTTAATTTCATCGGCATTTGCTGTCTTTGAAATGCCGAGTACTTCGTAAAAATCTCTTTTTGCCATTATATATTTAATTAAGAATGAAGAATTTCACCTGTCCATTCTTCGTTTTATTCTCCGATTACTACTTTCGAGAAACGTATTACCTTGTCGTGAAGGGTATATCCTTTTTGAATTGATTCAACAACTTTTCCTTTCAACTCTTCCGAAGGCGCAGGAATAGTGGTAACTGCTTCGTGAAATTCCGTGTCGAAATCCTTTCCTTCCGCATCAATAGCCTTTACACCGTTTTGATTCAGGAAAGAAATAAATTTGGAATAGATCAGGTTGATTCCTTCTTTAAATGTTTGTAAATCACAGTTCTGCGTCTCATCCATAACTTTCAACGCCCTTTCAAAATCGTCAACCAGCGGGAGGATATTGATGAGGATTTTTTCGCCTGCAGACTTGATTAGTTCGGACTTCTCTTTCAATGTCCGTTTCCGGTAATTATCAAATTCGGCAAACAGCCTTAGATAATCATTTTCCAACGTCTTGCATTTTTGTTCCAAATCAGCCATTTTGTCAGCGTCCGACTCTAACTCATCAGCAGCCATTTCTGTTATTTCCAACACCTCATCTTCGTTGATAACTTCATTATTATCAATCACTTCTTCTTTCTGTTGCTTCTCTTTATTTTCCATACAGCTTGTATATTTTTTATGTTTCTTTTTTGAAAAACTATACCTTTATTTGTCTGCAAATTCTTTGCCATGTAACAGCAGTATCTCCTTTCTGTCGGAATTAGATGGTTTGTACTGCAATTATGTCAGGCGTAGAGAATGCAAATGTACGGATATTATAACAAAATTTGCTATTGAGTTGTTGAGTTTAAAGTTAAACGACAGGATTTGTTTCGATAACTTGCTCCGCTGCCAGGCGATGTAATTGCACGGCAGCAATGAGACAATCCGGCGAACACTCGCAATTATGTAAGGTGATTTTATTTTTGTTAGAACAATTCCAGCTGTTGCCAGCCCACTTGCTTTTTCTCCTCTTTTTTCCCCTGGAAAATATCCATGTTGCCAAACTGCTTGTCGGTAATACACAGGATGCCGACATATCCCCGTTCGGGAAGGCTGTTTTTGACGCGCCTGATGTGCACTTCGGCATTTTCGATGCTCGGGCAATGGCGCAGGTAGATTGAAAACTGAAACATGGTAAAACCATCGTTGATCAGTTTCTTGCGAAAATCGGAAGCGGTTTTTCTATCCTTTTTCGTATCGGTCGGCAAGTCGAAAAATACAAGCACCCACATAACCCGGTATTGGCTTAGTCGCGTCATTGTTTGAATTGAGGAGTTGAAAAATGTAAAAATGTAGGAATGTAAGAATTTAGAAATGTAGGAATGTCTTATCTTCATTCTTCAATTCCTACATTTTTACGAGATGTTTTAAGTATGCTGGTCAGGATGACAATGATTTCATCACAATCCTTAATAATTGAGTCGAACATTTTTTTGTCAAGGTATTCGCATCTGTGCAGTAATCGCAGCCAGTAGTGCGTTTCTTTCGCCTCTTTTAACGAAACGGATAATTTTGAAATAAAATCCTTTTTACTTTGACCGGCAGCTCCTTCTTCGATATTAGCACCTGCAGATGTTCCGCTTTTTAAAAGCTGTTTTGACAAAATAAACTCTTTTTTATTGTCAACCAAATATTTATATAGATTTACTGCACGAACAGCAAACTCAAAACTCTTATCTTTCACCACATTTTCTCTCATAATTCCTACATTTTTACATTTCTAAATTTTTACGGCAACTCCGGATATTTCACCTTCCTCGTATTCCCGGCAAAGCACTGATAAAGCGAAGCCGTTGTCTGCGCGACGGCGAGCATCAGCGGACTCATCCGTCCGTTAATTATCACATCCGTATCGGGGATGCGCAGCAGTTGGGCTTTGTGTTCCGTAGCCAGTTCTTCGGGAATGTTCCCTTTGTCTGCCATGTCAAACACAACCTGGTCGACAAACGGACGGTAAGGCTCCATAATATCGTCTGCCAGGCAATAGGCGTTATACCGGTTGTGGTGATGAATGCCCAGCGTCGGCAGCAGTCCGCTGCTTACCAGCGCCCGCGCCACGACTGCACGGAGGATGGCATATCCGTAATTGAGCAGATTATTGGGAGCGATGCCCTCACGGTCGCGCGTGAAGTTTTCGACCTGCGGAAAGGCTTGGCTCCAATAACAGGCAGCTGCACGTCCTTCAAAATTATCGGGATCGCCACTGCGCACTTCGTTAGCCCAACGCATCATATTTTTTATATTACACGAGCGGTAGCGGTTCAGTACTTCCGCCTGATTCGTGATTTTAGCCTTGATGGTTTGCTGCCAAAGCTGCTTTTTGAGTGGTTCGCTTGCCGAAAGCTGGTCAGTAAATCGCTCACATTGTGTTGTATTGCCACAAAGCGGAAGCATTAACCCAACAGGCATACGGCGGTTATCGCATGTGATAATGGCGACGTTGTTATCCAACAGCTTTTCTATCAATCCGTGTGTGATGGTAATTTGCTTATGATCGAGCACCACCACGCCCAAGTCCTCTACCGGTAATGTTCTTTCGCTGTTTTTCTTAAACGAATCCGGCAAAGAATCATTCTTTTCCACCTCCGGCAGTTTGATGACTAACTGCTCGTTTCGTAAACTGAGATAGGCTGGATTGCCGAAGTAGAGGGTTTTCTTAATCATTGTCTTAACCGTTGATTGAAATGATTATTTTGATTTATCTGATTGATGTTAAATTTGGGGTTTATTAGCCGTTTGAACTGCAAACTTTTTGCACCAAAATTGATTAACATTCCTATCTCAAGATTATATGCTTCCAGATAATTAATTGCCTGTGTCAGATGAACATCTTCCAATGCTACGATTGCCTTCAACTCAACCGACACAACCTGTTCTACCAAAAAATCCACGCGTCTTGTACCTATTTGTTCTTCTTTGTAAAAGATTGGCATCTCAAATTCCCGTGCAAAATGCAGTCCTTGCATCGCCATCTCTTTTGCCAATGCCCGCTGATAAATAACTTCCTGAAAGCCATTTCCAAGAATTTTATGTACTTCCATTGCACAGCCAATAATCTTAGCTGTAATTTCCGAATATTTATATTGTTCTTTTATCATTATGAATCATTTTGTCTTAGCCATTGATTAAATTGATTTTTTTTGATTGGAATGATTTTTTTTTTTGTAAAATTCATAGTTAATCATTTAATCAAATTAATCAAAGGTTCAGACATTTTTTATCAGAATTGTCATAATTGCAAAATTAAAATTTCACCACCCTCGGTTCGCCTGCAAACGAGTGAAAAGTTGCCGTTGTATTTTTCAGGTAAAGCACCAGTGTATTATCGTCGGTAGCCGAATACATGGATTTCAGCGACGGATACTGGTCGAGCATAAATTGCTTGGCTTCAACCCGTTCGTCCGGCACAACGGTTGCTTCTATGCGCAGCCATTCGCCCTTGACTTTGTCGTACGCGCAAATTTCGATTTTCGGATTTGCCGTCATTTGCCTGGCAACGTTTTTGCGTTTTCCGGTTTGGATATAGAGCTTGTTTTCAAAAATAGCTGCCGTGCCGAATGGGCGCACGCGCGGCTGGTTGCCTTCAACTGTGGCGATGTAGTATTCGCCGCATTGTTTGAGAAATTCACAGACTTCTTTCATGGGGTGGTCCTCCTTTTGGTTTGTTTGTGCATGTAATGAAAATCCAAAAGCTAACATTAACGCACTGATTTTGATGATTTTTTTGATTGAATTTGTCATGATATAAAATTTTAATATTCTCCAACTGATACGATTTGTCCGATGTGATTTATTCGGACTTTAACAATACCTTGTAAATTAGAAATTGCTCTTGAGGTATAAGCAATGTCTTTTAACATAGAACGACCTGTAATTTCCTTGACTTTTCCAGCTTCAAGATGATGTATAAAATGTATGCGACCGCCTGAATCTAATTTTTGTACTCTAAATAAATTAGGACTGATTAAATGATAGTTTTCAGGATTAAGTAAATCAATATCTTCTGGATTGAAAGTAATGACATCTTCTTCTATTATTTCACCTGTTTTTTCATTTGTCTTTTCTTTTTTTTCGGTTTTTGGCAATACAAAATACTCGTTTTGCTTCATACTATATTCGAAAACAGCATCTTCGATTTTTACATTATCATTATTTTTGTATTCCTTATCAATAATTGGAACTCCTGCATTTACTCTTGCTAATGAATCAAAGAATGAAACAATATTGCCTTTAAACTTATATTGTTGATTCCCTTTGTCATCAATTACTGGATTTCCTTTTTTATCCTTAACTGGAATACTGAAAATTTCGGCGTGATGATTGCCGTTTGTATTTACAAAGTCAACTGGTTGCTTTTTGCCGTTTTTATCCAAAATCAAACAGCCATCTTTGTCGCGTTTATCGTGCAAAGCAACATTTTCTTGATAGGGTGCTTTAAGTGTAACCCGTTTGATAGATTTCCCATTTTTATTCAAAATTGGATTTTCATCTAAATTGGAAAATGCTTTTGAAGCAATATCACTATATTTTTCCAATCGTTCTGTCAATATTTTTTTAATACCGACATCAATCACACTTTCTAATCCTTTCTTATCAGGAACAAATTGTTTTGAATTAGGATTAGACCCAACAATTTCTTTTCGAATAGTAAAAACTGTTTCAAATTTTATTATCTTTTTTCCTGTTTTTTTGTCAATTTCTGTAATTGGTTTCTTTATACTTCCATAAATTGCTTCGTTATGCAATTGCCCGCGTGGCGTTTGATGAATTTTCCTGTTCGTTCCTCCTGATTTTTTTGTTTCGTTGATGTTTTGCGTAACGACTTTGTTTTTTGCTTTTATGGAAATCAATGTGTTCTCCAACTGCTTTTTTGCTTCGGCTCTGAATTCGTCCAACGGCATTGGCGGTCTAACTCTGCCGTTTTCGAAATACAAATTTTTTAAGGCAAACTCATTGGAATTTGGCTTTAAGCTTGCATTCATATTGTTAAACAGTTGAATAAAAGCGTCTTTTGTAAATGCAACCGTAAGTGCATCCATTGCGTGGTGGCGGTGGTCGTTGCGTTTTGTCCAGTCTTTTATGCGTTTCAGCTGTTTGCCTTCCCTGTTTTTTTCGTAATAAGTCAATCCGAGTGCACTATATTTATCCCAATTCAATTCTTTCATCACATCAATCAACTGCCAATCTTCGCGTAAAGCATCGGTAATTGAACCGGTTGTTGAAACAACGCGCTTCACCAGATCGCCAAGCATCGTTTTGGCATATTTGGCAATGTACTGCGTATTGCCCAAATCACGATTGATAAAGTCTTCGGGAATATCTTTTTCCTGCATTTTGAGTTTTCGGAGCTTGGTTTTCTTATCTTTAAACAATGTTTCACAGCGGTTTAAATAGTCATCCAATCCGTTTTCTCCATATTTTTCTTTGACAAAATCGTGAGCGGTTTTATTTCCTTTTTCAATATTTATACTTCTCAATTCCAATGTTTTATTTGAAAAACTATCATCGAAAAGCCGGGATTGCGGAATGATGTGTTCAATGTCAAACTTACCGCTAAAAACCTCTGTTGGAGAAATGTAAGTATTGGAATAAAGTGTTTTATAGCCGTTGTCTTTCAATTCTTCATAGAGTTTGTAACGAATAATATCATTTCGGCTTACGTATGTTAAACCGAACTGTCCGCCTTCCGAAAGCGGTTTGGTAAGGGTTTTCTTATGGTCTTCATGCGCCCTGGTGGTTTCGCCAATGGATTTTGTCAGTTCTTCACGCTCTTTGGCATTCTTCTTTAACTCGCGAGCCAATTCTATACGGATTTCATCCGGTTTTCCGTAAGTATCAATAATTGTGTTGATTACGTTAATCATCTGATTGAGAATTTTCTCAACGACAGGATTTCTCAACGAATTTTTGGGTAAAATTTCGAGTTTTTCTTTCAAAATCTTATTCTCTATTTCTTCTTTGGTTTCTGAAGATTTAGAATGCTTTCCATAACCTGCCAAAAAGCAAGCACTCGGTTCTTTTGGTCTGTCTTTTCTTCCACCATAAGAAAAACCATCTTTCAAATGCGACAAAATTTTGCGAATTGCCTTTGCCGAAAGACTACCGTAATCGTCCTGAAAGGCAATATTGGATAAAATGCTTGCATATTCTTTTTCAAAACCGTAAAGTTCTGTTATCTTGTTGATTAACTTTTCATTGCCTGTATTTGAATTGTCGCCCTCGAAAGAATACAACAAATGCCAAAGCCTGTACATCGGTTCATCATCCAGATTCCGAGAATCGGTATTAAATTGCAGAATATCGGTATTATAACCCAATCTATTAAAAATTTCTTCCACATTTTTCAGAATTTCGGTTGCGGGCTTTTTCAAATCCAGTTCGTGTCCGCTTGCTTCAATAATTTGTTGGAATGCCTTGTAAAGTGCAGCCGTTGTGAGATTTCCCTGTACTGACGGAAAATTCAAATCCAATTCCTGTGAATTATCAAATAATAATTTTAAAATTTCGTTTTTGGTCAATTTTTCCTTTATGGATAATTCTGCTGCCAGCAGTTCTTTTTCTTCCTGATAAAGTAAGCGTTTGCCGTAAATTTGTAATGGATCTTCCTGCTCGGCAAAAAGAGAAGGCATATTGTCCTTTTTCTTTTTGGATTTTCTGCCTTTACCGGAAACTTCCAGATTATTAAGCGTCTGCCAAATTTTAAACTCCTGAAACAAAGGCGACGACCGAGGAATTACACGACTGCCAACGGTTTTCGTTTTCCTTTTTCCGTCAATTTCCACTTCAATTTTCCGGCTTTCAAACTCACAAAAACTAATCAAGCCTTTCTGGCTTTTCAATCTTCTTTGATAGAAAATGATTACGTCACGAATTTCGTTTTTTAACTCTTCGGTCAATTCGGGATGGAATTTTGCCTGCGTTTTCCAAATCGTATTAAACTCGTCCAAATAATCCTGCCGGTAAAATACCATATTTTTCAAACTTGCATTTGGGTTTTTATCTAAAACCGACATTTGATATTGACCAACGGTTTGCTTATTGAAATATAATTCTTTACTTCTGTCGGAAATAGCGCCGAGGTAACCGCTTGAACCGTTGATTTGTCCATTGATTTTTTGCAAAACAACAATCAATTCTTCGGGGTGTAATTTTTCTGTTAATCCTTTAACACGCCATGCTGAATTTTCGACTTTTTGTTCCGCAGTGTTGCCTTCCCGCTTTCTTCCAACAAGCGTTTTATCTACTTCAATATCTTCACTTTTTCCCTCGTCATTGTTCCAAACTCTCTCAGTCTCTGTCCATTTCCAAACTAAATTCTCCTTTTTCTTGTCATCTTTTTCTTTTGCAGGCGCACAGATAGCCCAAGTTGCTTTTTCGTTTTTACCTCGCAACTCTTCTTTCAATTCTTCGGTCAAAAACGGATAAAACTGTTTCTGAAAGTTCCAGATTTTATCAAATTCTTTTTGTAAATCGGAAGGATAATAACTGTTATTGTCTTTTTTGCCAGATCGTAAAATCTGTAAAGAATATTGCCCTACAGTAAGATTTTTATCGTGAAGTATGATAGCAACATCTTTTCCGTCAATCAACTGTCCCTCATCTTGCCCTTTTGCTTTACGGCTGCTTTTGTAACCGCGTTTTTTATTTATCATCAGCAAAACGCGGGCAAATTCTTCCGGACTTATTTCTTCTGCAGCAGCTTTGGCTCGCAAGCGGCAAGTTTCGAAAGTAGTATGATTTCCATTTTCGGACAGGATCGTTTCATCGGAAATAAAACCATTTTCTTTGAGGATCTCGATTAAATTTTCGCGGCGAAGCTTATAGCGATGCAGATTACGGCGCATGCTGCGTTTGAGCGTCCGGTCGGCATTGGTGGTTATGCTTTTTCCTTTTTCAAAATTCTGCTGTTCGTCAACAGTTAGCGGATTTACGCGTACACCCAACCGAATAATAGAAGATTTTTCTTCATTATTTTCTGCTTCGTTTACTAATGCCCAACCTATGGAAGTTGTTCCCAAATCTAAACCTAATACTTTTCTCATAAAGACCTTTTTTGAATTCGCGAAAAATAAGAATAAAATATTTGTTATCAAAATGTGTATGATAAATATTTATTATATATTTGCGGTACAATTTGTAAGGAATTCACAATAAGGATTATTCCGTTGTGAAAACATTTAAGGCGGCGTGTAAACGTCGCTTTTATTTTAGCAGACTTTAGAACGTTGAACTTGGATTATTTTTATATTGTCCCCAAGGCATGTCGAATGGTCGGGAAAACGCTTTTCAACCAGCACATCGTAACGGACAAGCCTGTGAGCTATTTTTTACCGCTGCTGTAGCTGTAAAACAAGCCGGTTTTGATAATATACTTTATTGCAAATGTGTTAAATCAGATAAAACCTTTCCTGTCGAAAGCTATTTCTCTCCAAACCGTTTGATAATATTATACGCAATATACATCCCCAATTCGCCTGCTTTACTGAGGTCGGCTACTCCGTGTTGATTATCGCCGAGGTAGATGAAGGTTAAGCCTCGATTGAAGTAAGCTTCAGCGAAATCGTTTTCCAGTTCGATGGCTTTTGTATAATTGGCAATGGCGTTGCGGTAGTCCTTTTGTTCGACCAGGATATTGGCGCGATTAAACCATGCAAAACAAAAGCCGGGAGCCAGCTGAATCGTCCGGTCGTAATCTTTCAGTATCAATCCGTATTCAAATTTCGTGTCCGGAATCTGACAGGGATTGCCGTCTGTCTCTTCCGCTTTGTCGGTCAGCGAAGCTTCGTACTCCATTTTTTTATAGCGGATGTTTGCCCGGTTGAAGCAAGAAAACCAGAAATCGGGATTTGCATCGATCGCGCGACTGTAATCTTCTATGGCACTCTGGTAGTCCTGAATCAACCCGAAATCGTTTGCCCGCGCAAAGAAGCTGAGGTAATCCGGACTGCTGTCTATCCTGTGCGTCCAGGATTCGATCGAGGCGAAATGCTGCTCAATCTGCGTTTTTGAGAGCGAAAGTTCCGAGTTGGTAATTTCTAACGGACGAGGTAAATCGCCACTCTTGTTTAGCTTACCCAGTTCACGGTTGAAGTACGGGATCTTTTTTACTTCCGTCTCTTTTTTGTAGTAAGAAAGCAGGAAAACCGGCTCCATATCAATGTTGAAATTCACATTCTGCACTTTTCCGCGTATTTCGTTCCGGTAAGAGATTCGTTTTTCCTCCTCCTCACTGTCGGCAACCACCAGCCGGTTGAATTTACGGATGTTTTTGTCCGATTTTTCGCGGGTTTTATCTTTGTCTTCCCCGTTTTTTGATTTTTGATTTTGTGTCAGTCCCGCATTTCGTTCCATAAGCATCGCCGTTGTGTAATCCTTTTCGGCGCCTTTCGTATCGCCCATTCGATTTTTTATCTCTGCGCGGTTGTAATAGAGCTGGTGAAAATCGGGATATTCTTTTAACACTTCATTGATATCTTTTATGGCGCCGTTCAACTGACCGATTTCAATTTTCAGCAATGCGCGGTTATACAGCGCCATATAATTATCCGGTTCAAACTCCATCACGCGGTCAAAATCGTCGATCGCGCGATTAACGTCGCCGACCTCTGCACGCAGCAGTCCCCGGTTGAAGTATGCCATCGAATTGTTTGGATCCAACTGGATAACAACGTCATAGTCGCTCATTGTGCCGCGCAGATCGTTCATGTGGTAGCGTACCAACCCGCGATTGATGTAATAGCCCGGACGACGGGATTCAAGCCGGATTGCCTCGTTGTAATCGGTAAGCGCATCCGTGTAATTTTTCTGAAGGTAGAAAATAATCCCGCGCGAGGCATACGCATCCGGATTGAATTTATCCAACCGCAATGCCTTTTCAAAATCGCTCATCGCCGACAAGGTATCTTCCTGATCCAAATAGGCGCGTCCCCTGTTCAGGTAAGCTTCCGTGAATTTCGGATATTTTTCAATCGCAACTGAAAAGTTGGCAACCGCAGCTTCCGGCTCCTTATTTTGCAGGTATGAAATGCCTTTACAAAGCAGCAGGGTCTTGTTTTCAATGTCAAATTCCAGCCCCTTATCAAAATCTTCGACTGCCTCCCGGTACTTACCCTGGTTGATCCGGGCAATTCCGCGGCAATGATACGCTTTTATCAGAAAGGGATTTCGATCCAGCGCCAGCGAACAGTCCTGTTCGGCACCCTGATAATCTTCCAGGTTGATTTTGGCTACCGCCCTGAAAAAATAGGGTTCAGCCATATACGGTTTTACCCGGATTACCTGATTAAAGTATTGAATAGAAAGGATATAATCTTCAAAATAAAGCGCATTTCTTCCGATAGAAAGCACGCGATCGGTATTTATCTGCGCCTGGGAGCATATTGAAACGGAGAGTAAAAACAGATAAAGTAAATGTTTGCGCATAATCGTAGTGTCTGTTACGAATAGTAACGCGAATAGCGGAAAAATGGTATATAAAATAATGAATAAATTTTACACGCTTATTGCATCTTTTTTATTACCTTCGCGCCTTAGATTTTATTTAAGATAATATACAGATGAATATTGAAAGAAAAGACATTGACGGCGTAAATGCAACAATCACACTGCAAATTGAAAAAAACGACTATCAGGAAAAGGTAGAAAAAACACTTCGGACCTACCGTCAGAAAGCGAATATTCCGGGATTCCGCCCGGGAAATATTCCGGCATCTCTTGTAAAAAAGATGTATGGAAAAGCCGTTTTAGCAGAAGAGGTCAACCGGCTGATCGGCGAAAAACTGTTTGGATATATTCGCGAAAACAACATCCGGATATTGGGAGAACCGCTTCCGAATCAGACAGAACAAAAAGAAATTGATTTCGATACGCAGGATACCTTTGAATTTGTTTTCGACCTCGGCATTGCCCCTGAGTTTGAAGTAGAGCTGAATAAAAAAGAATCGGCGCCTTACTATGAAATTCAGGTGGACGACAAAATGATTGAAAATGCCGTTAAATCATACACCGGGCGTTTTGGTTCTTATGAACAGGCGGAAAGTGTGGAGGAAGCCGATGTGCTTAAAGGCGAATTGCTGGAATTGAACGCCGATGGAAAAGTAAACGAAGAAGGAATAAAAGTGGCAGATGCCGTGCTTTCTCCTAAATATATAAAAGACGATGCACAAAAAGCGTTGTTCATAGGCGCGGCAAAAGAAGGCACAGTTGTTTTCAATCCTAAAAAAGCCTTTGAAAATGAGGCAGAAATTTCTTCAATGCTTAAAATCTCCAAGGAACAGGCAAAAGAATTGACCTCTGACTTCCAGTTGACGATCAAGGAAATTACCCGTTTCAAAGAGGCTGAATTAAATCAGGAACTGTTTGACAAAGCCTTTGGCGAAGGAACGGTAAAATCGGAAGAGGAGTTTAAGCAGAAATTGGAAGAAGAGATAAAAACCTCTTTGGTGGTCGATAGCGATTATAAATTTATGATTGATGCCAAAGATATGTTGGTTAAAAAATTGGAAGGATTGCAATTTCCGGATGCATTCCTGAAACGCTGGCTGCTCGAAAGCGACGAGAATAAGACGGAAGAAACTGTTGACGAACAGTATCCGGGAATGATTGAAGAGCTGAAATGGCACTTAATCAAGGAAAAGATTGTAAAAGACAGGGAAATCAAAGTCGAAGATGCCGATTTGATGACATTTGCAAAAAAAGCTGCGCAAGCGCAATTTGCCCAATACGGCATGATGGGAATGCCGGATGAAATGCTGGAAAACTACGCAAAAGAGATGCTGAAAAAAGAAGATGCCGTCCGGAATATGGTCGATCGGGTGATGGATGAAAAGGTGTTGGCAATCATTAAATCTTCCATCAAACTCAATACAAAGAAAGTATCTTTAGACGATTTTAACAAAATGTTTGAAGAAGCGAAATAAGAAAACCGGTTTTTTGAAAAATCCCGACAAAATTTGTCGGGATTTTTTTATTTCTTAAATAATATTATTTATATTTGTCGGGAAAAGCTTCTTTTTAAGATTTAGAAAGAACTTTAATGGTGATTACTAATCAATGAAAAACATTTTGTGATGAGGTTTAGATATGTTGTATTCTTTACTTTAATGTGTGTCTTCACACAAGTAAAGGCTCAAGAGGAGATCGTTTACGATCAGTATTATTTCAACTATTATTTGGTAAACCCTGCCGTAGCAGGAGCAGAGCGTTGTTCTCACCTGATGCTTACCGGCAA
>JAISVA010000005.1 GCA_031271815.1 Prevotellaceae bacterium | reverse complement strand
TTTGCACGGAAAATCAAAATTTGGATTGCAAACGGATTAGCACTTTGTCTTTAACCCTGCGGTTAAAAATAGAAGCTGCCTCAAAAGTCTTTTTGAACACAGATGACGCGGGTAACACGCATGAACGCGGATTTTTATATCACTGATAATTAACCGTATATAAAATTCCTGTTCATTTGTCATCTGTGAAAATCCGTGTTATCTGCGTCATCAGCGTTCTTTTCGGATTATGAGTGTTTTGTCAAATACAAAGTTCATCGGGTTATATTCTTTTTTTCACCTTCCGGCATAAATGCGTTGTGAGAAGAGAATAAAATCTTCTCGTAACTGCCAGGAAACCAATACCCAAGGCGTTGCCATGAAGTTGGTATTTACAAGGATTTCAGCCTTTTACTTGATCTCAAACACGTATGCCAGGCAGATTAAAATCTAATCCAATCTACTCATTAATCAATCCGTCGATCTCTTCCATCGACAATCCGGTTGATTCCTGTACTATATTTTTATCTACGCCTTTTTCCAACAGTTTTTTAGCAATATCCTTTGTTTTATTGTCAGCCGGCAATGTATTTTCCGGGAAAATTTTATCTACAATACTCTCAACCGTTTTAATCAGGATCTTTTTGCCCTGTGAAGAGTGATAATTTATGTTACTGAATGTGGATACTTTACGATGCAGAATCAAGTAATAAATACCCGAAATTACCAATGAACTAACACCCTCAAAATTTTCTAACTCTTTACTGAAATATTGTGTTAAATCCGAACAGTCTATCTCTTTGGTCTGTGCTATTCGACGGGTTATCCGGTGTGTGTCATTAAGTTCCCAAAGGAGAATACGTTGCATAATTTCATTGTCATATAGTTCATTGATGAGATCTACGAAAAGTTTTTTACAATTTTCTTTGGCTGTGTTTCCTTTGTCAAGCTTAAAAATATCACTTAACCAATAGTCATATTTTCTGATGTATTTTTCGAATAACTCATCCACATTCTCAAATCGGTTGTAGATAATAGGTGGTTCAACTTTGGCTTCCTGAGCCAATTTGGTAAATGTAACTTCATTGAAGCCATTTCTAATAATTAAATTTTCAAGAGCATTCCATATTATCTCGTCCAACTCTTTTTTCTTTCGTCTTTGTTTTCTTTTAATTTCCATAAAAAATAGTCCGTTATAAAATATATGAAATTTAAAATATATAATTAATATTTTTAATAATTTATTACATATTTTTAAAAACACAAAGATAATATAAATTCAATATAAACACAATTTTATATAAATTATTATAATAAAATAAACCTGTCATTTTGACTTTAATGCAAAAGTCGATATAATCTCTTTTATAAATGCTGGTTTTAGACCTTATTTCTATCTAATATTCCAACAAAACTACCTCATTGTAATATATTTATAAATTTCTATTGGCTGTAGTTTAAAATAGAGTTGCAATCTACACATATTTACGAAAACCTTCGTATGCTGACGGCTCGGAGGGCTGAACGTCGTGTTTACTTCGTTGTTCTACCCTCCTGGTATTGGCTGAAGAGCATCGTTCTTCCCCCGGGCTTCGCTTGCACGGGGTTATTCACTTGCAGCCCTCGGGCTGTCTGTATACAAAGGGTATCAAGGAAATTCATAAAGACTGCAACTCTATTTTAAACTACAGCCGTTTTATTTTATATGCAGTTCTTTATCTATTTCGGACAAAGCAGTAATCAATGCTTCCAAATGCTCTTTTTCGTGCGAGGCGATAAGGCTTACTCTAATGCGGGAATCTTTATTTACTACTGCCGGAAAAACGATACTCATTGCATAGATATTTCGTTCCTTTAATAAGCGGGCTACCTCGTACGTTTTATAGGGGTCTCTGATCATTATTGGAAAAATGGCGGCAACGGACTGTTTTATATCAAAACCTTCTTCCAGCAATCGTTTTCTGAAATAGTTAACATTATCCCATAATTTTTGTAAAATACTTTTGTCTGTTTTTATCAATTCCAGCGCTTTAAGTACCGAGCAGGTTACCTGTGGCGTTAATGACGATGAAAAAACCGTTGTATTGGCATGGAGCCTTAAATAATCAGCCATATCTTTTGAACAGGCAACAAAACCGCCCACTGCGCCGAAAGCCTTGCTTAATGTTCCCGTGATAATATCTACCTGTCCCAACAAGTTGAAGTATTCGGCAATCCCCCTGCCATTTTTACCAAATACACCTATGCCATGCGCATCGTCCATATATATCAAGGCGTTGTATTTTTTACAAAGAGTAACAATTTCCGGCAAAGGCGCAATATCTCCGTCCTGTGAATATATGCCGTCAATAATAACCATGGCGGTTTTATACTTCGAACGTTCGTTTTGTAAAATAAATTCGAGGTATTCCGGGTTGTTGTGTCCGATGTTTTTTGTATTTGTTCCTCGTAAACCGTCAAGTACGCTCGAATGAACTTGCGAATCAATAAATGCAATATCTTCTTTACCTAATAAAGCATTTAACACTCCTACGTTCACACCGAAACCCGATGAAAAGACCAGGGCGTCTTCCTGTCCGGTAAAGTCGGCAATTTCTTTTTCAAGTTCCTGGTGTATGTCCAAATATCCGCCGATCGAGGGTGCGGCACATGCGCCCGTTCCGTATGTTTGCAATGCTTGAATACCTGCTTGTATGGTCTCTGGGCGTTGAGACATTCCCAGGTAATCGTTGGACACAAATGAAATAACCTTGCGTTTTAATCCTGTGGATGGATCTTCAATTGTCATTTCCGGCTTGACTGCTCCATACGCTTTTGTCCAAAACACCTGATGATTGTTTTGTTTTGCTTGTTTATGCCACTTTTTAAATTGTATAGTTCGGTCAATAGCATCAGTCCGAAGTGTCTGTAATGTAAAGTCTTTAAGCGTATAATTTTCCATTTTGATGATTTATTTATAGGGTTAATAACAGTTCGTATATTTTAGTTTATTTTAAATAAAAAAGACAATTATTTATATTGTTGAACAGTGGCGATTAATTTTAATATTGTTTGGATTAGAAAATTTTACAGAATTTATTTAACATGCAAATTTAATCAAATAACATATTTAAACAATATAATATAAAAAAATCAATAAAAAAATCTCATTTATACCGTCTAATGTACCAGGAAGTATATAGATGAAATTTTTTTATTTCATTACTTTTATTTTACAGCGGTTTCAAAAGAACGCAGATAACACAGATTTTCACGGATAACAGATGAACAGGAATTAATTATCAGCAATATAAAATCAGCGTTTACCCGTGTTGTCCGTGTCACCTGCGTTCAAAAAGACTTTTTTGACAGCCTCTTTTAACTGCGCACAGTGAGACTTCATAGCCATCTGATCAGGATTTATCCATTTATTTATTAACTACTTGCATAATCACGCTTCCGCTGCTACGCGATTGTATGTGTGGAATTTTACAATGTAATCATATTCTTCATTTCATTCAATATAATAGCGCGAAAGTAAATAACAGTAGCTTTTGCGGAAAGCAATTAAAATAAACGACATTGCATTAGAATTTCGGAAAACGAAAAAAATGACTAATTTTGCATGATCTAAAATTTTATGATTTATCAATTATTTATGACAAAATACAAACGCATTTTATTGAAGCTCAGCGGAGAATCGCTAATGGGAGCAAAACAGTACGGAATTGACGAAAAGCGCTTGCAGGAATATGCAGGGCAAATTAAGGAAATTGCCGGCTTAGGCGTACAAATCGGCATTGTAATCGGTGGAGGTAATATTTTTCGCGGACTGAGCGGCGCATCCAAAGGTTTCGACCGCGTGAAAGGCGACCAAATGGGAATGTTGGCAACAGTTATTAATAGTTTGGCATTGAATTCCGCCCTGCAAAGCATCAACGTCAAATCGCGTGTGCTGACAGCTATCCGGATGGAACCGATAGGCGAATTTTACAGCAAAACGAAAGCCATTGAATCGCTGGAAAACGGCGAAGTGGTTATCTTTTCGGCAGGGACAGGAAATCCGTTTTTTACTACCGATACGGGCTCTTCACTGCGCGGAATTGAAATCGAGGCTGATGTAATGCTGAAAGGAACCCGTGTGGATGGCATCTACACCGCCGACCCGGAAAAAGACCCGGATGCTGTGAAGTTTAACGAAATTACTTACGACGAAATTTACAATCGCGGACTGAAAGTGATGGACTTGACCGCTACCGCGATGTGTAAAGAAAACAACCTCCCGATTGTTGTTTTCGACATGGATACACCGGGCAACTTGAAAAAGGTAATCACAGGAGAACCGATCGGAACGTATGTGCATAATTAAATTAAATGCTTATCCGCTATATTACCCTTAAATATTGAATTTTTTCAATGAACATTATTTTAAAATCCGTATTTGCCGCGTTACCGTTTCTCTTTTTCGCAGCTTGTGATAAAGAAGGGAAAGAGCGTAACGACCCGCACGCGTATGTAACAAGCGTTTTTGACTATCATTACGCGCCCGGTCAGCATGTGGAATTTGCGAAAAAACCCGATTGGATCAATGGCGAATATGCTGCTTCCGACATTTTATTAGGCGGTTGGGGCGGTTATGTAGTACTTGGTTTTGACCATGATGTACAAAATACGGAAGGTAAAAACCTAATCATACACTGTGGCGGGTCAGCGGCTCCCGAACCCGGCATTATCTATCTGATGGATGATGCCAACGGTAACGGCTTGCCCGACGATGAATGGTTTGAGATCAAAGGCAGCGAAACCGGTCATAAAGACTGCATCCGCGATTACACGTTAACATACTACAAACCGGAAAATGCGAACGACCCAGTTACCTGGCGGGATAAATTCGGAAATGAGGGTGTGTTACCCGGATCCGGCAAATTCTCCATCCGGTGGTGGAAAGACGACGCCGATTCGGTTGTATTTACCGGCACTCGGCTTCCGGATGCTTACTATAACAGCGCGCCGGAAGGAAAGACCGAATACTGGGAAGTTTATCCGGACTTATTCAAATATGGCTATGCTGAAAATGGAAAAGGGAGCGGAAAAAAAACTGCCGGAGATTATTCCGAGAAACTGCGCGGAAACCTCATTGACATTACCGATGCCATCGACAAGGAAGGCAAACCGGCGCAGTTGCAAAAAATCCGTTTCGTCAAGATACAGACAGGCGTTTTCCAACAGGCAGGCGATTTAGGCGAAATCTCTACAGAAGCCGGCGTGGTTGGCGACTTGTCGTTGTTGGAAAAATAGCGCGAAGGCACGAAAGCGCGAACCGGTACCTTGAATATCTCTTTTCACGCCTTCGTCCACTCGCGCGAAAAATTTATTAACGCAATTCAAAAAAGATATGAATATACCTTCGTGGCGAAACAATTTTCCCTTTCAGTTCATTACTCATCAAACGGAGAAATACAGCTATTTTCAATCTGCCCAACTCGCATTGAAAGGTGGTTGCAAATGGATACAATTGCGTATGAAAGACGTTCCTGCGGAAGAAGTCGAAGCAATGGCTCGCCGTGTGAAACCGCTCTGCAAAGAGCAAAATGCCACTTTCATTATCGACGACCATGTTGAAGTTTGTCGAAAAGTAGAAGCCGACGGCGTGCACCTGGGAAAACACGATATGCCGCCCGCAGAAGCCCGTAAAATACTCGGAAGCCGGTTTATCATCGGTGGAACGTGCAATACATACGAAGATGTCTGGGCAATTAAAGACGATGTTGATTACATCGGTTGCGGTCCGTTTCGCTTCACTGCCACAAAGAAAAATTTGGCGCCGGTACTCGGGTTGGACGGCTACCGCCATATAGTATGGAATTGCCGGAGTAACGGGATTAACCTCCCTGTCGTAGCCATTGGCGGAATTACGGTTGGGGATATTCCGGGTATTCTCGAAGCCGGTGCAAATGGAATCGCCCTTTCGGGAACAATTTTGAATGCGGAAAACCCGGAAACGGAAACGGAACGGATTGTATCAATCTTTGCGTCTTAGCGCATTTCGCTAAAACGCGAAGTTCTGATTATTACAAATATCAATAAATAATATATGATGCAAAATTTAGTAATCGCCAACAAGGAATTTACATCGCGCCTGTTTCTCGGAACCGGGAAGTTCAGTTCCAACGAATTAATGGAAAAATCCGTTCGGGCATCCGGAACGGAAATGGTGACTGTCGCTATGAAACGTATTGATATGGATAATCAAGAGGATGATATGCTCAATCACATCATTCACCCTAATATCCAGCTTCTTCCGAATACAAGCGGGGTGCGTGATGCCGAAGAGGCTGTCTTTGCAGCGCAGTTAGCGCGTGAAGCCTTTGGAACAAACTGGCTGAAACTTGAAATTCATCCGGACCCGCGCTACCTGCTGCCCGATTCTATCGAAACGTTGAAAGCAACGGAAGCGTTGGTAAAACTTGGTTTTGTGGTGTTACCTTATTGCCAGGCTGACCCCGTGCTCTGCAAACGGCTGGAGGAAGCGGGCGCTGCAACGGTAATGCCGCTGGGTGCGCCTATTGGGACAAATAAGGGATTGCGTACGGAGGATTTTCTTCGTATCATCATTGAGCAATCGAATGTGCCGGTGGTGATAGATGCCGGAATCGGCGCGCCAAGTCATGCCGCAGCGGCAATGGAAATGGGCGCAGCAGCCGTATTGGTTAACACCGCGATAGCTGTAGCCGGCGACCCGGTAAGAATGGCAGAAGCATTCAGAGATGCAGTCAACGCCGGACGGATGGCGTATGAAGCCGGACTCGGCAGCGTTAGCTTTACGGCGAATGCAAGTTCGCCGCTTACTTCTTTTTTAAATTATTAAATGAAATGAGATTACTCATCGCCTTCATTGTGTAATCCCATTGCGTCCATCGCGGTTAAAAAAAACAAAAATGAAAATAACCTTTCCAAATAGCGAAAAAGTATATAAACAGGGAGTCCTGTTTCCGGAAATCAACGTCGGAATGCGCCGGGTAAAACTAACGCCAACAGTTGAAAAAGAAAACGGAAAAGAGAAGATAACGGAAAACGCCGACGTCTATATTTACGACACAAGCGGTCTGTTTGGAGATGAAAACGCCTCCATCGACCTCAAAAAAGGACTTCCCCGCCTGCGCGAAAAATGGATTACCGACCGGAAGGATGTGGAACAGCTGCCTGAAATCAGTTCGAAGTACGGGCAAATGCGACGCAACGATAAAAGCCTTGATCATTTGCGCTTTGAACACATCGCCTTGCCGTTTCGCGCAAAACAGGGAAGGCAAATTTCCCAAATGTACTATGCCAAACAAGGTATTATTACGCCCGAAATGGAATACGTCGCCATCCGCGAAAATATGAATTGCGCCGAGTTGGGCATTCAAACCCATATCTCGCCTGAATTTGTCCGCGATGAAATTGCAGCCGGACGGGCAGTGCTTCCGGCAAACATCAATCATCCGGAAGCCGAGCCGATGATTATCGGACGTAATTTTTTAGTCAAGATAAATACAAACATCGGAAATTCTGCCACCACCTCAAGCATCAGCGAAGAAGTGGAAAAAACCGTGTGGAGCTGCAAATGGGGAGGCGATACGCTGATGGACTTATCCACCGGCGCCAACATCCATGAAACGCGCGAATGGATTATCCGTAACTGCCCCGTCCCCGTGGGAACCGTGCCTGTTTACCAGGCATTGGAAAAAGTGAACGGAAAGGTAGAAGACCTCAATTGGGAAATTTACAGAGACACGCTGATCGAACAGTGCGAGCAGGGCGTTGATTATTTTACCATCCATGCAGGGATTCGCCTGAAAAACGTTCATCTGGCAGACAAACGCCTTTGCGGGATCGTATCGCGCGGCGGTTCGATTATGAGCAAATGGTGCCTGGTGCACAATCGCGAAAGTTTCCTTTACGAGCATTTTGACGAAATTTGCGATATCCTGGCTCAATACGATGTTGCTGTTTCATTGGGCGACGGTTTGCGTCCGGGTTCCACTTATGATGCCAACGATGAGGCTCAATTTGCCGAGTTGGAAACGTTGGGTGAACTCGTCCTTCGAGCCCGGGATAAAAACGTGCAGGCTTTCATCGAAGGTCCCGGCCACGTTCCGATGAACAGAATCAGGGAAAATATGGAGCGCCAGATTACCGCGTGCCACGATGCGCCTTTCTATACATTAGGACCTTTAGTAACGGATATTGCGCCGGGATACGACCACATCACAAGCGCCATCGGTGCAGCGCAAATCGGCTGGTACGGCACGGCGATGCTTTGTTATGTAACGCCGAAAGAACACCTCGGACTGCCCAATAAGGAAGACGTGCGCACAGGCGTTGTTACCTACAAAATTGCCGCCCATGCGGCAGATCTCGCCAAGGGACATCCAGGCGCCGCCATCCGCGACAATGCGCTGAGCAAAGCCCGTTACGAATTTCGATGGAAAGACCAGTTCAACCTAAGCCTCGACCCTGAACGCGCTTTGGAATATTTCAAAGCCGGACATCACGAAGATCAGGAATACTGTACGATGTGCGGACCGAATTTCTGTGCAATGAAGCTGAGCAGGGATTTGAAGAATTGTGTTCAGAAGAAAACGGACAAACAATAAAATGCAAACTTAAAAACAACTGATGTACGACAATTGGCTGCGGGGTATTTTTAACGGCGAACCCATTGATGCTGAAGTTAATCTTCCGTTTGTTTTTAATCTTCAATAAAACACAAACACCTGATTTAATTGCAAATACACAAAATATAAATTACTGAGGACTTGGGAGGCAAAGTGAATATTATGTCTTGAACCTGGATTTTCATATGATTTACAAGATTGCCGGGATGATGGTAAAAAAATCTTGAGAATCCTGTAAATCTTATGAAAATTCTGGTTCGGGATTATTTTTTTTCATATATTTGCCGGCGATAAAAAATTTAATATTCACAATTTAAAAAATCTATTTATGTCTGTAAACAAAGTGATTTTAGTTGGAAATGTGGGAAAAGACCCCGAAGTGCGCTATGTTGACCAAAACACCCCTGTTGCAAATTTCACACTCGCTACAACCGAACGCGGATATACCACCCAGACCGGAACTGTCGTCCCAGACAGAACCGAATGGCATAACATTGTCGTTTGGAGAGGACTGGCAAAAGTGGTGGAAAGTTATGTGCGAAAAGGTACCTCTTTATATATTGAGGGAAAAATCAGAACCCGGAACTGGCAAGACCAAAACGGCGTAACCCGCTACACAACAGAAATTTACGCCGATGATTTGCAGCTACTCGGAAAACGTCCCGAAGGCGGCGTAGCTCCGTTGACAGCCCCGCAAGCAGGAGCGCAACAACCGCAGTACCAGTCGCAACCCGTTTCAACTCCTTCAGCGCCAAATTTCGGCAGTGATAATGAAGACTCTTCCGGTGATTTGCCTTTTTGATGCAGCGGAAATGAAGCATTTGCAGTAAATTCTTTGCGTTTTTACGCCTTTGTGTTCTTTACGTTAAAAACAGGCGCTTGCGCTTTCTTTAAAATGCAAAGAACACAAAGACGCGAAGGCGCAAAGTTTTAATTTTTATTCCTATATTTGCAGCTATTGTTTAACCAATTTCATCGCGCTTGGATACGTTTTCTTTGGATATAACCGGAAGTATTTCCGACCTTTCTCGAACGTTGGAGGTGGAAATCTACATCTTCCTTGCTGTTTTTATGCTGTTTTTGTTTGGGTTGCTGACTGTTTTGTCTGCTTTTGAAACCGCTTTTTTCTCCTTAACGGATAAAGAAGAGGAAAAAATCAAACGTTCGACCCGGAAAAATCACCAATCTCTTCAAACATTGCTCAGCACTCCATTGCAAACGTTGGGAACGATTGTCTTTTGTCATTACACGCTGTTAATAACTGCGATTATGATTTCGGTTTTGTCTTTAAATAAGGCATTGGAATTGACTGTTTTACCGAAATTCGTTTGTTGGATCATTGTTTTTTTCGTCATTACATTCGCGATTTTACTTTTCAATGAACTTTTTCCCGAATTATTAAAAAAAAGAAAACGACTCTCCTTCCTTTATCGTTTTGCCGGGATTATCCGGTTTTTATCTTTTGTTTTTCGCCCGTTTGTCTATCTTTTTTTACATTCGGCCTCAATCGTGGAGAAAAGGCTGGAAACCAAAACATACCGTGCGATTTCGATTGATGAATTGTCAGAAACATTGAAGCTTAAAGCAGTAGAAAAAAAGGAAGAGAAAGAAATTTTGCAGGGAATTGTCAATTTCGGACGCATCAATGTGGATGAAATTATGAAACCAAGAGTGGATATTGTGGATGTTGACTTGAAGAGCGATTTTGAAACCGTCATCCGTATTATCCGCGAATCGGAATATTCACGCCTTCCCGTGTATGAAGGCTCAATAGATAATATTAAAGGGATTCTTTACATCAAAGATTTATTGAAGTACCTTGACAAAGGAAAATCTTTCGATTGGCAATCGCTGATACGGGAAGCCTATTTCATTCCCGAAACGAAAAAAATAGATGATTTGCTGAAAGAATTTCAGTCCAAACATATCCACATGGCAATCGTAGTGGATGAATTTGGCGGAACCTCGGGAATCGTAACATTAGAAGATATTCTGGAAGTAATAGTCGGCGATATTTGTGATGAGCACGATGACGACGAACAGAAATTGTACTCCCGGATAGATGACAGGAATTATGTATTGGAAGGCAAGTTACTGGTCAATGATTTTTACAAAATTCCGAATGTCGATAAGGACGATTTTACCGATATTGATTCGGATGCCGACACATTAGCCGGATTGCTGCTGGAAATAAAAGGAGATATTCCGGTAGTCGAAGAGGTCATCGAATACAAAAACTACACATTTCAAATCGTATCAGCCGACAACCGGCGGATAAAAAGAGTAAAAATGCAAATATCATAATATTATGTCAATAACAAAACGAAAAATGCACGAAAGCGCGAAGGCGCGAAAGCATGAAGGCACGAACGGAAACGGGCTAAATTGGTACTTTTGCGCCTTCGCGCTTTCGTGCATTTTCGCACTTCTCGGATGCAGCGAAAACACGCCGAAACCTCGCGGTTATTTCCGGATTGACCTGCCCGGAAAAACGTACGGGACATTCAACGCGCCCGGTTATCCCTACACCTTTGAATACGCCGACATTGCGCAAGTGACACCCAAGGCTGGAAACCCGAGTGACCCGTTCTGGATAGACATTATATATCCGCAATTCAACGCCCGGATATACGGCAGTTATAAAAAAGTAGAAAATAATTTTCAGGAAATTGCCGAAGATTCCCGTACATTTGTTTATAAGCACACCATAAAAGCCGACGCCATAACCGAACAGCCTTACGAAAATGAAGAACGGAAAGTATATGGCATTTTATACGAATTAAAAGGAAATACAGCCTCCGGTATTCAATTTATCCTGACAGACAGTACACGGCATTTTTTCAGAGGAGCCTTATATTTCAACGCTTCACCGAATAAGGATTCAATCGCGCCGGTCGCTGCATTTATCCGGGAAGATATTATCCGGTTGATTGAAACGCTGGAATGGAAGTGAAGAGGGAATAACAATTTCTGGGAAAATATTGTATTTTTGTAAAAGCAGATATGAAGTATGAGGATTTTTGTATATAAAACGCCGGTTGAATATTACATACAACATCCTGACTCTAAACCGGCATTGGAAGACCGGTACAACAAAATAAAAGAATCGGAACGGCATAACTTTGCCGAAATGAAAAGAACTTTCAATGCGGTTGATGCAATCGGAAATAAGCGATTTATTTTTAATATAAAAGGAAATTCTTACCTGTTGGTGGCTGTGGTACTTTTTATTCCAAAATATGTCTATGGTTTCATCGGAACTCATACCGAATATGATAAAATAGATTGTTCGGCAATTTAAAATTATGAGAATATGAGTCGTATTACAAATGAAAGAGAATATTACGCTATTGCCAGGCGCATTGACGAATTACTCGACATAGTAGCAGATGAGAATTATGATACTGTACCGGAAGCAATCGAACTGGATTTTCTTTCCGAATTGGTAGAAGAACACGAAAATAAACATGATCCGATAGCTATCCCGACACTTGCTGAAGTATTAAAACTTCGTATGTATGAAATGGGTATTAATCAGGGGCAACTTGCAACAATACTCGGAGTAAGCCATTCGCGTATCAGTGAATATTTATCAGGTAAAGAACCTGCATTGCAAGTTGCCAAAGTGATGTATGAGAAACTAAATATTAGCGCAAATACCATATTGGGTGTGAATCCCGTATCAAATTATTCGGAAAAGTATGTTACAGCGGAAACAGTATAAATTTTTGATTCGTATGATAAAAAAAACACTAACCATATTACTCTTCATTGCAGCCATTGTTGCAGTGTATTTTATTTCTGGAAAATATTTTTTCCGGCTGGATTTAACGTCCGAAAAACGATACAGCATTTCAGATAATACGAAAAAGCTGTTGAGGGGATTAGACGATGAAATCGTGTTTAAAATTTACTTAGATGGCGATTTAAATTCCGGATTTTTGCGGTTGCGTAAAGCTACGCGGGAAATGCTGGACGAATTTAGCGCTTATAGCCGGAATTTGAAATACGAGTTTATCAACCCGTCAGCCGCCTCGACGCCACAAGCACGCGAGAAGCAATACGAAGAACTGGCAAAGAGAGGCATACGCGGAATAATGGTACATGAAAAAGACAAAGAGGGAAAATCCATCCAGAAAATGGTATTTCCCTGGGTTGAAATATCTTACAAAGGGAAAAACCATTTAGTCAATTTACTCAAAAACCTGCCTGGAAAATCGGGAGAGGAAAATCTGAACATTTCTATTCAAAACCTCGAATTTGAATTAACGGAAGCTATTCGCCTGTTGACTTCAAAAGAGATTCGGAAAGTTGCTTTTATCGAAGGACACGGAGAGTTGCCGGAAGTCTTAACTTACGATATTTCCCAAACGCTAAGCCGCTATTATCAGGTGGACAGAGGTGTTATTGGCGATGATCCGGCTATTCTGGAACCATATTCCGCGATTATTATTGCCGCTCCGCAAGAAAAATTTACGGAAAAAGACAAATACGTTATCGACCAATACATTATGCGCGGCGGAAAAGCGCTTTGGATGGTGGACGGCACGCGGGTTTCTTTGGACAGTTTGTCTGTTTATTCCGAAACAATGGCGATTCCGAACGATGTAAACCTGTCCGACCAGCTGTTTAAGTACGGCATTCGCATCAATCCGGTGCTGGTGCTGGATGTTCAAAGCGCATTGATTCCGGTTAACGTGGCTGAAGAGGGTGAACCTGCGAAATTTGAACCGATGCCCTGGTATTATTCACCAATTCTGTTGACATCGCCCGAGCACCCGGTTACCCGGAATTTAACGCCCGTAAAAGCGGAATTTGCAAGTTCACTTGATTTTGTAGGCGAAGATTTACCGGTAAAAAAAGATGTATTGCTGATCACGTCAACAGGAACACGCCTTCAAACTACGCCTTCACTGGTTTCAATGGACATTATAAATGTGGAGAAAAGCGGACACTTCTTTAACACGAGGAATACGATTGTTGCCGCATCAATCGAGGGCGTTTTTCCGTCCGTATTTACCAACCGGATGATACCCGAAGGCATTCGCTCGCAAGAAAAAATGATTACCGAAAGTAAACCCACCAAAATGATTGTTGTGGCAAACGGCAGCATTATCCGGAACGATGTGCAGGGCTACGGCGAAAATACCTCCATCGTTCCGCTTGGTTTTGACCGTTATATGAACCAGCAATTTGGAAATAAGGATTTTATACTGAATGCAGTCAACTATTTAACCGACGATGAAGGATGGATGGCGCTTCGATCGAGAGAAATAAAGCTTCGATTGTTGAATAAGCCTGCAATTATCGGATTGCGTAAATTTTGGCAAATTTCGAACGTGCTGTTGCCGCTGGTTTTTCTTGCGCTGTTTGGCACGGTTTCTTATTTTGTGCGAAAAAAGAGGTATGCAAGTTGAAAAACAGGGAAAAACGATAAATTGATCTATATTATTTCAAAAAGAATTTTAATAAAGCCTTCTCAAGTTAGCTTAGTCATATATAAATAAATTTATAAGGCATATAAATACTTATTTAACTTTATCGTTAAATTTGAAAATGCGTCCGTAATCTTACCACGACTTCCAATCCGCAGGATTGGAAGCAGCAATAAAATCACGAATAAGCATTAATTTGAATAAAAAAACCCTCTTCTTTTTTGGAAGAGGGTTTTGATATATATCAAAATACTGATTACAACTTGTTAATCATTTTAGCCAACTTGGATTTTAAGTTACCGGCTTTGTTTTTGTGAATGATATTCTTCTTAGCCAACTTGTCAAGCATAGAACTTACTTTCGGATAAAGAGCTACTGCCTCTTCTTTTTCCTTCAATGAACGCAATTTTCTGACTGCGTTGCGCGCTGTTTTAGCGTAATATCTGTTATGCAATCTTCTTTTTTCAGTTTGTCTGATTCTTTTGATTGCTGATTTGTGATTTGCCATCTTATAAAAATCTTTTTAAATTGGTAGCCCATAGGGGAGTCGAACCCCTCTTTCAAGAATGAAAATCTTGCGTCCTAACCGATAGACGAATGGGCCTTTCAAGGCTGCAACGATTATGTTTGTTTCTCGATTGCGGATGCAAAAGTATATGTTTTTTTTATATTCTGCAAACTTTTGTAATTATTTTTTTAAATATTTTCATTTATCCGAAAAAGTTCCTTTATACAATCTTCAATTGTATCAACAACAAAGATTCTTTTTTGATGTTCGACAGGGGTAAACTGTTCAATAAATATCTGATTAATTTGTTGAATAACAGGATTATAAAACCCATTTTGATTGAACAGAAAGAGCGGTTTATCGTGATATCCCACCTGTCCGCCGGCAACCGCATGGAATATCTCATCCAATGTCCCGAATCCACCCGGAAGCGCAATAAACAAGTCTGCCATCTCCACTATTCTGTTTTTTCGCTCGGTCAAGTCTTCGGTGATGATGAGTTCATCGACTTCCGGACTTGCCAAACCGCTTTCAAACATCGCTCGCGGCAGGATGCCAACGGTTCTTCCGCCCCATTCCTTTACACTTTGTGCTACGCGTTCCATTAAGCCATTTGTCGTTCCGCCATATATAATGGTGTGTTTGTGCGCACCGATCCACTTGCCCAAGGCGGCTGTTTGCGCGTAATAAACCGGCGCAATGCGATCGCTCGAAGAACAGAATATTCCTATTTTCAACATAATTCTTTCGTTTTGAAGATAAAATCGCATAAAATTAATACTTTTGTGCGAATATCACGATTTAAAAATATGGCAGATTATAAATGTGAAAAAGTTCTCCCGTACAGCGCCTCTTCACAAGGAAAAAAGGAGCAGGTTGAACAGATGTTTGATACGATTGCTGAAAAATACGATCCGATGAACCGGTTGATGTCTTTGGGCAACGACCGCACGTGGCGGAAAAAGGCAATCCTCAGTCTGAAAGAATTAAATCCGAAGAAAATACTGGATATTGCCACCGGAACAGGTGATTTTGCCATCTCTGCCCATCATTTGCTGTCGCCCGAAAAAATCACCGGTATCGACATTTCGGAAGGAATGCTGAACGTAGGACAACAAAAAATAGCGAAGCTCGATTTGACAGACCATATTGTACTGCAAGTCGGCGATTCCATGCAGTTAGATTTTGATGCGCAAACGTTTGATGCGGTAACAGTCGCTTTCGGCGTGCGGAATTTTGAAAGCCTGCACAAAGGTCTGAGCGAAATTTACCGGGTGTTGAAAACCGGCGGTGTTGCTGTTATCCTGGAATTATCCGAACCTGAAAACGCTTTTATGAAATTGGGATATAAATTATATACAAAACTGGTCATTCCCGTCCTCGCCCGGTTTATTTCCAAAGATACCCGTGCCTATAATTATTTGCCCCAATCCATTGAGGCATTTCCTCAAGGGAAAGAGATGAAGGCTTTGCTTTACGAATGCGGCTTTTCGCAAGTAGAAGTAAAAACGTTTACATGTGGATCGTGCTCATTTTACCGGGCGGTAAAATAAAAAAACAAGCATTCCTTTTCAATTGAAATTTGCAAAAAAGCTAATAAATATGTTTTTTGCGCGAATTGATCATGTTGACATTATTTTTTTTATCCTTTGGTAGAGAAATAATTTTAAAGATATGTTTCAAACGAAACTTTTCCTTTCTAACATTAAATTTATACCATCCTCTTGCAACGGTGTATTCAACTTGATAATCATCCGGCACATACAAATCACAGGATTTTTCTGCTATCATATCAAAAGAACTTTCCAGATACAGTAAACCGAATCTGGCATAACTCTCTTTCAGGCTAATTTTCTTTATTTGAGGACAACTGTTAAAACAGTTTTTCAGATACGGTTCATCCTTATTAACGATAATTTCTATTTCTTTTAGATTTACACAATTATTAAAACAGCTAAGAAAAATCTTCCCGTCGCACTTGGGAAGTTTTAGCACTTGCAGCATTTTTGAATCACAAAAGATATTTTCAATGTGAGATTGCGTTAACAACCGGACAGAACTTAAGTCCAATTCTTCCAGTATTCCATTCTTTGCTATGTCGGAAAGATACAATATATCAGCAGAAGTTAAACTGCCGATTAATTTTAGACTTGTTAATTTTAGGGCAATATCTCTGGATAATCTTCTGTCCAAAGATCCTTCGTTTACGGTTAATTTTACGGTTTTCATTTTATGTTGATTATTTCGATCTCCTTAACATATAAAAAATACGAAAAACGCGGAAATACTGTGTTTAATTACTCCAATGGGACTTACAAACACTTGCATTTACCTGGCAAACAACCTTTTTCATACTTTGATTTTAAATGAAAGGATTATCCCCATGGTGTTAGAAAATTTTGCCGAATTCTCAAAAAGAGGATAATACGTAAGCGTTATCGTAAAATTTAAATGTCCTTCCAAGTGTAAACTCTACATTTGAAATTAGCACAAAGGTAGCAATTTAAATTGATTGTCGTGAAGCAATTTTTGCAAACCTGATTTTTTTTCCTGAATTCCGAATGAGATTTTTTTTATTTTATTGATATTCAAAGCAGAATAGATTCCGACCGTAACGAAGCAAAATGGGCAATCTCGCTTACTTCCAACATTCAGGTGGCTACTTTTTGAATAAGCGGTAACAGTGTTCGATCGTAAATAAGCGAAATAAGATATGAAATACCGATCGCAATCAGCAAATGAAGCAGCGCTACAATATAAATAACCAACAGGGATTTATCCTCAACAAAATCAAGCGTCAGAAAACGTAACGGTCCGTTGATAACAAATAAAAACATACTTATTTTTCCGGTAAATAATAAAAATCTTAAGAGGATATTCTGTTGCGGAAGCCTGAAAACAGGAGAGATCAGCGCCAGTAAAAGAATGGTAACCGATAGAAAGCTGAAGGGAAAGGCATAGGCGGAAATATTGGATAGAATGAAAAAAAACAGCGCAGGCAAAAGAATTTTCACATTCAATTCAAATTTAGGGAATGATGCAAGAGCTATTCCAAACAGAAATTCGGGCAAATGTCCCAAAAAGTTTCCAAAAAGCGGCACGTTGAATTTTTCAGCTACCGGGAACAGCACATAAATAAACAGATACGAAACGGCAAGCAAAATATAAAAACCTTTTTCACGCTTATCTTGTATATATCTGTAAATAAACGGGAAAATTAAGTATAATTGAAGAATCAGGCTAAAAAACCACCAGGGACCAATGTAAGAAAATATTTTACTGTAACTGAAATTATTGATCATTAACAGCACATTCAACGCGTTTTTCAGAAAAAGTAAAAAATCACTCTGTTTATAAAGCACATCAACGCAAAACATTACGGACAATCCCACCAGCACCAAAGAATAGATTTTCAAAAAACGGGACAGGATAAATTCTTTGTAATGAATATTTTCATTGGCTTTCAAGTATTTTTTCGTCAATCCGTAGGCGCTGACAAAAACAAAAAGCTGCACGCCGAAATGTCCGAAATAGGTAAACAATCCGCTCAAAATAAAAGCCGGATTTGATAGAATGCTTTCATACAGACTATTCAGGCGCGTAACATTATATTCCAACTCATTTTCACCAATCGAATTTGTCCAGTGCAGAAAATTATGCAGTACGATCATAATAATAGCAATCCCTTTAACGACAGTTATCTGATTTTTGTCAATGTAGAAAAAATTTTTCGTCATAATCCGTGCATTTCCTAATCATTTCTTCTTGCTTGTTTTTTCTTCCTGCGAAGGTAAATTGATTTTTAAAATTTACGGCATTCAAAAAGAAAAATATTGTACTTTTATACCCAAACGGCGGACAAGGTAAAGCGAAAAAACGGATTGACCCTCGATTTGAAATAAAAAATAGAATATTTCCATTGATGAGGTTATGACACAAAATGGCAAACAGTTCAAACTCATCAATTTGCCATTTAACTTTGCAGGTGAGTTGAATAAAAATATCAGGAGGGGAAATTTTTTTGATTAAGAATATTAGAAATATTGTACCTTTACCCATTGGAACTATTTTTATTAAAAAATGAAACCCGCATGAACGAATGTTCACTGAAGAAAATAAAAATGCCTGCGGGTTGCATACGTCCTTAATGTTAAAAATAAAATATTTACGTATGAAAATATTAATAACCGGCGCAACCGGATTTATCGGAAGTTTTATCGTCGAAGAATCCTTGAAAAGAGGCAATGAAACGTGGGCAGGCGTGCGCAAAACGAGCAGCATGAAATTTTTGCCGGATTCAGCGATTAAAACAATTGACTTGCCTTACTCCGACAAGGAGAAAATGGTCGGAATGCTGACCGGACAAAAAGCTCAGCACGGGAAATGGGACGTCATTATCCACAATATGGGATTGACTAAATGTGAGAATAAGAGCGATTTTGACCGTGTAAATTTCGATTACACCCGCAATTTCATTCTGGCCCTTCAAGAGGCCGACATGGTTCCCGAACAGTTTGTTTACATGAGCAGTCTTTCTGCTTTCGGTTCGGGGAATCCGGCTTCATTAGAAGAAATCAAGCTGAATGACGTTCCTGTACCGGATACTTTATATGGAAAGAGTAAGTTGAAGGCAGAGGAATTTATTCAATCCCTGCCCGGTTTCCCCTACACCATTCTTCGTCCGACGGGCGTTTACGGACCGCGCGAAAAGGATTATTTCGTGATGCTGCAAACGTTGCAGAGACACTTAAATCCGGCTATCGGTTTCAAACCTCAGTACATTACCTTCATTTATGTAAAGGACCTGGTAAAGGCAATTTTTCTTTCCATCGAGAAAAAAGCCATCGGGAAAGCCTACTTTGTAGCCGACGGAGATGTCTGGACTTCGGACGAATATGCCGATTTAGTCAAAAAGGAATTGGGCATCAAGTGGGCAATTCCGGTGAAGGTACCCTGTATGCTGGTAAAGGCGCTTGCCTATTCGTTGGATACGGTTGGTGGCTGGTTTGGCAAAACGCCGACGCTTAACAAGGACAAGTACAGCATTCTTTCGGCATTGAACTGGAAATGCGAAGTCGGCGCGTTGAACAAAGACCTCGGTTTTGAACCGGATTATCATTTGCAACAAGGTTTGCGCGAATGTATTGAATGGTACCGGAAGGAGAAATGGCTGTGATTGAATTCAGGCATTATCTGTCACTGGTGTGCAATGACGGAGGCTGCCTGAAAGTCCACGAATTACACAAAGTGTTTAATTTGCAAAAGAGCTGTAGTTTATAATTGTGTTGCAAAATTGTAAATTGCAGGTAATTCAGCGATTAATGTCGTGTTAATTCGTGTAATTCGTGGACTTTCAAGAGTCTCTTTTTTGTATGTCACTACATTTCCGACCGGTACCTTCATTTCTTCCGGTTAATAATAACTACGCCATTTCCGCCTCTGACGCCGAACATCGAGGTGGAGGCATCTTTCAGAACTTCTACCGTTTCCACTTCCATTACGGTCAAAAAGGCGACTTGTGAAGTTTCCACTCCGTCCAAAATATAGAGTGGATAAACACTTGAATTAATGGAATTTAAACCTCTTATTATCAGATTTTCGTTTGCATATTCCACACCGGGTACTTTACGTGAAATCGCTCTCAACAGGTTTATTTCACCTGTCAGTTCCAACGCTTCGCGGGTAACGATTGTTCCGCCGTAAGCCGATGAAGGCGGCGCCTTCTTCCTGTCGCGCTCAACAAACACAGAGTCGCCCGTTTGCCGGATTTTTATCTGATTGGCTCCCCACAGCGGAATAATCAATGTTTCCATATCAATAAGTCCCGATACGGAAATCGTATCGCTTTCAGTCGAAAGGCCTTTTATCCTGAAATATCCTTTCCGGTTGGTTTTTTCCGTTTTATCATTTACGGAGTTTGTTATTACTAATCCGGGAACTGCTTTTTTGTCCCTGAAAACGAAGCCTTCCACGGCTTCATCCCCTGCGAAAATCACAGCGCTTCCTGCCAGCCAACATGCGAAAATTAATATTTTTTTCATTTCCATCTATTTTTAAAATTTTGCTACTTCTACAGTTCCCTTAAGTACACGTCCGTCTTTCATAAAAATGCGATAATAATATGTACCGGGTTCGGCTAATTTACCCCTGTATGTTCCATTCCAACCGTTTTCATCCTCAAATATTTTTTGCTGGTAACGATTGTAAATTTCCACTCTGTAACCCGGTCTGCCCTCGCGCGGAGTCATAAAAGAGTCGTTCATGCCATTCTTATTATACGGTGTAATGATATTCGGAATCATAAAATAATCGGCAACAGTAATCATTGCCGGATCCTTTGATTCTGCTTCCGGGCAATAGCCGTTGTCCGTGAGTACATAAAAAGCATAATTGCCCGCACGATTCATTGTGAAGGTAAATGTATTATCGACTGTTTCGCCGAGCAATTTTCCGGTAATAGCGTCATACCAGCGGTAAGTTCCATGTTCATGGTTGGTTGGAGTAACCGTCAGCGTCACCTTGTCGCCGATTTGGACTTTCGCCGTATCGGCGCTTAGAAACAAATATACTTTGTTTGTCAGATATACCGTAGTGTAGGCTTGTGGCGAATTTCCGCACACCAAATCTATGGCATACGCCCAATAGGTTGATTCGTGTTCCAGCGGCATCACCCATTTCAAACTTGTTCCGTCTGTTTGTATTGGCGTCCGACTTCCGTCAAACCACTCTATTTCGGAAGGATTCCCGGTTTCGACCTTTGCAGTCAGCGGGATTTCCTGTTCGCCGTCCTGGCAGACGTACTTATCGGAAGTGAGCGTAATGCGTGAAAAATCCTGTACATCCAGATGAAACGTAACAATGCTGTCGCAACCGCCCGCCGTGGCGCGATTGAACACAAACGTGCTGCTTGTCGTACCCTCCGCGAAAGTCGTGTCGCGCCAGGTATAAGGCAGTTGCGATACGCAGATAGTTGCGTATTCCGACTGATTCCAAACCGGATTAACCGTTAAATACAACGTAACGATGCTGTCGCAACCGGTAACTTCGGAAATTACCGTTGCGGTGTACACTCCGGTTTTATTCAATAGCTGTCCGTTAAAATCATAAGTTCGATTTTCGCAAATGCTGTGTTCGTAGGAATAGGAAACCGGTTCAATAACAGAAAGCGTAAGTATAATAATGCTGTCGCAACCGGTTGCGATTGACGGTACGGTATCCGCATACACGCCGGCTTCATTCAATAGCTGACCGTTAAAATCATAATTGCGACCTTGACAGATGCTGTCATTGTAAGCAGAATAAACAGGGTCGATGACTGCAAGCGTGAGCGTAACAATGCTGTCGCAACCGGTTACGATTGACGGTATGGTATCCGTATACACGCCGGCTTCATTCAATAGCCGACCGTTAAAATTGTAGTTACGGCCTTTGCAGATGCTGTCATTACAGGCAAAATAAACAGGTTCGATAATCGTGAGCGTAAGCGTAACAATGCTGTCGCAGCCGGTTGCAACTAACGGAACAGTATCTGTATATATACCTGTTTCATAGCGATATATGCCACCAAACAGAATACTGTCGCCCTTACAGATTCTTTTTTCCTGCAAACCGGTACGTATTGTATCCCTTTTTATCTCGATAAAAACCCATGCGCTGTCAATCGCCGGCTTTGTTCCGTCGCACATGATTTTGTATTGCAGCGAATCTTTTCCGCTTACGTTCCGGAACCGGAATATCAGCGTGTCGTTTACAAATTCTCCCGTACTGCCCAACAGTGAGAGTGCGGACATGAATGAAACTTCCGGCTCATCGCAAGTATAAGCATCATTTTTCAACAGCGGGATACGAAGCGTTGTGTCGCGGCAGGAACGGACAAAAAACGTGTCGCTCACCGCCTTGACTTCCGGACAGTTATCCGGATTATTTGTTATGACGGCACGCGCTATCCGCGTCAATCCTGTATTGTTGTCAGTGACTGTGCAATAGTAAACTCCTTCGCACAATCCGGTAGCGGTTTCGGCAGTCTGTTGCCGGGGATCGTCCCACTGGTAAGAGAAAGAGCCCGAACCTCCGAAAGCCAGTGCACTTGCCGTACCGGAACACTCGCTGTCGGTACGGGTATTACAGATGCCGTTACAATAGCCCAGCGTCGGCGGAGTAAAGTCGTTGAAAGTCCATGCGCCTCCGTCCGGTTGCCGTTTTGGCGTGTTGCCCGCCCATATACCAGCATTGGCTACGTTGCTGACACGCGTTTTACGGTCGGCAGGAAAATCATTGAGTGCAACCAAATCGCCTGAAAAATAGCCTGCCATTTGCGGATTACAGGGAGTACAGTCCGCACAAATATTTTCACCGTCTGCGCCCCAGTAGATTGCATCCTGCGGCACCCCGTCGCGGTCGTAGAAGCCGAACCAACCACCGGCATTCGGCAGCCAGAAACGATTTCCGGTAGGGTCAAGACAAAAACGGTCGAAATGATCTACCAGGTTGATGACAAATGTGTTTCCGCCGTTTTCAATTAAGCGGACCGAATCGACTTTTGCCGCCCTTTCGCCTCTGAGGACACAGAATCCCATAGGCGGAATAATTGTCCCTTCGGGAATAAGGAACCCGCCACCGATGTCGCGATTAAAAATATACGAGCAATTGGGCGAGTCGGATGTCGAATTTCCAAGAAAGTAGCCCGAAATATCCACCGGATTACACCTGTCGGGGTTGTAGAGTTCAATCCACTCGCCGCCTTTCAGTTCTCCCGGGTCACATTGATAGCCATAAATAGCGCCGTCGTACTCGGTTGGGGTGATAATTACTTCGTTAATCAGAATCGAAGGGCCATCGTACTTGCAGGAATCGAAATTACACTCTTCGTTCATCGTTGACTCAATCCGAACGGAGTCGATGCAAGGGAGGATGTTGATGTAAATCATTCCGCTTGAAGTAGTTCCGTTTCGCAATTCCACTTCATACCTGACCGAATCTCTTGAAATGCCCGACACGTTGGGTGAAATATAGGAGAAGATGCCGTTTTGCGAAATCGCATCCTCCGCACCGGGTAATTGCGCACGCTGTATCAGGCGATAATTCGCCGCATTGGCGTGTGTAACCGGAAAGGTTAGCACATCACAATCTGTTGTCGTTACTTCTTCACAAATCGAGAATCCGGAAATGGAATCGCCGTTCAAGCGGTAATATCGCCAATAAGGACTGTATCCGAAAATACCGGAAGGCATTACAGATGTATTTTCATATCCGCTGTTTATCGTCAACACTTTATAATAGATATTGAACACGCCCGTGAAATCGTCTATTATTGAATAGGAGTAATCAAATCCGGCGAAGGTCGCCATTGAGGAAGACAGTGTATAGTCGAAATAAATCGTATTAAGCGTGTTGCAATTTAGAGGATCGTGAAAGTGCAGCAGAATTTCCTCCATAATGGTGTCGCCAACTGCAAAGCAGGTTTTATCGAGCCTGGTTTCAAATTCAAGCCACGGATCCAAAGAAGGAGGATATTGAAAAAATACCCAGGCGGTATCTATTACTTCCGAATCGCAGGTAACGGAATAACGAACGGAATCCGTCTTCCCGTAATAATGGTTGTTAATATCAAAATTAGGCAAATAATACAGCGAATTATTACTTTCCAACCCGGTTTGAGTATAAGGAAAAGTTCCGTCCAAAATGCGTATTTCCGGATTGGAACAAGGGAGTAGATCGTTGGCGAGAATATCCGCAATAAAGTACGTTTGACAGGGAGTAACCCGGATCGTGTCGTTGACGGATTCACCGCTTTCCGCCGGATAAACGGCTCTAAGGTTTACGGTTATTGTGTCATGAAGCAGCGGACCGCCTTCTTCAAACCCGACAACAGGTTGCCTGACATTAAACTCTTCCTGCCGGTTATTTGCACGTATCAGCCGGTCTCCGGCAGGTGTAGGCAATCCGGAAGCCCTGTTTGTACAAAGGTCGTTGTAATAAAGCTGAGCTTGAAGGTGCAGGTGTGTGCATTCCAAGAAAACTATTAATAAATAAAGCGGGAAGAATTTTAATGATTTCATCCGGGAAAATTTAATATTAAATTCTACATTCGGTTTACAAAAATAATAAAAACCTGTCAGGTTTTCAAGACCCGACAGGTTTAAAAGTTTGAAATTTCCTCTTTTGCCGTTTTATCCCATACCGCTACTGTGTGACCAATGTTATTAAGTTAAGAAAAGGCTGTAGTTTAAAATAGACTTGCAATCTACAAATATTTACGAAAACCTTCGTATACAGACAGTATCAAGGAAATTCATAAAGATTACAACTCTATTTTATAAACTACAGCCAATAGAAAACAATAAACGCATTTGCCGCAATGTTTTTTCGTAATGAACACGATGAAGTTCATATTTTAAACACTCATTCATTGCGGTTAAATATTCACAACTGAACTCCTGAATTCCTAAACAACCGTGAACAGCGCTGCCGAGTAAGAAAATCTACCGCTTTCGGGATTAAATACAAAAAGCTTTTGACCCGGCTTCAAGTGTCCGGAGTTAAACAGTTGTTCCAGCATCAGGTACATGGAGGCCGAACCGACGTTGCCAACTTCCGGTAAATTGATGAACCATTTTTCATCCGCGAACGGCGAACCGGCTTCGATCAGCGCTTTTTTCAGCTTTTCACAAAAATACATAGACGAAATGTGGGGCAGTATAAAATTAATTTCATCCGGCGTTATATTGTTTTTGGCTAATGAATTAAGAATATGTTGCACCGCCTTTTGAACAACGTGGGCGTCCAGATAACGAACATCCTGTTTGATTGCGAAAATAGACCTGTCAAGCCACTCTTTTTCCTCAAACATTTTCCAGCTGATTAAATCTCCCTCCTCGTTTTTGTCCGCTCCCTGATACATACAGGCTTTTAGTTCGTTAGCAAATGAAATCGTTTCTATACATTCGATTTTCAATGAGATGCCGTTTCTATTCGGAACATCGGAGAGCAGGCATGCACCCGCTCCGTCGGATAACATAAAACGTAAAAAGTCTTTTTCAAAGGCAATGACGGGATTTTTCTCCAGTTCTTCCATCTTTTCGTATTCAGCCTCGAAATTTTTGGCCGTCAGGAAAGGAGAAGCCAATTCGGAACCGGTACAGATTGCATTCGAAGCATTTCCCGACAAGATGGAGATATATCCATATTTTAAAGCGATACTCGAACTGCAACAGACGCCTGCGGCAGACATAATTTCCATAGCAGGCGCGTCGCATAATTCTCCGTGAACCATCGAGGCATGAGAGGGCATCATTTGATCAGGACTTGCTGTGGCGCAACATAACAGCTGCATATCCTTCATTGCATACTTGCCGGTTTTAAATAGCTCCCGAACGGCATTTGCTGTTATCTGGGCGTTGGTATGAGTAAACCTTCCCGATTCATCTATTGCATAATACCTTGTCTTAATCTTGTTTTGCCTCAGGATTATGCTTTTTACACGGGATGCTTTGCCTCCGATTAAGCCCAGCCGTTTTTCTATATCATCATTGTTTACCGGATTGTTGGGCAAAAATTTAGCCACTTTGTTAATAAAAACTTCTCTTCTCATATATTTTTTAATTTGTCGAAATTAAGTAACTGACACTATTCTTTTGTTTTATTGGAAATATGCGGACTCATAACAAAAAACATGAACAACAGCCATATTTTAAATAAAAGCAGTTTAAATTTTCGATGCTTGAAGTTGTTTTTGCGGATGAATTTTGCCCATTTAAGGTATTTGTCAATAGCGTATTGTTCGTATTTTATGGATGTAATTTCTTCGTCAACGTGCGGTATTACGCAATAAACGCGGTTTTCTCCATTCAAGGCTTCCAGTGCTTTTGCTCCGTAAATACTTGCCGAATCTATAATCTCTTGAGAAATGCCGCCAGTCGACGATGCTTTCTCTATCCGCTTTTTCTTCCCGGACAGCCAGTTGTACAGGGAGAAAAATCCGCGGCGGTTTTTTGCCGTGTCCCGGAAAATGAATGAACCTTTAAGATTTCCGCCATTTTTTTCGACCTCGGTAATTACTTCATTTAAGCTGTTTCTCCATGTATTTCTTGAGTCGGAAACCAGGATAACTGTTTTTTTAACCAGTTTTTTAAAATCGTCCGTCTGCATAAAGCTGTTAATCGGAATCGAAGTATGCAGAAACCATGGTTGAAATCCGAACACAATGCAATCATACTCTTTGTCCTGAATGGTATAATCTATTTTCGCAGGCAGTTTAAGAACCGATTCGGGAAAAACGTCAAAAAATTGCCTGTAACTCATCGGGAAAGGAATAGCATCACATTTAATTTCTACAAAATCAATGTTAAAGAAACCGTTCCATGATTTTACAAAATTTGAGATAATCTCCTTTAAACGTCCTGTTTGCGAGTAATAGATGACTAATAAATTTTTCACCGGTAGCTGTTTTATTTTAGCTTATTCTACCGCCAGGGCTTCTTGCAGTTTTTTACGAACAAAGAAAATACGACTTTTTACCGTACCAACAGGTATGTCCATTTCTTCGGCAATTTCATGGTGTTTGAAACCTGAAATATACATAGTAAAAGGAATACGATACTCATCCACAAAATCGTCAATGTATTTGAAAATTTTATTCATTGCATAAAAAATTTTGATATTTATAAATTAGATTAAATTGTGCATATTCTATGCCTTATGTTTACAATTACAATGTTGTGGTGTTTAAAATTAAGAGTTCGTTATAAAATTATATGTGAAACAAGATTATTATAATTAATTTATTTCAGAATTATTATTTGTACTTTCAAAATATTATAGATAAGATTAAATCTTGCAAAGATAATAGCTTTAAACTGTTTTTCACTATGATTATAACGATTAAATGCAAGCTTTTTTACTATATTAATAATCTCACCTTCCTATTCATCACCAGTAATATCACCTCTGTATATATTACCATTATATTTCCGCAGAATCTGTCTGACAATTTACTCTTATTTCAAATTTTTAAATAAAGCAATTATTACAGCTGCAGAAACGTTTTTGTTAAAATTCAAAACAGTTTATACAAAAAACAATTCGAAAACAACATTGCAAAGATATATATATTATATATACAAAAAATATAAATTGGCAAAAAACAACGAATCTTTTAATTTTATTTAATTAAAACTTCTTCTCATTTTCTTTATGAAACAGTTGTTATGGAAAAATTAATTAAACGAAATTGTTATTTTTTATAATACGAAGAACCTGCTTGTAAAAATCAAAGCAGAAATCTACATTTCTTCTAATTAAATTCAAGTTGCGGGTTTGAATCTGATTTATTCCATTGCAACATTCCTTCATTCTTCAATTTCTTCATTCCTAAATTCCTAAATTCAATTCCTCAACACCTGATTCGCATTAAATGTTAATCTGAAGTTTGTACTGTCATTTATTCGAACTTATATCTCCTCTTTTATTTTAATAAAGAATGGCTTAACCGGCAGAATAACTAAAGTATTAAAATATGCAGCTAAATTTTAACCTTTTCATGCAATGAAATCTCAAAAAAAAGATATATGTTTGTGGCATATCGTAGCAACTAAATTTGTAAAATCTTTAAATATCCACAAAAATGAAAAAAATATACACATTAGCATTGTCTCTATTTGCCGCTGCAAACATCTTTGCTCAGAGCGTTACTTACGATTGTAATGCGTTGCGTGCGGGAGATGTCCGCAATTTGAAACAAATGGAATATCAGGATCCGGGCAAAGGCGGAACCGGTTTAATATGGGATTTTTCCCAATCAAAAGAGCTGAAAGAAGGTATGACACTACGCCAGGCAGAAAACAGAGCCGTTACGAATAACAAAAACCTGAATCTGATTTGCGATGAAGGCGGCGTAAAAAACACCCTCTTTGAAATCAGCAAAACGCAAAAAATGTATTGGGGGTTGGAAAATTCATCGGTAAAAATCCGTTTCAACGAGCCGATTGTTGATCTTAAATTTCCATTCTATTATGGTGAAAAGGTAGAAGGTATTATGGATGGCGTCTATTCTTATCTGAATAGCGGCAAAGAAGAGTCGATTAAGGGAACCTATACCACGCAAGCCGACGCTACGGGAACATTGCTTTTACCCGACGGAAACGTTTACAAAAATGTTCTCCGTGTAAAAGTAGAAAAAAAATACAATCAAACATTCCAAAATATTGGCGGCAGCAACGAAGAATATCAGATAAGCAGCATCCGCTATCAATATTTCGCAGAAGGAGTTCGCTATCCGGTATTAATTGTGCTGGAAACCGAAATTAAAACCGATTGCAAATGCGCTTGCAGTAACAAAACCAAAGAGGCTTATTATGAAACGCCTGCACTTCAATTCGGAGAATCCGGAAAAGAAATCATAAGCGAAAAAGGAAATACGCTTATCGAAAATTTCGAGTACAGCGTATCGCCGAATCCATTTGAAAATGACCTTCGCATTGCTCTCTCCTTGCGCAAAAACGCAAAAGTAGAGATTGACCTCGTTGATATGTCAGGTAAAACCGTTAAGCAAATCGTAAGCGGAAAGCTCGAAAAAAGCGATTACGTTTATAATGCAAGTGCATCCGACATCGCTGCCGGAAACTACATCATCCGCTTGAAGATTGACAAAGAAGTTTATTCCAACAAGCTGGTTAAGAAATAAAAAGCCATAAATAACAGATAAAAAAGAGGTCACTAATTTTTGTGATCTCTTTTTTGTATATTTGCGCTTTAAAAAAAATAATATATGAAATTTGAAGAATTAGGATTTGAAGAATCGCTCATGGACGGCTTGGTTGCCATGAATTTCAAAGAGATGACACCGGTACAGGAGAAAGCCATTCCGATTATCATGGAAGGCCGCGACATTATTGCGTGTGCACAGACCGGAACCGGAAAGACAGCTGCCTATTTATTACCGTTGCTGAACAAAATGATCAAAGAACCGCACGATTCTAATTCGGTAAATGCCATTATTATGTCGCCCACGCGCGAGCTGGCGCAACAAATAGACCAGCAGCTGGAAGGATTTTCCTATTTCCTTCCCGTCTCTTCCGTCGCCGTATATGGCGGAAATGACGCGACTGCATGGGATCAACAGAAAAAAGCGATGCAGCTCGGTGCCGACTTTGTAGTAGCAACTCCGGGTCGGTTAATTTCGCACATCAGCATGGAAAACGTTGATTTTTCGAAAGTGAGCTATTTCATTCTTGACGAAGCCGACCGTATGCTGGACATGGGCTTTTACGACGACATTATACAAATTGTCAAAAAGTTACCAAAAGAAAGACAAACGATTCTCTTTTCGGCAACGATGCCTGAAAAAATAAAAAAATTAGCGCAAAATATTCTTCAGGAACCTGTTTTTGTAAACATTGCCGTTTCCAAACCGGCGGAAAAAATTGTACAAGCCGCTTATATATGCCACGAAACGCAGAAAATCGGAATTATCCAAACTCTTTTTGACGAAAGAAAGCACGATAAGGTAATTATTTTTTCGTCGTCCAAACTGAAAGTAAAAGAGGTTTACAAAACGCTTAAGCGACTTGGCTTGTCGGTAGGAGAAATGCACTCCGACTTAGGTCAAAGCGAAAGAGATTCCGTGATGCTTGACTTCAAAAACGGAAAAATAAACATCCTCGTAGCTACCGACATCGTTTCGCGTGGGATTGATATTGAAAATGTGGACATTGTGATTAACTACGACGTGCCGCACGACGCCGAGGATTATATTCACCGGATTGGACGCACTGCACGTGCTCAAAAAGATGGAACCGGACTTACTTTCGTTTCGGAACGGGAACAAGGAAAATTTGCAAGAATTGAAGAGTTTTTAGAAAAAACCATTGCTAAACTTCCCGTACCCGAACAGTTAGGAGAAGCTCCTGCATACAACCCGAAAGCATTTCCCGAAAAACGCTTCTCTTCAAAAAAAGGAGGGAAACCGCGCTACGGAGCGGGAAAAAGACCGGATAATCGCCAAAGGAATAAACCCCGTAAAAAACCGAACAGTAATAATTAGAACAAAATGAAGCGCAAAATACTTTTCGTCTGCCTCGGAAATATCTGCCGTTCACCGGCTGCCGAAGCAGTGATGAAAAAACAGATAGAAGAGCGCGGCTTGTCGGCAAACTTTGAAATAGACTCCGCCGGAATACTAAGCGTTCACCAGGGTGAAAAAGCCGATTCGCGTATGCGACAACACGCTGCACGAAGGGGATATGAAGCAACGTCTATCTCGCGTCAGGTAAAAATAGACGATTTTGACCGGTTTGATTTAATTATCGGAATGGACGATTCGAACATCGACGATTTGAACGACTGCGCATTAACGGCTGAACACAAATCCAAGATCCGGCAAATGACCGAATATTCAAAAAAATACAATTACACGCACATTCCTGATCCATATTATGGTGGCACAGCCGGATTTGAACTGGTTTTAGACCTGCTGGAGGATGCTTGCACCGGTTTACTGGAATCGTTTTATAAGTGAGAATCAAAAGTTTCCGGGATATTTAAAAGAAATAAAGAAAAAAACGCTTAAAACTTTTGCAAATAAAAAAAAATGTCTAAATTTGCAAGCCGTTTCAAATAACGCTTTCTTGAAACGGCTTTTAAGTTTTAGCGAAAACGCCTCTTTAGCTCAGTTGGCCAGAGCACGTGATTTGTAATCTCGGGGTCGTTGGTTCGAATCCGACAAGAGGCTCGGAAATAAATGAAGAACGAAAAATTAAGAATGAAGATATGATGCGAAGAAAATTCTTCATTATTCACTCTTAATTCTTCCTTAAAAAGGGCGAATACCAGAGTGGCCAAATGGGGCAGACTGTAAATCTGCTGACGTACGTCTTCGGTGGTTCGAATCCATCTTCGCCCACAAAAATTAAGAATGAAGAATCCAAGAGCACAAAATTCTTCATGATTCACTCTTAATTCTTCATTAAATTTGCGGGAGTAGCTCAGTCGATAGAGCATCAGCCTTCCAAGCTGAGGGTCGCGGGTTTGAACCCCGTCTCCCGCTCAAGTTTTTGCCAATGTAGCTCAGCGGTAGAGCACTTCCTTGGTAAGGAAGAGGTCACGGGTTCAAGTCCCGTCATCGGCTCAAATGGAACGAATATAATAACATTAATATATTAAAAAATTTTCAGTTATGGCAAAGGAACAATTTAAAAGGACCAAACCGCATGTTAACATCGGTACAATTGGTCACGTTGACCACGGAAAGACTACCTTGACTGCTGCTATTACAACTGTATTGGCAAAAAAAGGTCTGTCTGAAAAAAGAGATTTCGCGACAATTGACAACGCGCCGGAAGAAAAAGAGCGTGGTATCACAATCAATACTTCACACGTTGAATACGAAACAGCTAATCGTCACTATGCACACGTTGACTGTCCGGGACACGCCGACTACGTTAAAAACATGGTAACCGGTGCTGCTCAAATGGACGGCGCTATCATCGTAGTAGCTGCTACTGACGGTCCGATGCCGCAAACTCGCGAGCACATCCTTTTGGCTCGTCAGGTAAACGTTCCGAAAATTGTTGTTTTCATGAACAAATGCGACTCTGTTGATGACGCCGAAATGTTGGATTTGGTAGAAATGGAAATGCGCGAATTGCTTTCTTTCTATAACTTCGATGGCGACAATACTCCTATCATTCGTGGATCTGCACTTGGCGGATTGAATGGAGAAGTTCAGTGGGAAGAAAAAATCATGGAATTGATGGAAGCTTGCGATACTTGGATTCCACTTCCTCCGCGTGAAGTTGACAAACCGTTCCTGATGCCGGTTGAAGACGTGTTCTCTATCACAGGTCGTGGTACCGTAGCAACAGGTCGTATCGAAACAGGTATCATCAAAACGGGTGAAGAAGTTCAAATTATCGGTCTCGGTTCAGAAGCTAAAAAATCGGTTGTCACCGGTGTTGAAATGTTCCGTAAGATTTTGGACGAAGGACAAGCAGGAGATAACGTAGGTTTATTGCTTCGCGGTATCGACAAAAACGAAATCAAACGCGGTATGGTAATTACCCACCCGGGTAAAGTTACTCCTCACACAAAATTCAAAGCTGAGGTATATATCTTGAAAAAAGAAGAAGGTGGTCGTCACACGCCATTCCATAACAAATACCGTCCTCAGTTCTATATCCGTACATTGGACGTAACCGGTGAAATTTCCTTACCGGAAGGAACTGAAATGGTTATGCCGGGCGATAACTTGACAATCACTGTAGAACTTATCTATCCGGTAGCTTGTAGCGTAGGTTTACGTTTCGCTATCCGCGAAGGTGGACGTACAGTGGGTGCAGGTCAGATCACTGAAATCATTGAATAAAATGAAGAATGAAGAATGAAGAATGAAGAATTATTCAATGAATTTCTTGTTCATTCATAGTTTTTCACTCTTAATTCTTCATTAATTACGGGCGTAGCTCAGTTGGTAGAGCACCGGTCTCCAAAACCGGGTGTCGGGAGTTCGAGCCTCTCCGCCCGTGCCAAAACAAAAAAAAGATGAATACAGTAGTAAATTACATCAAAGAATCATACGACGAGCTTGTCCATAAAGTTTCTTGGCCAACAAAAAGCGAGTTGACTAACAGTGCAATAGTAGTTCTTGTTGCTTCCATAATTATTGCATTGGTAGTGTTTTCGATAGATAAAACGATCGAAACGCTTATGAATTTTATCTACGGTTTATTATTCTAAAAAGAAGGAAAAATGTCTGAGACTAACAAAAAATGGTATGTTTTACGTGCCATTAGCGGAAAAGAGAGCAAAGTTCGTGAATATCTTGAAGCACAAATCAGGAATACGGATCTTGGTCAACACGTTTCTCAGGTATTGATTCCAACTGAGAAAGTTTACCAGATTCGGAACGGCAAAAAAATTTCCAAAGAAAGAAGTTATTTGCCGGGTTATGTGTTGATTGAAGCCAATCTTGTCGGGGAAGTTGCTCACGAGTTGAAAAACATTCCTAACGTGATCGGTTTTTTGGGAGATGGTTCCAAAAAGTCGAATGATCCGGTTCCCTTACGTCCAAGCGAAGTAAACCGCATCTTAGGAAAAGTGGATGAATTGCAGGACTCTGCGGAGGAAATCAATATTCCATTCTTCGTAGGAGAGACAGTGAAGGTGGCATTCGGACCATTCAGCGGCTTTAGCGGAATAATCGAAGAGGTAAACAATGAACGTAAAAAACTGAAGGTAATGGTCAAGATATTCGGACGGAAAACTCCGCTCGAATTGGGCTTTATGCAAGTTGAAAAAGAGTAGTCGGTAGTTACGTACCAGACCTCTTTGTTTTTTCTATACAATAAAAATCAAAAACAAAAATGGCTAAAGAAGTTGCTGGACTTATCAAATTACAGATAAAAGGTGGCGCTGCAAATCCATCACCTCCGGTAGGACCTGCTTTGGGTTCCAAGGGGATTAACATCATGGATTTTTGCAAGCAATTTAATGCCAGAACCCAAGAGAAAGCAGGCAAAGTATTACCTGTGGTTATCACGTACTTCACGGATAAGTCTTTTGAATTTGTCGTTAAAACTCCTCCGGTTGCAATTCAGTTGTTAGAAATAACAAAATCGAAAAGCGGATCGGCTGAGCCAAACCGTAAGAAAATTGCTGAAATTACTTGGGATCAAGTAAAAGCAATCGCGGAAGACAAAATGGTTGACTTAAACTGTTTCACTGTTGATGCAGCTATGACAATGGTTGCCGGAACAGCAAGAAGTATGGGTATTACCGTCAAAGGAGAGTTCCCTGGTACAAAACAATAAAAACTTCAATTGAAAATGGGTAAACTTACAAAAAAACAAAAGTTAGCTTTAGAGAAGATTGAAGAAGGGAAATCTTACTCTCTAAAAGAAGCGTCTAAGTTGGTAAAAGAAGTTACTTTGACCAAATTTGATGCCTCTGTAGATGTTGACGTTCGCTTGGGCGTAGACCCTCGTAAAGCCAACCAGATGGTAAGAGGTGTAGTATCTCTGCCTCACGGTACAGGTAAAGAAATCAGGGTGCTGGTATTATGTACGCCTGACATGGAAGCCGATGCAAAAGCTGCAGGAGCCGACTATGTAGGTCTTGACGAGTATATCGAAAAGATCAAAGGCGGATGGACAGATGTTGATGTGATCATTACAATGCCTGCCATTATGGGTAAAATCGGTGCTTTAGGTCGTGTATTGGGTCCTCGCGGATTGATGCCGAACCCAAAAAGCGGTACAGTTACCAACGATGTGGCAAAAGCGGTAAAAGAGGTTAAACAAGGTAAAATCGACTTCAAAGTTGACAAATTCGGTATCGTGCATACTTCGGTAGGAAAAGCATCTTTTGCTCCCGAACAAATTTTCGACAATGCCAAAGAATTTATCAATACATTGATTAAACTGAAACCAACCGCTGCTAAAGGTGTATATGTAAAGAGTATTTATCTTTCAAGTACAATGAGTCCGGGTATTAAAATTGACCCTAAATCAGTTGATGAAATTTAATTAAAAGATTAAAGACATGAAAAAGGAAGATAAAAACGCTATCATAGAACAAATAAAGGTAACTCTCGAAGAATACAAGCATTTCTACATTGCAGACGCTGCAGATTTAAATGCAGCCGATACAAGCGAACTTAGAAAAACTTGTTTCAAAGAAGATATTAAGTTAGTCGTAGTAAAAAATACGTTACTGAAAAAAGCGTTGGAACAAAAAGGAGATTTCTCTCCCTTGTTCGCTGCATTGGCAGGTCCAACAGCTCTTATTCTTTCCAACACAAATAACGCGCCTGCTAAATTAATCAAAGAATTCAGCAAAAAAAATAAAGCAGGGAAACCTGTTTTAAAAGCAGCTTTTGTAGAAGAAAGTTTCTATGTAGGAGCAGATCAATTAGACGCGTTGGTTGCTATCAAGAGCAAAGAACAACTTATCGGCGATATTATCAATATGTTGCAATCGCCTGCTAAGAATGTTATTTCAGCACTCCAGTCAGGAGGTACTACTATTCACGGCGTGTTGAAAACACTCTCTGAAAGATAATTATTTAAACAAACAAATTACAAAAATTTTCTAAAACAAAAATAAAATGGCAGATTTGAAAGCTTTCGCAGAACAATTGGTTAACTTGACAGTAAAAGAAGTTAACGAACTTGCAGAAATTTTGAAAAACGAATACGGTATTGAACCTGCTGCTGCAGCTGTTGCTGTTGCTGCTGGTCCCGCTGCTGCTGCTCCGGCAGTTGAAGAAAAATCATCTTTCGATGTGATTCTGAAATCAGCAGGTGCAAACAAACTTGCAATCGTTAAATTAGTAAAAGAATTAACAGGTCTTGGATTGAAAGAAGCTAAAGATTTAGTTGACGGAGCTCCAAGCGCAATCAAAGAAGGTCTTGCAAAAGCAGATGCAGAAGGACTTAAGAAACAACTTGAAGAAGGCGGAGCCGAAGTTGAACTTAAATAAAAATCCCTGATTATCAGGATTTTGGTTTAGAACCTTTTTTATCGGGGTTCTAAACCTTTTTGCGTCTTATTCATTTTTTAAGTTCAATTAATCCTCCGATAAATGTCTTTACAAACCGAAAAACAAAGAATAAACTTTGCATCAATCAAGAATCAACAGGAATATCCTGATTTTCTTGAAGTGCAATTAAAGTCGTTCCACGACTTTTTTCAACTCGATACTCCCCCTGAAAAAAGAAAGAATGAGGGGATGTACAAGGTATTTGCCGAAAATTTCCCGATAGCAGATACCCGGAATAATTTCATTCTTGAATTTTTGGATTATTATATCGATCCTTCCAGATATACCATTGAAGAGTGTATTGAAAGAGGATTGACATATTCTGTGCCCCTCAAGGCAAAGTTAAAACTGTATTGTACCGATCCCGACCACGAGGATTTCGAGACGATTATTCAAGATGTATATTTGGGTCCTATCCCATACATGACAGACAAAGGGACTTTTGTTATCAACGGTGCCGAACGTGTTGTTGTTTCTCAATTACACCGTTCACCGGGCGTGTTCTTCGGACAGAGTATGCACGCCAACGGGACGAAACTTTATTCCGCCCGCATCATTCCGTTCAAAGGCTCCTGGATCGAGTTTGCGACCGACATCAACAACGTGATGTACGCATACATCGACCGTAAGAAAAAACTTCCCGTTACCACCCTGTTGCGTGCTATCGGGTATGAAAGCGATAAAAATATCCTCGAAATTTTCAACCTTGCCGAAGAAGTAAAGGTTTCCAAAACCGGTTTGAAGAAAGTCGTTGGTCGTAAATTGGCGGCGCGCGTGCTGAAAACCTGGGTAGAAGATTTTGTAGATGAAGATACAGGCGAGGTGGTTTCTATCGAGCGTAACGAGATTATCATTGACCGAGAAACGGTGTTGGACAACAACCACATCGACGAGATCATCGAATCGGGCGTTCAAACTATTTTGCTTCACAAGGAAGATCAAAATCTTTCCGATTATGGAATTATTTATAATACATTGCAAAAAGACCCTTCCAACTCGGAAAAAGAGGCTGTGTATTATATCTATCGCCAACTTCGTAACGCAGAGCCGGCAGACGAACCGGCAGCAAGAGAAATTATCTCCGGATTATTCTTCTCCGAAAAACGTTACGACTTAGGTGATGTGGGTCGTTACCGTATCAACAAAAAGTTGAACCTTACTACCGATATGGATGTAAGAGTTTTGACAAAAGAAGATATTATCGAAATCATCAAGTATCTGATTGAATTGATTAATTCAAAAGCAGATGTGGATGATATCGACCACTTGAGCAACCGTCGCGTGCGTACCGTGGGCGAACAGCTTTACAACCAGTTCGGAATCGGACTTGCCCGTATGGCTCGTACCATCCGCGAAAGAATGAACGTGCGCGATAACGAGGTGTTTACTCCGATTGACTTGATCAATGCGAAAACCATTTCTTCGGTAATCAACTCGTTTTTCGGAACTAACGCTCTCTCTCAATTTATGGATCAAACCAATCCGCTTGCCGAAATTACCCACAAACGCCGTTTGTCTGCATTAGGTCCCGGAGGTTTATCGCGCGAACGTGCTGGTTTTGAGGTACGTGACGTTCACTATACCCACTACGGCCGCCTTTGTCCGATTGAAACGCCGGAAGGACCGAATATCGGTTTGATCTCATCCCTTTGCGTATATGCGAAAATCAACGATCTTGGTTTTATCGAAACTCCTTACCGCAAGGTCGAAAATGGGAAAGTAGATATTTCCGAAGAAGGAATTCAATACTTAACGGCAGAAGAAGAAGAAGGTAAAATCATCGCTCAGGGAAATGCCCCGTTAGACGAAAAAGGCGACTTTATCAACGAAAAGGTAAAAGCTCGTAAAGAAGCTGATTATCCTGTTGTAAGTCCGGAAGAAGTTGATTTGATGGACATCGCTCCTACGCAAATCGCTTCTATTGCAGCTTCATTGATTCCGTTTTTGGAGCATGATGATGCTAACCGTGCACTGATGGGATCAAACATGATGCGCCAGGCAGTTCCGCTGTTGCGTTGCGAATCGCCGATCGTAGGTACAGGCATCGAAGGTCAGTTGATCCGTGACTCTCGTACACAAATTACGGCTGAAAGAGATGGCGTAATCGAATTCGTAGATGCAAACGTTATCAAAATTCGTTACGATCGTTCGGAAGACGAAGAATTTACCAGTTTTGAGTCTGCCGTAAAAGAATACAGAATCCCGAAATTCAGAAAAACAAATCAAAGTACAACTATCGACCTCCGTCCGACTGTTACGAAAGGCGAAAAAGTAGTACCCGGACAAATTCTGACCGAAGGATACTCTACCCAAAAAGGAGAATTGGCAATCGGTAAAAACCTCTTAGTAGCGTTCATGCCTTGGAAAGGATACAACTACGAGGATGCGATTGTTATCAATGAAAAAGTGGTAAAAGAAGATATATTCACTTCGGTTCACGTGGACGAATACCAGTTGGAAGTGCGCGAAACCAAACGCGGTTTGGAAGAGCTGACTGCCGATATCCCGAATGTGAGCGAAGATGCTACCCGCAACCTGGACGAAAACGGAATTATCCGTATCGGAGCACAAGTAGAACCGGGCGATATTCTGATTGGAAAAATTACTCCGAAAGGAGAATCCGACCCTTCTCCGGAAGAGAAATTACTTCGCGCCATTTTCGGTGATAAAGCAGGAGATGTAAAAGATGCATCTTTAAAAGCAACTCCTTCTTTAAGAGGAATTGTGATTGATAAGAGACTTTTCTCAAAAGCATTGAAAAGCCGCAAATCGAGATTGACGGATAAAGCGATTCTTCCGAAATTGGACGAAGAGTTTGACAACGAGTCAATGAAACTCAAAAATATTTTGGTTGAAAAATTACTGTTCCTGACTAATGGAAAAACTTCACAGGGAGTGAAAGACTTCCTGGGTACGGAAGTGATTGCGAAAGGAACGAAATTTACTGCCAAACTGTTGAACGAGGTTGATTATACCACCATTCAGATAAGCAAGTGGACGACTGACAATCACAAGAATGATATGATTCGCGACTTGATTATGAACTATTTGAAAAAGTTCAAAGAATTAGACGCAGCTATCAAACGTAAGAAGTTCAACATCACCATCGGAGATGAGCTTCCTGCAGGTATCGTTCAATTAGTAAAAGTATATATTGCGAAAAAACGTAAGATTCGCGTCGGAGATAAAATGGCGGGACGTCACGGAAACAAAGGCATTGTTTCCCGTATCGTACGCCAGGAAGACATGCCGTTCCTCGAAGACGGAACCCCAGTGGACATTGTATTGAATCCGCTTGGCGTGCCTTCCCGTATGAACCTGGGACAAATCTTTGAAACCGTACTCGGTTGGGCAGGTTTGAAACTTGACTGCAAATTCGCAACCCCAATCTTCGACGGAGCTAACTTGGACGATTTGAACGTATGGACAGACAAAGCCGGTCTACCAAGATACGGAAAAACCTATCTTTGCGACGGTGGAACCGGAGAGCGTTTTGACCAGCCGGCAACCGTAGGTGTGATCTATATGTTGAAGTTAGGTCACATGGTGGACGACAAAATGCACGCACGCTCAATCGGACCATACTCATTGATCACTCAACAGCCGCTCGGAGGTAAAGCTCAATTCGGGGGTCAGCGTTTCGGGGAAATGGAAGTTTGGGCATTGGAGGCATTCGGCGCTGCCAGCATCCTGCAGGAAATTCTGACTATCAAGTCGGACGACGTAATGGGCAGGGCGCGCGCTTACGAAGCAATCGTAAAAGGTGATCCGATGCCGACTCCGGGTATTCCGGAATCTCTGAATGTATTGTTACATGAGTTGAGAGGTTTGGGCTTGAGTATCACGTTAGATTAATTAATTAATTTAAAGAATTAAGGAATGAAAAAATTGAAGAATGAAAGACAAAAAAATTGTGAATCTAATTCAAAATTCATCGTCACTAACTCTTCAATTCTTACATTCTTCAATTCTTAATTCTAAAATATATGGCTTTTAGAAAAGAAAATAAAGTAAAGAGTTCATTCAACAAAATTACCATTGGTTTGGCTTCTCCGGAAGAAATTTTGGAAGTTTCGAGCGGAGAAGTATTGAAGCCGGAAACAATCAACTACCGGACTTACAAGCCCGAACGCGATGGTTTGTTTTGTGAACGTATTTTTGGACCGGTAAAAGACTACGAATGTCATTGCGGAAAATACAAAAGAATCCGTTACAAAGGAATTGTTTGTGACCGTTGCGGAGTAGAAGTTACCGAGAAAAAAGTACGTCGTGAGCGTATGGGACACATCCAGTTGGTGGTTCCGGTAGCCCATATCTGGTATTTCCGTTCATTACCGAACAAAATCGGTTATCTGTTGGGAATGCCGACCAAAAAGATGGATGCAATTATCTATTACGAAAGATATGTTGTAATCCAAGCCGGAGTAAAAGGAGATGACGGCATTGCCGATCAAGATCTTTTGACCGAAGAAGAATACCTGGATATTATGGAATCTCTTCCTAAGGATAATCAACTGTTGGACGATACCGATCCGAACAAGTTTATCGCCAAAATGGGAGCAGAAGCTGTTTACGACTTGTTGCAACGCTTGGATCTGGACGCTCTTTCCTACGATTTGAGAAACCGCGCCGGACAAGAATCTTCACAGCAGCGCAAAAGCGAGGCATTGAAACGCCTTCAGGTAGTAGAAGCTCTTCGCTCGTCCAAAGGCAGAAACAAGCCGGAATGGATGATTGTTAAAATCGTTCCCGTAATTCCGCCGGAATTACGCCCGCTGGTTCCGTTGGATGGCGGTCGTTTTGCCACTTCCGACTTGAACGATTTGTATCGCCGCGTGATTATTCGCAACAATCGTCTGAAACGTTTGATTGAAATCAAAGCTCCTGAAGTGATTTTGCGTAATGAAAAACGTATGCTTCAAGAAGCGGTTGATTCATTATTTGATAATTCAAGAAAATCAAGCGCCGTTAAGACCGATGCCAACCGCCCGTTGAAATCGTTGTCCGACAGTTTGAAAGGTAAACAGGGACGTTTCCGTCAAAACCTGCTCGGTAAACGTGTTGACTACTCGGCTCGTTCGGTAATTGTCGTTGGTCCGGAACTAAAAATGCACGAATGCGGTTTGCCGAAAGATATGGCAGCCGAATTATATAAACCGTTTGTCATTCGTAAACTGATTGAGCGCGGAATTGTGAAAACCGTCAAATCAGCCAAGAAAATCGTTGACCGCAAAGACGCGGTTGTATGGGATATTTTGGAATACGTAATGAAAGGACATCCGGTGTTGCTGAACCGTGCCCCTACCCTGCACCGGTTGGGTATTCAGGCATTCCAACCAAAGATGATTGAAGGAAAAGCCATTCAACTGCACCCGTTATCCTGTACTGCATTTAACGCGGACTTTGATGGCGACCAGATGGCAGTTCACTTGCCGTTGGGCAACGATGCCATATTGGAAGCTCAAATGTTAATGCTTGCATCGCACAACATTTTGAACCCTGCTAACGGTTCGCCGATTACCGTTCCTTCGCAGGATATGGTGCTTGGACTTTACTATATTACCAAGCCGCGTTCAGGGACATTGGGCGAAGGCTTGACTTTCTATGGCGGCGAAGAAGCTGAAATTGCCTACAACGAAAAACGGGTAGGCCTTCACGCACCTATAAAAGTGATCGTTAAGGATTTGAATGAAAAAGGCGAATTGGTTGATAAAATGGTTGAAACCACTGTTGGTCGTTTGATTTTCAATCAGTCGGTTCCCGCAGAAGTTGGTTATATCAACGAACTGCTGACCAAGAAATCGTTGAGAGATATTATCGGAAAAGTAATCAAGATTTGCGGAGTAGCGCGTACAGCGCAATTCCTTGACGATATTAAGGATTTGGGTTACTACATGGCATTCAAGGGATGTCTGTCGTTCAACCTTGAAAACGTAATTATCCCGGACGAAAAAGAACAGTTGGTTCAGGAAGGTTATCAAGAAGTTGAAGAGATTATGAATAACTATAATATGGGATTCATTACCAACAATGAACGTTATAACCAGATTATTGATACTTGGACGCACGTTAATTCCCGTTTGTCGAATATCTTGATGAAAACAATTTCATCTGACGATCAAGGATTTAACTCTGTATATATGATGCTCGACTCCGGAGCCCGTGGTTCCAAAGAACAGATTCGCCAGCTTTCGGGTATGCGCGGTCTGATGGCAAAACCTCAAAAATCGGGTAGCGAAGGCGGACAAATCATTGAAAACCCAATCCTTTCTAACTTTAAAGAAGGGCTTTCGGTATTAGAGTACTTTATTTCTACTCACGGTGCGCGTAAAGGTCTCGCGGATACCGCGTTGAAAACAGCCGATGCGGGTTACCTGACCCGTCGTTTGGTGGACGTTTCGCACGACGTGATTATCAATGAAGATGACTGTGGTACGTTGAGAGGACTTATTGCTACTGAATTGAAAAATAACGAAGAAGTAGTTGCTTCTTTGTATGAAAGAATTTTAGGTCGCGTATCCGTACACGATATACAACATCCGCTTACCGGTGAAATCATCGTTTCTTCAGGAGAAGAAATTGACGAAGATGCAGCACAAATCATTCAAGAATCGCCGATCGAACGTGTAGAAATCCGTTCCGTATTGACCTGCGAATCGAAAAAAGGCGTGTGTGCAAAGTGCTACGGGCGAAATCTGGCTACCGGTCGCTTAGTACAAAAGGGAGAAGCTGTAGGTGTAATTGCCGCCCAGTCTATCGGAGAACCTGGAACTCAGTTGACTCTCCGTACGTTCCACGTTGGGGGTATCGCCGGAAACATCGCGGCAGAGTCGGGAATTACGTCCCGTTACGACAGTATTGTCGAAATCGAGGAACTTCGCACCGTGGATGCCGAAAATGACTCCGGCAAAAAAGTACAGATAGTTGTTGGTCGTTTGGCAGAATTAAAGCTCATTGATCCGAATACAAAAATCGTGTTGATGACCAGCAACATTCCTTACGGTGCTAAACTTTACTACAAAAGCGGAGATTTGGTCAAAAAAGGCGACAATATTTGCGAATGGGATCCATTCAACGCTGTAATCGTTACCGAAGTAAGCGGAAAAATTGAGTTGGAAAATGTGATCGAAAACGTCACATTCAAAACCGAATCCGATGAAACAACCGGTTTGAAGGAAAAGATTATTATCGAATCGAAAGATAAAACCAAAATTCCGGCTGCCAATGTGTTAGACGAAAAAGGAAATATCCTCAAAACATATAACTTACCGGTGGGAGCACACGTAATCATCGAGAACAACGACACGGTAAAAGCAGGACAATTACTCGTTAAAATACCGAGAGCCGTAGGAAAAACCGGAGATATTACCGGGGGACTTCCGCGTGTAACCGAATTATTCGAGGCAAGAAATCCTTCTAATCCTGCAGTAGTTTCAGAAATTGACGGAGAAATAAACTTCGGAAAAGTAAAACGTGGTAACAGGGAAATTGCCGTTACTTCAAAAACCGGCGAAGTTAAGAGATATTTGGTACCGCTTTCCAAACAAATCCTTGTTCAGGAAAACGACTACGTCCGTGCGGGAACGCCGCTTTCGGACGGAGCCATCACACCTTCCGATATTTTGGCGATCAAAGGACCGACTGCCGTTCAAGAGTACATCGTAAATGAAGTACAGGACGTATATCGTTTGCAAGGTGTAAAAATCAACGACAAGCACTTTGAAGTAATTGTTCGTCAAATGATGCGTAAGGTAGAAATCGACGATCCGGGAGATACTACATTCCTTGAAAAGGAGGTTACCGACAAAAACGAATTTATGGAAGAAAACGACCGCATCTTCGACAAGAAAGTGGTAGTTGACGCCGGCGATTCGCAATCGTTCAAACCGGGACAAATCGTAACCGTACGCAAGCTCAGAGACGAAAACAGTATGCTGAAACGCCGCGACTTGAAGTTGGTTGATGTACGGGATGCTATCCCTGCCACTTCCAGCCAGGTATTGCAAGGTATCACGCGCGCAGCGCTCCAAACAAGCAGCTTTATGTCTGCCGCTTCGTTCCAGGAAACAACCAAGGTACTCAACGATGCCGCAATCCGCGGAAAAGTCGATCGCCTGGAAGGTATGAAAGAGAACGTAATCTGCGGTCACTTAATCCCTGCCGGAACCGGTCAACGTGAATTTGACAAAATCATCGTCGGATCAAAAGACGAAATGGACAAAATCATGGATGCCCGTAAAAGTCTCCTTGACGTAAGAGAACCAGTAATGACAGAAGTTGAAGAAAATGATGACTTTTGAAATATAAAAGTTCTTGTATAAAAAATGAGTGGAGGTGTGTTTAAAATACATACTTCCACTTGTTTTTTTCATGAATATATAGAATTGAAGATGAACACTTAAATATTCTTATGGCAACTGTCGGACTTAATAAGAATTGTATTTATGATCTCATATAGTTAAAGCAGGAAAAACAAGTAACATAATCTGATTTTGGGCAAGCATTTACTTGATTTAACGTGATTAAATTTCTGTAAATCAAATTATTGCAAATAATACATAGCTATTTCCTATCCCAAACTCATATTCAGTCATATTTTGGTTTTCTTTCTTGCAAGAGCAATACTTTTTGTATATATTGCCGCTGTTTTTCCATTAAATCTGTCCGGACAGATCGTTTTTATTTTCAAATGCGATTATTTTGCGTATGGACGGAAGCGCTTTTATAATTTTATTTTATCGACATTTAAACAGAATCTTAGTAATATTATGGTGAATGAAAACATAATTCAACTACTGAAAGACGAAAATACGCGTTCAAAAGCCTTTTCTTCCATAGTGCAAAAATACCAGGAACAGTTATATTGGCTTATCCGTAAAATGGTGCTTTCACATGATGATGCGAATGATGTGCTGCAAAATACGTTTTTGAAAGCGTGGGGAGGATTGGATTCATTTCGGGGAGATTCAAAAATCTCGACTTGGCTGCACCGGATTGCAGTGAATGAAACATACACTTTCCTGTCGAATGCACAGATGAAAAATGCTTCCAACACGGTTGATATTGAAAATTTCATGGTGCAAAACCTTCAAAGTGACCACTATTTTTCGGGCGATGAAATTCAGCTTAAACTGCAAAAGGCAATTCTCACGTTACCACCCAAGCAACGGCTGGTTTTCAACATGAAATACTTTGAAGAACGAAAATACGAGGAAATGGAGGAGATTTTGCAGACTTCCGTCGGCGCATTGAAAGCCTCCTACCACCACGCCGTGAAAAAAATCGAGCAATTTTTACTTTCGGAAAATTAAACCTTTTCAAAAGTAAAAAGTCAAAGAATGGACTAAGAAATAAAAATATGCAAAACGAAAAAAACATATTGGACTCTGTGGCTTACAAAAAAAATCCTTTTGAAGTTCCTGAGAATTATTTTTCGGATTTTTCTAAAAATCTCGAAGAAAAAATAATTTCTACGGATGCTTCCAAAAAGATTTCCATATTCACAAAGATGAAGCCTTGGATGTATATTGCCGCCTCGTTGCTACTCTTCGTGGGAGGTATCCAATGGTATATTTCGAAAATGGTTGGTACGGAAGAACTTGTGGAAAACACAGAAACTATGGAAATCGCTAACGAAGAAGCAACTATGCTTTACGCATACGTGGACGATTTGATGCTTATGGATTATTTAATTTCAGAAAATGACTAAAAAAATAAACAATATGAAAACTCAATTAACTGTAATCGTTTTTCTTCTCGGTTTTTTTTGTAATGCTTTCGCGAAAAGCGACAAGCAGGAACGAATGAATGAACTTTTACAAAAACGAACTGAATACATTAGCTCTAAAATCGGATTAACACCGGAAGAAAATGTAAAATTCATATCCCTGTATAATGAATTTCAACAGAAGAGAATGGAGCTATTCAAAAAAAATGACATCGGTATGCGGAAAAAAAAAGAGAATAAAAATTCCTTTACCGAACAGGATTATCAAAAAATAAATGAGGCATACATAAATGAAAAACTGAACAAAGCCACATTAGACCGTGTTTATTATGAAAAATTCAAGGAAATATTGCCTGAAAGTAAAATTTTTGCCATGTTTCAAGCAGAACGTCTATATCGGCAAGATCTGATAAAACAAGTTGAGAACAAAGGAAAAAGAAAAGGAAAAACTAAAACAACACCCACAAATAAGTAAACAACACTTTTTTCTTTTTTTGTAGAGGTTATTTCAATAAGAAATAGCCTCTATTTTTTGCATCATTATTATCAAATTTGCTATAAAAAAAGAAAGCCAATCTTTTGATTGCTTTCTTTTTGTAGCGGGAACGAGAATTGAACTCGTGACCTCCGGGTTATGAATCCGACGCTCTAACCAACTGAGCTATCCCGCCATCATTTTCTAAAAATGCGGTGCAAAGATAGGCTTTTTTTTGAATAAACCAATAAGAATTTTGAAATCTTTTTGTACTTTCGCATATTATTACAATTTATAATGTTTGATTTTAGATTTACGTGTTTGTAAAAGTTTGATTATGAGCTGGAAGAATTTTTTATTTTTTTCGGAAGGAGAAAAAAATGGTATACTTGTGTTGATTTGCCTGGTTGTCGTTGCAATCGTTATAAACAGAATATTACCCTGTTATTTTAGCGACAAACCGGCTGATATGTCCGATTATCATGCAGAAATAGAACATTTCAAAGCATCATTGATACCAGGGGAGAAACAGGTTGAGCTATTTTCGTTTGATCCAAACCGGCTTGACTCGGCAGATTTTGTTCGATTGGGAGTTCCGTCCTATCTTGTTTCCCGCATTTTAAAATACCGTTCAAAAGGAGGCGTTTTCCGGAAACCGGAAGATTTTTCTAAGATATATGGAATGCAAGAGGAACTGTATGCTGAATTATTGCCGTATATTTCAATTGAAAAAGAAATGAAATCCGAATCTGTTTTTTCAAAAAATAAAAAAAAGGAAAAAGAAGTTGCCCTCCAAACAGAGGAATATACTGTAAAGGAAATCGAAATAATCGAATTAAACACTGCTGATGCTGCGACGTTGAAAAAGCTAAAAGGTATCGGAACGATTTATGCCGAACGAATTGTAAAATATCGAAATTATTTGGGTGGTTTTTATCAAATAGAGCAATTGAAAGAGGTTTACGGAATTTCGGAAGAGTTATTTCAATCATTACGACCTTATTTAACAGTAGATAATTCGGAAATAAAAAAGATAAGATTGAACGGAAATGTAAATATTCGCTTGCGACATCCGTATTTGAAAAAGGAGCAACTCTCGGCACTTATTTTATTTTTGCAAAAAAATAAAACTATTAGTACTTTTGAAACGTTAAAGGAAATAAATGAATTTTCGGACGAAGATTGGGAGCGGTTGATTCCTTACCTGAGTTTGGAGTGATGAATTTCTTAGTAAAAACAAGATATGTTTATACAATTGATAAAACAGTAAAAATATGAACTTTATTATTCAATTATTAATCTCGGCACTGGCCGTTTATTTCACTGCGTGGGCGTTGCCCGGAATAAGTATCAGAAGTTATTGGACGGCTATCGGTGTCGCACTGGTCATTGGACTTTTGGATACATTTTTAAAGCCGGTACTCATTTTTTTCACGATCCCGATAACAATTATTACATTCGGACTTTTCCTGCTCGTAATCAACGCACTTATTATTATGCTAACGAGCTATTTTTTCAGCGGATTTCAAGTAAATAACTTTTGGTGGGCGTTGCTGTTCAGTATCATTGTCTCAGTGGTTTCGTCGTTTTTAATGAAGGTTTTTGACAAGATATGATTTTGTCTTGAACCGGGATTTTTACAGTATTTATAAGATTATCAGGATTTAGTTTTTCATCCTGATAATCTTATAAATACTGTAAAAATCCCGGTTCAAGACAGATTACCTACACCAGTGCCTTAACCAGCATTTCACGGTCACCAGCCAAATAATCCATTGGCGGAATTTCAGGCATCGTATAGCATCCGGGACATTGTTTTACAACGGCGCGGGCACACGATACAAGTACCTGTGAGGTCAATGCGGGATTATTGATGTGCATGCGATATTCGAACAGTTGATTTTGCGTTTTTCCGGAAACACCCTTCCGTTCGATGAATACGCCGTGTCCCATATCTTGCAGCACATCTACACTTTCCACTTCGATGACGTGAGTTTCGTCTTTCGAAAAATACGAATCGGATTTGATAGCAGTGGTAACGGTTTCCAGCATTGCTCCCTTTTCCAATTCTACATAAACTATACGGCGATGTACACCTGTTCCGGTCGGGATAGTCATTGATAACGCATTTTTAACGCCTTCTTTCGAACGTGCTGCGACCGAATGTCCCATACTCATACCGGGACCAAAATTGGTATAAGTGATTCCTTTCGGCGCCATCGCCATAAACAAGGTACGGATAACCGAATCGCTCCCCGGATCCCAACCGGCAGAGATAATTGAAGAGGCATTGTATTTTTTGCAGGCTTCGTCTAATAATTGACGAAGTCCCCACAAGGCATCTCCATGAATATCAAAACTATCAACAGTGCAAATTCCTTTTTCTACGATTGCCGTAGCTGTTTCGGGAATGCTGCGTGTGGGTCCGCACAAAACGGCAACATCGACTTTTCCCAATTCATCTATGTCGGAAACTATTCTTATGCCGGTTAATTCCAACGGAATTTCTCTCGCCGAAGATGCACGGCGAACAACTCCTACCAATTCCATATCGGGCGCAGCTTGAATAGCTTCAACGGCAAATTTACCGATGTTTCCGTATCCGACAACTGCAATTTTTATTTTTTCCATAACCAAAAAATAATTAAGAAATTGAGCAATTATGGAATTGAAAAATTAAGAAATTGAACAGAAAATGCTTTCTTAATTCCTTAATTTTTCAATTCCATAATTGCTCAATTATTATTATACGTGTCCTTGTGCAATCATCGCGTTGGCAACTTTGATGAATCCTGCGATGTTTGCGCCTTTTACGTAGTTAATAACGCCATCTTTGCCGGTTCCGTATTTCACGCAGTTGTCGTGGATGTTTTTCATAATGCCTTTCAATTTCTCGTCTACTTCTTCTCTGCTCCAAGAAAGGCGGCACGAGTTTTGAGACATTTCGAGACCGGAAGTGGCAACACCTCCTGCATTTGACGCCTTGCCCGGAGCGTAAAGGATCTTAGCTGCAATAAATGCATTCACGGCTTCAAGCGTTGAAGGCATGTTGGCACCTTCCGACACGCAAATACATCCGTTTGCCAATAATACTTCCGCATCGCTTCCGTCCAATTCGTTCTGGGTAGCGTTTGGCATAGCTACGTCGAATTTGCCGAGTTTCCATGGGCATTGTCCTTCAAAGTATTTCACACCGTATTTTTCGGCATACTCTTTGATACGTCCGCGTTTTACGTTTTTCAGCTCCATAATATAAGCCAGCTTTTCCTCTGTGATTCCGTCTTCATCATAGACAGTACCGTTAGAGTCGGAAACAGTAACAACTTTAGCACCCATTTGAATACATTTTTCAACTGCATATTGGGCCACGTTTCCGGAACCTGAAATCGCAACGGTTTTTCCTTTCAAGCTGTCTCCTTTGGTATTCAACATATATTCGGCAAAATAAGTCGCTCCGTAACCGGTTGCTTCCGGACGAATTAACGAACCGCCGAAGTCAAGACCTTTTCCGGTCAAAACTCCCGAAAATTCATTTTTTATTCTTTTATATTGTCCGAACATATAACCCACTTCACGACCGCCTACGCCAATATCTCCTGCCGGAACATCCGTATCAGCACCGATATGGCGATAAAGTTCCGTAATAAAACTCTGACAGAAACGCATGATTTCATTGTCTGATTTTCCTTTCGGGTCAAAATCCGAACCGCCTTTTGCTCCACCCATTGGCAGGGTTGTCAAGCTATTTTTCAACGTTTGCTCGAAAGCCAGGAATTTAAGCGTTCCCAAATTTACTGAAGGGTGGAAACGGATTCCGCCTTTGTAAGGCCCTATAGCGCTGTTCATTTGAACGCGATATCCACGGTTAATTTGAAATTCTCCCTTATCATCAATCCAGGGAATACGGAAAATGATCACTCTTTCGGGTTCAATCATTCTTTCCAGAATCTTGGCGGATTTGTATTTCGGATTTGCTTCTACGAAAGGGATTAACGACTCTACCACTTCCTGTACGGCTTGGTGAAAAAGGGTTTCACCCGGATTTCTTGCAATCACGATCGCCATAAATTCTTTTACTGCTGCGTCCATAGCTTTTTAACGATTAATATATATTGTTACTAAAATTACAAAAGGAAAGAAACATTGCCTGTTTCTGTACTTTTTTTTTGTTTTTCCTTCAAAACAGTTGCAAATATAGCGTTTTTGAGAGAAAAGACGAAAAATATGATTAAAATTAAACGTTATTTAATACAAAAGATACAATTTATTACATTTCGACATCTTTGTATTCCAATCTAAAATTTTATTTTTTGTTGAATAATAATCTGCCGAATTTACCACAAACTCCATAAATGTGGCTGTGTAAAAAGTCCCATTTATGGAGTCTGCAATTATATATATTCCGGAAAAGATTAACTAATTTTTCTCTTTCTTATTCTAAATACAACATATCCAATCAACAATACGATGAATAATACAGAACAAACGGTTGCCACCGCATTTCCGATAAGGAAACTTTGCGGTTCAAACTTAAACTCAATCGTGTAATTACCCGCTTTTAAAGGCATTGCCCTGAGCAGATAATCGGCTCTGAAATACGGAACTTTCTCTCCATTGATGTAGGCATTCCAACCTTTGTCATAGAATATTTCGGAAAAAACAGCGATTTGGTCAGACTGTGAACTGAACGCATAAACCAATTTATTCGGCGCGTAACTGAGTAACTCAATGGCGGCAGTCGTATCACGGTTGTTTATATCCGTCAGCATGCCGGCAAACAGTTTGTCGGCAACCAGTTCGTTTCTTGTGTCAATTTGTCCGAGCATCAACATTTCTTCGTCTGCATTTCCGGCAATACGATAAGAGGATACGAGCCAAGCATTTCCGTTTGCCGCCGGATTAACGATCGGCATACTTTTAGGATCGTGTATCAAATACTTCATATTGAGCATATTCAGGATGTGCGCATTACGAAACGCATTTTCCTGCTCTTCCCGCGTTCTTGCAGTATTTAATCCTTGTAATAATTTTTGAATATCGTTTGCCAAATGGTAATCAATCAGGTCTTGATAACGACTTAATTTCGCAGCGTGATACCCTCCGATATTATGATGGAAATAGGAAGGTTTGGCATCGTTGAATATGTTTACGGTAATATCCAGAACGCGGTGAGTGGATTTATCCTGCAATATAAATTTATCTGCTTCGGATGGTTGTAAAACGCCGACTTTACTTTTCTTTTCAAAATTCGCATCGTTCAGGTAGCGTTTGTCTACCGTCCATAAATCCGCAAGGACAAGTATTGCCAGCAAGGCATAAACAAAATGAATGTTGAAGCGTCTTTTTTCGTTGTAAAACCACAAAATTGCACCCGCTAAAACGATGAAAACAAGCGAACGGAAAGCATCCGACCGCAACAGGCTTGCACGGTCAACCGGCAATGTTTTTTGTAAGATTTCGGGAAGTTGCGCATCCGATTGTGAAATAAAGTTTCCACTTAGCGACGGTATCAGCCAGAAAATCAGGCAAAGCCCACCGGCAACACCGGCTGCGACATACAAGGCGCGTTTATTCTTTTGTTTATCGGCATCTTCTTTCAGGAAAGCGCGCAACCCGAGAAATGCCATGATTGACATACACAATCCGGTGGCAACCAATATCATGGAAACAGTCCGGAATTTGTTGTAGAGCGGAATGTAATCAATAAAAAAATCGGTCAAAGGCATAAAGTTCCTTCCCCAGGAAAGCATCAACGTAAGAACAATGACCGGAAGCAACCACCACTTTGTTCGATTATCTACCAGACAAAATCCGAGAACAAACAGAAAACAGACGATTGCACCCAGATAGACCGGTCCGGAAGTAAACGGTTGTGTTCCCCAATACAACGGCAGCTGCATTTCTTCCACGTTGGAATAACCCATTTTTTTTAATTCCTTTCCGGTCTCCGAACCGGCGCTAAGTGTTCCTCCGCTCGCTCCTCCTTTGAAATCGGGGATCAGCATTGTGAAAGATTCATCAATGCCATAGCTCCACGCGGTAATATAATCTTTGTCCAATCCGCCGGGTTTCGTATCGTTTCCTTCTTTTTTCGTAAGCCCGTTTGAATCGCCGCGCATCGTATATTTGCTGTATTCATAGGTGGTGTATAGCAGCGTTGCGTTTGCCCCGATGGCGATTATGGCTGCTGCGAAAAGCAATCCCGAAGTCTGGAAAAAATTTTTCAGCTGCCTTTCTTTAATTGCATAGATTAATTCTACGATTCCGAAAAACACTAAAATAAATAAGGTGTAGTACAATATCTGCACGTGATTACTGCCGATAGCTAAATTTAAAAATATCACCGTAAGCAGTGAACCTATTATTTTATCTTTACGGAATGCCAGCCAAATACTTCCGATTAACGGAGCCATAAAGGCTATCACTTTTGCTTTTGTGATATGTCCGGCGGCTATAATAATCAAGTTGTATGACCCAAAGCTGCAAGCAAGCGACCCTACAACTGCCAGCCACTTATTGCATCCCAAACAAATCAGTAAAATATAAAAGCATGTGAGATAAAGAAAAAGGACAAGTACCGGTTCCGACATTGGTTCCACGAGAAGATGGTAGTATATCCTATTCATTATATTTTGATTGTGAGGCATAGCTATTTGATAAGTCGGCATACCGCCAAACTGGCTATTCGTCCAAAGAGTAGGTTCATCGTGTGTTTTATTGTAATCCGTTGTCTCTTTCGAAAAATAAGCCCAACTTTCAACATCATTTGTTTTTAGCCGTTTTCCTTCCAATACAGAAGAGAAAAAAATAAATGAAAGCACTAAGAATGAAAAAATAATTCCAATATGAGGAAGAATTTTAGACCAATTAAAATTTATCTTATTCATAAAATCAAAATAATTAATATTCGCAAAATTATAAATAAAAATGGCGAAACAAAATAAGTCTGAACTATATTTTTTATTTTTGCAGCATGTCGGATTCATTAAAGAAAAATACAATCAGTTCTCTCATTTGGAATATGACGGACAAGGTTGGATTTCAAATTTTGGCTCTTTTTGTCGGGATCTTTACGGCGCGAATGCTTTCGCCGAGAGATTTCGGACTAATAGGCGCGTTAAGCATATTTACGTTACTGAGTACCATTCTGACCGAAAGCGGTTTCACTTCGGCAATGGTACGGCGGAAAGGGAATAAAAAAGCGGAATATTCCGCTGTCTTTTTTGTGAATGTGACTTTGTCCGTATTGTTCTATGCCGCTTTGTTTTTGTGCGCTCCTCTAATTGCGGATTATTTTGAAATGCCCGAATTATGTAATCTTTCCCGCTTTCTTTTTCTGTCTGTTCTTGCTAATTCGTTTGGAATAGTTCCGAATATCCTTCTGACAATTTCGCTGTCATTCAAGCAAATATCCATCGCCAATATCAGCTCAGCCGTTGTATCCGCTGTGGTAACTATTTTGCTGGTATTCCTTGGATATGAATATTGGGCGCTGGCCTGGCAACAAGTGACGCAACACATTGTTCGCGTGGGGTTGCTGTGGATATTTAGCCGGTGGACGATTTCGAAACCCAATTTCAGTATCATTCGGGAAGTATTTTCTTTCAGCTTTTTTCTTTTGATTACTTCCTTATTAAATGCGATTGTAAAGAATGTATATAATGTAATAATCGGAAAAAGGTATAGCGCCGAAGATTTGGGATATTACTTCCAGGCAAATAAATTTCAACAAATACCAAGCAACGTTATCAGTTCTGCCATAACAGGTGTTTCATATCCGGTACTGTCTCAATTAAACAATAACAGGGAACGCCAGCTAACCTATTTTCGTAAAATAATAAGGGTTACGGCCTTTTTGATTTTTCCGGTTATGATTATGCTGTTCAGCATGCTTGAAAATTTGGTGGTGATTGTGTTGACGGAAAAGTGGCTGCCTGCCGTACCTTATTTTAAGATTTTAGTCGTCTCTGCTGTCGTATTTCCGTTATATGTGTTGAATCTGAATATTTTAGCAGTTAAAGGTTATTCAAAAATCTATTTCCGTCTGGAGCTGTTCCGAAATATGCTGTGTATTATCTTCCTCCTACTGTTTTCTTCAAGCATCGAAATGATATTAACCGGTTACTCACTGGCAAGTGTCGTTTCATATATGGCAGATGCGATTTATGTGCAAAAAAAAATCGGATATAAAGTTTTACAGCAAGCGAAAGACATTTTTCCATATGCAGCAATTTCAGTAATCATGTTTCTGATTATCAAATGCGTTGGTTTATTATCTTTCGGACTTTATCCGACTGTCATACTGCAAATGGTCGCTGCTGCGGGCTTTTACTTCTTTTCGCTCAAAATACTGGGTTCGCAAGTATTGAAGGATGTGCTCGAACTATGGAAAAAGCGTAGGATTTAGAATTCAATTAAGTTTCTAAATTTAATCTCCACCGATTGTTCCGAATATTTTTCCAAAAACATTTTACGGGAATAGGCATTAAAACGAGGTCGAGGAAAAGAAATGAATTGTTGTATTTTTTCAATAAAATCATTTTTTGTATTGCAACGACCGCCCACAAGATCATAATCTACTTCGTAACCTTCAAAAGCTTCGGTTGTCCCTATGATATTTTTCCCATACATCAATGCTTCACAGGTTTTCACTTTCATTCCGCTTCCTTTGAATATGGGCAAAATAACGACGTCGGCAGTTTCAAAATACGGCTTCAAATCGGGAACATCTGCTATCAATTCTGCATTTTGCGGGATGTTTAAATCCTTTTTTAACAGATTCATTCCTTTACCAACTATCTGCAAATGCACATCGACAAAAGGAAAAACTTCCTGAATAAACCATTTTATACCCTCCGAATTAGCAGGAAAATAAGATCCGATGAACAAGCATTTCAACGGGACGGAAGTCTTTTCGTGCGGATAGGCATCCTGTTTGTAAACATCCTTGAAGGAAACAGGGATTAATAAATCCGGAATTCGATGGTATCTTTTTTCGATTTCCCCGGCATCGCGTTCATTTAAAGCGATGATTTTATCCGAATACCGACAAGCATATTCGTCGTTTTTATCGGCACAATGTAAAATCAAAAAACGCCACGGAGCAAGCATTGAAATTTTATCGGCAAAATATATTTTTTCCACATTATGAAAAAAAGTGATTATTTTCCCTTTGTAGTTATTCTCTTTCAGATGTTTAGTCAAGATTCCAAAGACACTCCGGTCAATAAAAACAATATCGTATCCGGACGCAAGCTTCACAATCTCGCCGGCTCGTTTTTTTGTCAATCCAAAAAAATAGTTGAAAAAGAAGTAAAAAACAGCAACGATATAATGGAATATACTTTTGGAGTTTTCGTCGTGGATGTAATACGGAGTAACATTCTCCTGTCCCAACAAGCGAGCAAAGGCATCGTAATTTTTTTGAGAAACCTGTTCGCCGCCTTCCAGGATTTTCCCCGGTTTTTTATATCTGATGAAAAGTATCTTCATTTTGTAACGTTATTATAGATAATATCAAGCACATATTTTATTCTGTGATAGAAAGTATGATTGTTCAAAACGATTTGCATCGCTTGTAGAGCTTTTTCCGATACATCGTGCTTCAAGGCATAATCAATGTTGTCAATCAATTCTTTTTCATTACGATACAATCCGATTTCACTGTTTGGAAATAATTGTTCGATAAATTGATTGGCATCACAAATCTGGTATGCACCGGCGCCACTAATTTCAAATACTTTCGGGTTTGCACCGCATTGTTGGGTTTCGTGATGAATATTCAAAACGGTCTTAGCACGATTGTATAATTGATTTACCTCTTCGGGCGCTATGTTTTCATTGGTAAATATATGTCTCTTTTCGCGGAAAAGCCATTTGAACGGATTTTTTTCAATCGGTTTATATTTTCCTGCAATCAATATTTTTTTATCCGGGAATTTTTCTGTTACGGCTTTCAGTAATTTAATCCGCTTATTGTAACCATATAAAACGCCAACAAAAAGGATATCAATATCTTTTCTCTCTTTTAGAGGATAATATTCCTTCTCGTCGCAAGCCTGCGGCAGAAAATAGGCAGTTTTCCCCTGTTTGTGATAATTTTCTACGTCATTCATTTCGTAGCAGAAAAAAGCGTCCGTATGCCCGATATGCTCCCTTGACCGGGGATAGCGCGCCAACGTGTCATACATCCAAAGTGCTACTTTTGAGGCAGTACGAAAAAAATCAAGTGTTTCGGGAAACAGAATGTCGCCGTTGAGAATAAAAACCAAATCGGGTTGCTCGTGCTTGAAAACATCAACTATATAGCGGTTAAATTTCGTATCCTGTTCCTGTTGAAGCTTCTGCCTGTTTAACGAAAATTTACGCCGCCATTTCATCATTCTATTAAAAGGATGAATAGGAGTATCATAACCCTCAACGTGAGTTACCCAGCCCAAGTTTTCAAATGCCCGTTTAACACTTTCATTGAAAGTAAAGTAATTGCTGCCTATGATTAGAACTTTTGACATAGCCGGATTAAATATTAAATTTTCCACCAACAGCCGCTCTGATATTTAGCAGATTGATTGCTAATCGATTGTATCCACACGCAGCAAGACTGAATGTAATTTTTTTAAAGAGTGACAACTGAGAAAATTGCCAAATATGTGCGTGTGTTTCGGGAAACAAAGCTTTCCAGCGCCGGTAATCTCTTACGGATTTATCATACAGCAACCTGTCCTTAGCCAGATATGAAATGTATTTCAATGTAAGGTTATACTTTTTGTCTGCTCCATTTTTGACAAAAAAACGGTTTATTTCCAACGAGCAATAGATCATATCTTCTATTCGGCGCGAATTGGGTTTCTTGGAAACAGAATTCTCGTTTTCCCTATTATAGTGATAAAATGCTTTCTGGATGATTTCGATCGTCCGTGTAAAAAAACAAAGTCTGATTATTAGCCCTATATCAACCCAATTATTGATATTTTCAAAGCATTTAATATTATGTTCCGAATAGAGCGAACGTTTTATCAGCTTGTTCCACAAAGAAGAGTATAACAGATTAGACGGCATTTGAGCAATCATTTCTTCCGGAGAAATGATTGCCGGAAACTCTACTGTCCGTCTTTTATTGCCAAATTCCTCAACGCAATTACAACATACCATATCTGCTTTTTTTTCTATGGCAAGACGGTACATACTCTCCAACATATCTGCTTCAATCCAATCATCGCCGTCAATCTGGATGATGTAGTCTCCCTCAGTATGACTAAGTCCGGTGTTTCGCGCTGCAGCATTTCCTCTATTTTGCTCATGTGGAATGATTTTCACCTGAGATTGCCTGTGCGGATAACGAGCTAAAACCGCTTTCAGCAATGGTATGCTATTGTCCGGAGTGGCATCATCTACAAACACAAACTCTACATTTTCCGTAAGTGTTTGAGCAAAAAGAGATTCAGCACAACGCTCAATATACTTTTCGACTTTGTATACAGGTATGATTACACTAACCGACATTTTCAATTTTTCTTACATAAATAAATGATTCCGTCCTTTTCGTCCAACCCATATCGAAGCCTGTCTTCCATCGAAAATGCATTTACAAAATCAATGCAATCTACATCAAAGCCGGCTTCGCGCAAGCGTTCGGGATAATCTCTTCCGAAAAGGCGCAGATGGTCGTTTTGTCCATAATACTTCTCGCGGTCTTCGGGTGTGGTAATGTTGCTGTCTTCAAACGTTTCTGCATTCGTATAGGCAATTGGCACCTGCAAAATTGCCCAACTTCCGGGCTTTAGTACGCGAAAAAATTCTTTCATCGCCTGTTTGTCGTTGGACACGTGTTCCAAAACATGGTTACATATAACTGCATTGAAATAATTATCGGGATAATTTATCGACATAACATCTACATGCTTGGTTCCACTTGGATATTTATGTCCCTTCATAAATTTGTCGGCAGGGAAATAATGTATATCCCTCCGATTTTTAAAGCTGTCAAAAAAAGGGGGTTCGGGTGCAATATGCAGTAATTTAACTTGTAATAATTTTTCCGGATTCTGCTCCAAAAACAACCAAATCAGCCGGTGACGTTCTACCGTACCGCAAAATGGACAGGAAGCATTCAATCTGATGGGCTTTCCCGCCGGCAAAAAAGTGGCGAAGGATTGCTTGCAACACGGACAATAAACGTTGTTGCCTTTGAGTATCCAACGCCGCAAATTTCTTCTTATTCCTAAATTCATTTTTATATTTTAAACTGTAAAACAAAAAACAGATGATACGGGTTATTCTCTGCCAGAAACTGCTTTTTGATGTGAAAAAACTTCTTAATATCTTTTATGATTCTGCGTTTGGGATAACCGGCAAATCCGATTTCCCAAAAATGCTGACCATCAAATTTATGCCTGCTCCAAAACTTATGAATACAAAATTGCATTTTAATCTCTTTCACAATCGGCAACCTCATATGAAGGTAATATTTGACGGAACTATACGGAATGGAGAGTATCACATTTTTAGCAATGGATTGCAATTGCTGCAAAATATTTTCAAAATTCTCATACGGCACATGCTCCAATACCTGACAGCAAAGAAGGACGTCAAATTTTCCTCCTCTTTTTTGAATCGAATTTTCCAATATTTTCCGGATATTTGTAACATCTCCCAAGATATCAGGTTGTAATGTCTCGTCAAAATCGAAGGTAGTAACATTCAAATTCTGTTTCGACAAAATCGTTTCCACAACTTTATCCCCTTTTCCCACTATAAGTACGGATTGTGGATTGAGTGCCAGTGTTTCCGTAATTTGATGATAGCAAGAGTTCCATCTATTCAAATCAATATAGTTCAAAAAATCATAGTGTGCGGTAGCTACTTGCATTTTTTATGAGTATTTTAAATATTGATACAAAGATAAAAAAAATCCCCACATCGTTACCAATGCAGGGATTTTTAATTTAACGTCGATATGTTATTTTCTAAAATACGCCAAGTTATCCTTCTCGAATTCAGCAATATATTTCGCGTGCTTTTCAACTTCGGCCTGTCCGAATTGAACATACACATTGGCTGATTCGCGGAATTGCTCATCGCGCGATGCGTCCATAATCAGCAAGTAACCCATAATGATGTGACCTGCCATTTCGACAAGGCGGCGAGCCAGAAAATCCAATGCTTCGTTGTCTTTTAATTCGGCAACAGTATTAACTGCTGCAGCATATTGCCCGGTCATTGCTTTCAGCCTGTCGCGCAATCCGATGTACTCGGAGGCGATTTCCGCTTGCTCGTACTCTTCGATTTGTTTCAGGTAAGTGCCGGTGGTGACGTGGCGAATAGCCGCTACGGTTTGCAATTGGGATGTTCCTTCATAAATGGTCAAAATGCGTGCATCACGGTATAAACGCTCGCATGTATAATCTTTCATAAATCCTGAACCGCCGTGTACCTGAATGCAGTCGTAAGCATTTTGATTGGCGTATTCGCTGGCAAACATTTTTAATAGCGGCGTATAGGCATCTGCAAGACGTTGATATTCTTTTCCTTCTGCTTTTTCCTCTTTTTCAAGTGCACGTTCTTCGGCGATTGATTCATATACTTTGTAAATATCCACAAAACGGGTAGTTTCGTACAACAAAGCGCGCGAAGCTTCCAATTTTGCCTTGATGATTGAGAGCATTTCGTAAACAGCCGGAAATTCGATAATCGCTTTCCCGAATTGACGTCGGTCTTTTGCATAAGCCAACGCTTCGTCATAGGTAGCCTGTGACAATCCAACCGACTGAGCGCCAACACCCAAACGAGCTCCATTCATCAACGACATCACATATTTAATCAATCCCATACGGCGGTTTCCTACCAATTTTGCCTTGGCATTGGTGAATACCAGTTCGCAGGTTGGAGAGCCTTTGATTCCCAGCTTATTTTCAATACGGCGCACTTTGATTGCACCGTCCTTGTGGTTATCGCAAACGAAATAGGATAATCCGCGACCATCGGTAGTTCCTTCTTCCGAACGAGCCAACACTAACTTGATTTCGGCGTCTCCGTTTGTGATGAAACGTTTCACGCCGTTCAGGTACCACCAGCCGTCGGCTTCGTTATAAGTTGCTTTTAGCATCACGGCTTGCAAGTCGGAACCGGCATCGGGCTCGGTCAAGTCCATTGAGCAGGTTTCGCCTTTGTTGATGCGCGGCAGGTATTCTTCTTTGATCTCTTTGGAGCCGAATTCGTGGATAGTTTCGGCACAATCCTGCAATCCCCAGATGTTGGCAAATCCGGCATCTGCACGTGAAACGATTTCGGCAGCCATTACGTAAGGCACCATTGAGAAGTTCAAACCGCCGTATTCGCGCGGGAGAGACATTCCGTAAAGACCGGCTTGGGTAAGCGCATCGTGGTTTTCCTGTGTTCCGCGGGCGTAAACCACGCGGTTGTTTACTACTGTCGGACCGTCGTGGTCAACCGATTCGGCATTCGGCGCAATGATGTCGCCACAGATTTCGCCGATGATTTCCAATACTTTGTCGTAATTGTCAATCGCATCTTCAAAATCGAGAGCGGCGTAGTCATATTTGTCTTTTTCAGCGTAATTACGCTCTTTCAGATCAACGATTTTCTTCATCAAAGGATGAGAGAACTGAAATCTCAATCCGGCGTTATCTTTATAAAAATTAGCCATATTATTTTGTTTTTTATTTTTTAACGTTTATTTCTTAGCTATATTCTCTTCAATATAGCTTTTCAATTTCCCTTTCTTTTGTAATTTGATGTAATTCTCTATACTTTTATTTTTAGACAACAACTTTTTGTTGTTATTATAAAAGCTGATAACTGCTTCAATTCCTGCCATATTTCCGGCTATGACTCCGTCCGCATCTTCTTCCGCTTTTGCTACCGTATTTTTGTAATTGCCTGTTTCAATGGTATTTTTCACCCAACCTCCCATAAAAACTAAAAGAAATTCCGGTGTTTTTTCATCCATAAAACTAACAATATTCCCGTCAATAAGAACATGGACAGTAGGACTTCCGCTCACCCATTTGATAAAAAATGCGGAAGCTTCCTGTCTTTTTTCCTGCTCTTTATCAATAGGGGTAGCAATTAGCCAATCGACGCATTTTACAATATCCTGTTCATAAGGAGCGTAATCTTCTTTAGTAATCAGTTGATAATCCTTAGGCACTTCGAAAGTTTGCGCAGAAAGAACGTTACAGCTTATGACAAAAAGAAGTGTTGAAATTATTGCTTTAATCATTTTACTATTTTTAGAGGAATCGTATGCGGTCGCAGTTTGCGACCGCATGCAATTTACTTACTGTTTTTCTTATAATACTTAATCAATTTCGGAACAACTTCCTCTACACTTCCGGTAATGACATAATCGGCAATGGTATTGATCGGCGCGTTAGGATCTGTGTTGATGGCAATGATCACCGAACTTTCCTGCATACCTGCGATGTGCTGGATTTGCCCGGAAATACCGCAGGCAATGTACAGTTTCGGACGAACGGTTACGCCGGTTTGCCCGATTTGGCGTTCGTGTTCGGCAAAACCGCCGTCCACTGCCGCACGGGATGCACCTACTTCCGCACCGATAACGCTTGCCAAATCATACAGCATCTGGAAGTTTTCCTTCGATCCCATACCATAACCTCCGGCAACGATAATGGAGGCGCCTTTGAGGTTGACTTTGGATTTTTCCATGTGCCGCTCAATCACTTCCACTACAAAATCGGTATTGTTAACAAATTTCTTTACATCAATTTGCTTGATTTCGCCTTTATAATTGGCGTCCAGTATCTCTTTTTTCATCACTCCCTCACGAACGGTTGCCATTTGCGGACGCTGGTCGGGATTAATGATGGTTGCCACAATATTTCCGCCGAATGCCGGACGAATTTGATAGAGAAGATCCTTATACGATTTTCCCTCTTTTTTATCTTCGTGGTCGCCGATTTCGAGTGAGGTACAGTCGGCAGTCAAACCGCTGAACAGGGCGGAAGAAACGCGGGGACCAAGGTCGCGACCGATGCTGGTTGCTCCCATCAGGGCGATTTGCGGCTTTTCCTGTTTGAAAAGGTTAATCAAAATAGAGGTGTGCGGAAGCGAAGTGTATGGGTACAGTCTCGCATCGTCGGCAACGTGAAGCACATCTACTCCGTAAGGAAATACTTGTGATTCGATTCCTTTCAAATTCGCACCGATAACTACGGCTTCTAACTTGCAGTTCAATTTATTTGCGAGGGAACGACCTTTGGTAAGCAATTCCAAACTTACGTCTCCGATGATGCCGTCTTCTATCTCGCAGTATACAAATATATTATTCATTTTTTTATCCGATTGTATGATTAGCCATTAATTCTTTTATCAACTCTTCTATCTCATTATCCGCAGCTGTGAGTTTTTTGCTTTCTTTTGCTTGAAACACAACACTTTCAATGTTTTTTACTTTGGTAGGGGAACCCGATAAACCGCAGAACTGACGGTCGGCTTGCACATCGTCCACGCTCCATTCCTGAAGGTTCAGGTACGGACGCTGATTACACAAGTCGGCATAATCATTGATGACCTCCTGCTTTTCGGTTATGGTTTTGGCATACTTGTATTTTTGTATCAATTTGGCGTTTCTTGGGCGGCAAGGGGCTGCCGAACCGTTCACCGTAATAACTGCAGGAAGGGCAACGCTGACTACTTCCGTACCTCTCTCCAAACGGCGTTTAACCGTTGCTTTTCCGTTTTCTACCGAAAGAATATCTTCTGCGTAGGTTACTTGCGGGATACCCAGTTTTTCTGCCACTTGCGGACCAACTTGTGCCGTATCGCCGTCAATTGCCTGACGACCGCCGATAATTACATCAAAATCCTTGATTTTCTTAATCGCCATGTGGATTGCATAGGAGGTAGCGAGAGTGTCGGCTCCCGCAAATGCGCGGTCGGTCAAGAGATAGCCGTTGTCGGCTCCGCGGTACAGTCCTTCCCGGATAACTTCTGCCGCTTTTCCCGGTCCCATCGTCAGAATAGTTACTGTCGAACCCGGGTTTTTGTCTTTCAAACGCAACGCTTGTTCCAGCGCATTCAAGTCTTCCGGATTGAAAATAGCCGGAAGTGCGGCACGATTCACGGTTCCGTCTGCTTTCATCGCGTCTTTGCCGACGTTATGCGTATCCGGAACCTGTTTTGCCAATACTACAATTTTTAAACTCATATCAGATGATTATGTTAATTTAATTTTCTATATTTTTCAATCCGGCAAAATTAAAAAATATAAGAGAAAAACAACTATTTTTCAGCCTAAAAATGCACAAGAATTTGTTAACTGTGCAAAAAAAATAGTAAACAACATTTTTGTCTTATTGATTTAAATGACTAAAAAAATGACTATCAGTAATGTTACCTCTAAATCCCCCTTAAGGAACTTTAAATCGGCAAAAATGCTGTCGGTTAGATCTATTCGGTTGCTCTCAAAGCTCCCGTCAGGTGGTTTGGGTTGTTTTACGGATTATGAAGCCGAAAAAAGTACGCATCAAATCGGAAATTCATCTGCATCAGAATTTGCACGAAAACAGGTTGGATGAAATTTTCAATTCGCGACAAACACGAAAACTGCAAGAAAAGTATGCCGGTTGCAATAAATGAACGTTTTACATAAATCAGATGCTTTACACATAAAAAATAATTTTTAAAGAAGTAAAAAAGACGTAGCTTTGCGTCCGGTTTAAAAATCAATTACAAAGATTAAATATGAAAAATACACATTGGCATTTATCCCTGGTTATCTTGTGTTTATTCACTCTTCTTGCCTGCGATAAAAAAGAAGAGTTTGTACCGGCCGACTACATTTGCATTATTGTTAATCAAGGGAATTTATCTTCATCAAACGGAAGTTTGTCGATATTGAAAACGGATGGAACCGTTGACCAGGAAGTTTACACAAAGGCGAACAGATGGAAACTGGCTTCCATTATTGAATCGGTAACATTACATCAGGATTTGCTGATTCTGATGTGTTCCAACGAGGATAAAGTGGAAATTATTGACAATAAAACATTTAAATCGGTTTGCGAACCGATTCGCGGCATCGGAATCCCACGCTACTGCACCGTTTACCAAAACGGCGCATACGTTACCTGTACCGACAGTTGGAATCCGAATGCGAACGGACAGGTTTGCAAAATAGACCTGGCAACAAAAAAAGTGGTCGAAAAAATAAGCCTGAACGGCATTCCGGAAGGGATAAAAGAGCTGAACGGGCTTCTCTATGTCGCAACAGGCAATGGAGTTGCGGTAATTAATCCGAATACGGATGAAATTATCCGGCATATAGAAATCTACGAAAACGGAATTACCGCCAAACATTTAGTTACCGATTATGAAGGAAAATTATGGGTTTCATTCACCGAAACGGATGGAAAAACCGGAATTGCCTCATTGAAAACAAGTGAAGATTTCACATCAAACGGAACTCTCGCCGACCTGCAATTTTCATCGTTCATTCCTTTGAAAAATATGGATATGTGGGGAACGATCGACATAACGCCCGATGGCAAAAAACTACTTTACTTATCTGCCGAAGGCGTGGTCGGCGCGCAAAATGCAGAAGCGGAAACGGCTATTTGTTCGTTTGATATTGCAACGAATACGCTACCATCGGACCCGCTTATCACGGGCACCGGTTTTTACGGTTTCAATGTAAATCCTTTAAATGGAGATATTTATACTGCGAATGTAAACGGATTTATCACGAATAGTGTGACGTATATCTACAATGCTGCGGGAAAGAAAATAAATGATGGGCTGATTACAGGAGTAGGAAGTTGCAGGTTCGTCTTTAAGTCTGAACCTTGATTTTAAAAATTTACAGTATTCACAAGATTTTAATCTTGATGATTTAGAAACTGTTTAAAAAGTCCACGAATTACGCGAATTAACACAAATTGTTTAATTTCAAAAACCATGAATCACAAACAATTAGAATATTAATTTCGTTCTAACATGTAGAATTCGTGAATAAATATCTCTTTTAGACAGCCTCAGTTGTTTATTTTTTGGGAGAGAGAGAAACTTCCTTCCAAACGAGTCGGACGTCTCTTGTTCAACAGTTTCCTCATTTGTTATGCCGGCATTCCATTCATACTTTCCTGTCGGGTAAAAATTTGTTTTTAGGAAATTGAAAAGGAATTTTTTTGTATTTTTGCATTCAATTTCCATTAAACAAATGAACCCGGAATACATCGACGTTATCCTGCCGCTTGCACTGGCAAACACATACACTTACCGGCTGCCGGAGGAGTTTTCCGCAGTTGTTCGCGTCGGTATGCGGGTGATTGTCCCTTTCGGAAATAAAAAAATATACACCGCGATTGTGTATGATTTACACAGCCAAAAGCCGGAAAATTTTGATCCGAAAGAGATTCTTACCGTATTGGACAAAGAGCCTGTTGTGCGGAAAAATCAGCTCAAATTCTGGGAATGGATTGCACAGTATTACCAATGCACATTAGGCGAAGTTTTCAAAGCTGCCGTGCCTTCGGGTTTAAAATTGGAAAGCGAGACAATCATTTCCGCCGTTCCCGATTTTGAAGCCGGATCGCCGTTAAAGCCAAAAGAACAGCAGCTATTGGACATCCTTTCGTCGAACGGCAGTATGACGGTCAGCGAACTAAACAGAGAGATTGACCTTAAAAATGTGCTGCCGTTAGCCAAAAGGCTCATGGAACTCGGCGCCATCGCAATTAATGAAGAGGTCAAGGAACGTTACAAGCCCAAAACGGAAACTTACGTCCGGCTGACCGAATATTACAATGATTCGGAAAAGCTTGAAACAGTGTTCAACGAACTGAACCGCGCGAAAAAACAATTAGACTTGCTGATGTTTTATTTGCATCAGTCCCGTTTTTTTGTCAAAAACGACCGGCAGGAAATTTCCAAAAGGGAACTGCTCGAAAAAAGCGGAGCTTCCCTGCCGATTTTCAACGCACTGATAGAAAAGGGGATTTTCGAAGCCTACCAAAAAGAAGTCGGCAGACTTGACTTATCAAGAAAAACAGCGACACACCCCATTCATCCGCTGACAGAGGAGCAGCAACGCGCCTACCGCGAAATTATGGAACAGTTCAAGCAGAAACAAACGGTGCTGCTGCACGGCGTTACTTCGAGCGGAAAAACCGAACTGTATATCCACCTGATTGAAGAGGTGCTGAAAATAGGCAAACAGGTACTTTTCTTACTTCCTGAAATTGCCCTTACCACGCAACTTACTACGCGGTTGAAACGTGCGTTTGGAAATAAACTGGGGATCTACCATTCCCGTTTTTCCGATGCGGAAAGAGTAGAAATCTGGAATAACTTACTGAATAATAACGGCTATCAGGTTATACTCGGCGTTCGTTCATCGGTCTTCCTGCCGTTCAGGGAATTGGGATTGATTATTGTGGACGAGGAGCACGAAAATACCTACAAGCAATTTGACCCTGCACCGCGCTATCACGCGCGAAATGCAGCGATTGTACTTGCTTCGATGTGCGGAGCAAAAGTACTGTTGGGTTCGGCAACGCCTTCGATCGAAAGTTATTACAATGCACAAAAAGGAAAATTCGGACTTGTGGAACTGTTTACCCGTTTTGAAGGGATTCAAATGCCCGAAATCCTGATTGCCGACACGAAAGAGGCAAAGCGAAAAAAAGAGATGCGCCTGCATTTTACCCCGCTGCTGGTTCAACAAATGAAAAACGCGATGGAACGGAAAGAACAGGTTATTCTTTTTCAAAACCGCCGTGGGTTTGCTCCCTATGTAGAATGTAAATCGTGTGCCTGCGTACCGAAGTGTAAGAATTGCGACGTAAGCCTTACCTACCACAAGGCTACGAACCAGCTGACTTGCCACTACTGCGGATACACCATTCCGGTTCCCGAAAAATGTCCCGCCTGCGGCAATCCCGCGTTAGAAGCAAAAGGTTTTGGAACGGAAAAAATCGAAGAGGAGGTATTGGAACTTTTTCCCGGTGTACGTGTTGCACGCCTGGATTTGGATACTGCCCGTTCGCGAAAAAACTACGAGAAAATTATTACCGACTTTGAAAACGGAAAGATCGACGTGCTGGTCGGAACGCAGATGATTTCCAAGGGATTGGATTTTGAACGGGTGCGTGTTGTCGGCATTCTGAATGCAGACTCGCTGCTCAACTATCCCGATTTTCGTTCGTATGAGCGTGCATTCCAGCTTATGGCGCAGGTAAGCGGGCGAGCCGGACGAAAAAACAACCGGGGGATCGTCGTCCTGCAAACAAGCGACCCTTTACATCAACTGATTCTTCAGGTAAAGCAAAATAATTTCCGGGAAATGTATGATATACAGCTCCAAGAACGGCAGCTATTCAGCTATCCGCCTTTCCACCGATTGATATATATTCATGTCAAGGGACGCGATTTTAACATGGTCGATAAAGCCGCCGTGTACTTGGCTCAGGGACTCCGGTCCGTCTTCGGCGACCGGGTATATGGCCCGGACAAGCCAATAATTACCCGCATCCAAAACCTGCACATCAAAAAGATAATGCTGAAAATCGAACAGGAAGCCTCTTTTGAAAAAGCGAAGCAACTCTTAAACGACGTAACTGCCCACACATTAGCGAATGCTGCGTTTAAGCCGGTATTTATTCAAGTGGATGTAGATCCGATGTAAATCGGACGTTTCATCGGCAGTTAGCCATATTCAATCTTTCGGATTGGAAGAGCGCAGGGTCTTAGAGGAAGTTTTGAAAATTAAAAAGAAATTGTAAATTTGTGATACATCAAATGCTGAGCACATTGATACTGTGCCTAACACTCGTATCTCAAAATTTGTTAGGCGAACACGGGAGAAATAAGACAAGTTATAAAATAAATTACTTTCAAATTTATGGCAAAAAAGACATTTACCCTCATTTTACTTCTTTTTTCCGTCCATATTCTTTTCGGACAAAATGATTTTTACGGCAAACTGTCTGATGCGGCAATCGGTTTGACCGGGCAGCAAGTTACATACGACCCAAGTTATTTTAAAATAACTTATCCCAACGGCGACATACCTGCCGGTAAAGGAGTCTGCACCGACGTAGTTATTCGCGCTTACCGGAAGCTTGGAGTCGATTTACAAAAAGAGGTACATGAGGATATGAAGGCAAATTTTGATAAATACCCTAAAAATTGGGGATTGTCGAAACCGGACAAGAACATTGATCACAGACGGGTTCCTAATTTAATGGTGTTTTTTAAACGGCATGGGACGGTAAAGCCAATTTCAGCCGATGCCGGGGATTACCTGCCAGGCGATATTGTCTGCTGGGATTTGGGCGGAGGCATAACTCATACAGGCATTGTAGTAAATAAAAAGTCGAACGATGGCGCAAGGTACCTGATTGTTCACAACATCGGAGCAGGACAGGTCATGGAGGATTGTCTGTTCAATTATTATAAAATAATCGGGCATTACCGGTACAAATAATTTTTGCGCATTTACCCTATAAAAATAACCATCTCATTTCCTGAAACCGGAACTGAAATGGTTATTTTTTCTGTATGCGTAAATTAAATCACTTAAAACCGGAATCCGAAAGTAGCTGTAATATTGCTGTTATGTAACTTCAGCGCATAAGGAGAAAATTCCTCTTGCGGCAAATACTGGAAGAACGACTCTTCCCTTACTTGATGCACGTAAGCTAAATCGGCATAAAAAGATTTACCTTTATACCCGATACCACCGGTGTAGTAGAACGTATTCTGCGGTTGAGCCAACGGATACGGCAGGAAGTTTTCCGGGTTGCTATAAACATCCGGACTCAATTCGATCGAAGGGTTTGTAACGAAAGCAAATCCCGCACGGAGGGAAAGTCCGTCAACCACTCTTACCTCGGCTCCTGCTTTTGCCGTGTGAGTTATCTTCATTTCATTATTAATCAGGTTTTTGGAACCCTGGTCTAAAACATTGCCGGAAGAAAAGCGCATTGCCGTAAAATCCTCATACTGATATTCCAATCCGATAATGGCAGTTTTTCCGATGATAAAGCCTAAGCTTCCCTGCAGTTTCAGCGGTGTTTGCAAATCGGAACGATACGAATTTTCACGCGGGAACTCACCATTTGCAAAATAACCGTTATAACTCAGATCTTCGGAAAAAAATTCATCTATGTTGTAAAACGTAGGGGTGTGGAGTGCAACACCGATGCGCATAAAATCCGCAGGAGCTGCAATTGCGCCGAATTTGAAGTTGAATCCCGATCCGTTTACTTCGTAAAGGTTATCCATATACCAGGTATCTCCCGGATTAATGGCAACAGCCTCGTCATACAACATTTTAGCTTGATAATTCAAATTAACAAATGCGGTAGAGAAACCAAAATAAAAGCGGTTGCTGATATTCAACCCGTATGCAAAATTCCATTCGCTGATAGAACCGTTTTCAGAATAGCGGGTTTGGTTACTAACTGCATCAAAATCTTCACCATTCCACCCAAAAACAACTCCGTCATCGTCAATCAATCCTAATGCATAAGCATCATCATAAAGCGCATCGGTTGCGTGAGGGGGGATGTAATCAACCATTGAATGACCCAAGTCATCGCCTCCCAAGTCAGAAAAACGGTTAAAATTTTTCAGACGATTATACGTGATACCCAACGAAGAGGTAACGTATCCGGTTCGATTTCCGGAATTCCGGAAATTAAGAACAAGACCGAAATTATTGATATTGAATCCCACCGAATGATCGTTTGCGACAGAAAAGTTAGGCGTGATCGTAATATCGGAGCTTCGATACACGCCAAGTCCTGCGGGGTTATCTCTCATGGTTGTTGCATCTCCGCCGAGCGCACCCATTGCACCTGCCATACCGGAATAGCGGGCTGTTCCCAGTACCGGATTTGTCTGACTGAAATTCAGCGAATTATACGCAATCATTGATGATTGTGCATCCGGAGATACATATTCTTGGGCAGACGACAAAAAGGTTACAGCCAAAAAGCCCAATGCGAAAATTATTTTTTTAATGTTCATAGTTAATATCTTTTGAGATTAACATTCATAAATACTTGCTTTTATCTTAAAAGGGATTTCCCTTAGTTTATCTGCCGCCACGACCGCCGCCGCTTCCTCCTCGTCCGCCGCCCGAACTGCCGAAGCTACCTGAAGAGCTTCGTCCGCCGCCCGAACTTCCACCGGAAAAAGAACCGCCTCTGGATGAAGAGCTGCCTGAAGAGTAAGATGACCCGCGGCTACTTCCGGAACTTGAACTGCCCGGAGAATAAGACGAACCGTTACCTGAACGCGTACTTCCCGGAGAGTAAGAAGAGGAGTTATTTCCTCTCGAAGAAGATCCGGATGAACTTCTCACTGAATTTCCCCTTGAAACGTTGCCTTTGGGGTTACCGCTTCTTACTGTTCCCGAATTACTGCGTACCCTATCCGAATTACTGCCTTGACTTCGAAGTCTGGCGCTCCCTGAGCTGTTGCGGCGAACCGTTGCTTTTTCTCCTCTTGCTACTGAAGACCGGGTGTTTGTCGCACTGTTTCTTACTGACGTTGATCTCGAAGACGAATTTCTTACGCCGCTTGACCGTCCGCTTGTCGCAAACCTCGAAGCAGGCCGGTACGTGTTGTGATAAACCGGTCTGTAAGAGGTATAATAGTGATGTGGCGGATACCAGTAATACGGACTGTTCCAATATGAATAGTACGAATAATATGGTCGATACCACCAAGGATCGTAGAACCAGGGATCATACCACCAAGGGCTTCCCCAAGCTCCATAACCGAAATAAAAACCCGAATTCCAACCGTTATAACCATATCCGCTGTTGATGTAGATATTGGTAATTCCACCTCCCTCTAAAGTCAAATCGGGATTTCCGAAATCGTCTACTTCTTCATAAATGTCGATATCCGCGTCGTGAAAACGATTTAAACGTTGACTATATACATAATCATTTTCATCTTCGACAATAAGCGGCTCTTCGTCCACATATTCCTCCTCCGTTACAACTTCCGGTTGCTGATTGTTTTTAATCCACTCTTCTCTTTCTTTTCTTTCTCTCTCTTTTTGCGCCTCTATCTTAGCAGCCTCCATTTCGGCATCTTTCTTTGAGAAGTAAATATCATCTACCTGTGCAAGAAGCGCTAACGGACAAAAAAGCAAAGAAACGGCAAATAGAGCGATTTTTTTTGTTTTACTTTTCATATCAAATTCCTCCTGACTTTTTTATTTCTTTTTTTGTTCCTACTTTTGTAACAAACAAAGGTAAGGAAAAAACACAACTAAAACGAGCTATTTTTCCCTAATTAACGAATATAAAACAAAATTTAGTATCGTTTATTTATGGTATTGGACGATTTTTGACACAAAAGGTTTAATTTGAATAAAAAAAATATGGATTACTTGGAATTTCTTTTTTATTATGATACGGAAAATGCGTTTATCGGCGATTTACTGGCTGTCGAATTGGCAGAAATTGATTTTGAAAGTTTTGTTGACGACGAAAATGGATTGAAAGCGTATATTCCCGTCGAAAAATGGAACGAGGAAGCATTGAAGGAAAAGTTGGATGTTTTCCCGTTTGCCAGTGGAATTTCCTGTTCGCAAACATTCGTGCAAGGTCAAAATTGGAACGAAGAATGGGAAAAGAATTATTTCCAGCCAATCGTTATAGGAGGTGACTGTGTGATCCACAGCACCTTTCATAAAGATATTCCCAAAGCGAAGTATGATATTGTAATCGATCCTAAAATGTCTTTCGGTACCGGTCATCACGAAACCACCTCGCTGATGATTGAGGAAATTTTGAAAGCGGACCTGACCGGTAAATCATTGCTTGATATGGGTTGCGGAACAGCGGTATTGGCAATTCTTGCTGCAAAACGGGGGGCTGATCCCGTCCTGGCAATCGACATTGAAGAATGGGCCTACAACAATTCGCTCGAAAACACCGCTATGAACGGCGAATCGCAAATTGAGGTTCAACGGGGTGATGCCGGCCTGCTCGATGGCAATTTTTTCGACGTGATTTTAGCCAATATAAATCGAAATATTTTACTGGAGGATATGCACAAATATGCAGCTTGTATGAAACCGGGCGCAGAACTTTATATGAGCGGATTTTATCGCGAAGATGTTCCTGTTATCGACGAAGAGGCGAAAAAACACAACTTGCAACAACTTTCGGTCAATGAAAAAAACCGGTGGGTAGCAGTGAAGTACCGGAAAAATTGATAAATTCGCACCGTTAAAAATCTTGAGGCTGTCTCAAAAGTCTTTTTGAACACAGATGACGCAGATAACGCGGTTTTTATATCACTGATAATTAGACACATATAAATTTATACATTTGTTATCTGTGAAAATCCGTGTCATCCGTGTTCTTGTACGACAGCCCAAAGACTGAGAGATCTTTATTATCAACTATTTGTATTTGCAAAATAATATAGAAAACGGTAAACTAATACTTGTTATTTCAATGGATTTAATCGAAAATAAAATTTATGAAACCGGAGGGCGGCAACTGATGCCGGATTTTGATTTGGCTGAGAGGTATGAGGTAGAAAATAAAAATCTGAAACGAACTGTAAAACGAAATATTGAACGTTTTCCGGAAGATTTTATGCTTGAATTATCAAAACTTGAGTGGGAAAACTTGAGGCGCCAAATTGACGCCTCAAGTTGGATAGGCGCCCGTTATTATCCTTTTGCATTTACCGGGCGCAGAGTTACAATACTGTCCGGCGTATTAAACAGCGAAACGGCTTTTGCAACAAATATCGGGATTATATGTGCATTTGTCGCCATAAAAAAATATATGTTGCAGGCAAGACCAACGCAAAGCATTGAAGAAAGAATAAAAGCGATGGAAAAGGCAAACGAAGAATTGCTGAAAGATATGAATGATTTGAGCGGAGATACTCAAAATTCTTTCGACGAACGGTTCAATGCTTTTGCTAATTTGGCAAACAAAGTAAATATTAACCGGATAAACAGCAAACCACGCAAAAGGATAGGATTTAACATAAAACAGAACTAAAAATGAATCACTTATCAACAAATCCCCAACTCGAATTAGCAAATAACCTGCTAGAATACACCGGTACTCACCTGTTTCTGACAGGAAAAGCAGGCACGGGGAAAACCACTTTTTTACGTAATCTTCAACAACATTCGCCCAAAAGGATGGTGGTTGTTGCGCCTACCGGTGTGGCAGCCATTAACGCAGGTGGCGTAACCATTCACTCGTTTTTTCAGTTGAATTTCGCTCCGTTTGTACCCGGAACAAAAATGTCCAGGGAATTTTTCCGGTTTAATAAGGAAAAAATTAATATAATCCGCAGCCTCGACCTGTTGGTTATCGACGAAATAAGTATGGTAAGGGCTGATTTGCTGGATGCGGTAGATTACGTTTTGCGCAGTTTCCGGCGGAAAGAGACTCCTTTCGGCGGCGTCCAACTGCTGATGATTGGGGATATGCAACAGTTGGCTCCCGTGATCAAAGACGATGAGTGGAGACTGTTAAGCCATTATTACGAGTCTCTCTTCTTTTTCAACAGCCATGCTTTGAAAAAGACTTTATATGCGTGTGTTGAGTTGAAAACCGTCTATCGCCAGTCGGACGAGGCTTTTATCAATATGCTTAACCGTATCCGGGAAAATAAAATAGACAATGACCTGTTGCATGAATTGAACAAAAGGTATCAGCCCAATTTTAATCCTTCAAACGAAGAAGGTTACATCATTTTGACCACACACAACGCACAGGCGCAACGGATCAACAGTGAAAAGCTGAAAAAATTAAACGAAAAAAGTTTTATTTACGAGGCAAAAATAACCGGAAATTTTCCCGAATACTCTTTCCCGACCGATGCCAGATTAGAGCTGAAAAAGGGAACTCAAGTGATGTTTGTCAAAAACGACCCGTTGCCCGACAAGCGTTATTACAACGGAAAAATCGGCATTATTACCCGGATTGACGATAACCGGATAGAAGTACAGGGCGAGAATGACTTATCACCCATTGTAGTGGAAAAACTTGAATGGAATAATATAAAATACATTATTAATCCGGAATCAAAAGAGTTGGAAGAACATACAGAGGGGGTTTTTGAACAATATCCGCTCAAAACGGCATGGGCAATCACCGTGCATAAAAGCCAGGGATTGACCTTCGAGAAGGCGATTATTGACGCAAGCGACTCTTTTGCGCACGGACAGGTATATGTAGCGTTGAGCCGCTGTAAAACACTGGAAGGAATGGTATTAAGTTCGCTCGTTACAACAGGTTCCGTGATTCGCAGCCAGGATATTGATACGTTTATTCACTACGCGGAAGAAAAAGAGCCAAACGAGCAAGCGTTCCTGAACTTACGCAAAACATACTTTGCAGAAATGCTTTTTGATCAATTTTCATACTCCGAAATTCAAACCGCATTTTTTACGATGCGCCGGTTGCTGGACGAATATTTTTGGAACCTTTATCCCGAATTAACCGCTCAATACAAGCAGACGGAAACCATATTACGCAGCGAAATTCTGCAGGTTTCGGAGCAGTTCAGGATACAGCTGCAACAGCTTCTTACCGAAACGGAGCAACCGGAGGAAAATCTCTTTTTGCAGGAGCGAATAAAAAAAGCCGCTGTCTATTTTTCAGAAAAGACAAGCTTTGTTTTGCTGGAATTGTTGAATAAAACGGTTGTAGATACCGACAGCAAAGAGATTCGTAAAAAGGTAAACGATGCCTTTCTGTTTTTGCAAACAGAAATCAGGAAAAAACAAAAGACGCTGGAAGTTTGCCAAACCGGCTTTTCCGTTCCCGCTTATTTAAATGCAAAAGCAAAAGCCGCCATAGAAGACGAAGAAACACCAAAAGGAAAAAAGAAAGAAAAAACGTCCAAAGAATCGCTTCCAAAAGCCTCTGTTCCCAAAGATATTCTCCATCCGGAACTGTATGCGCAAATTCGTTCCTGGAGGTCGAAACTGGCACTGGAACAAAACGTGCCAGCATACATCATTTTATCTCAAATGGCGCTGATTGGCGTCACCAATCTCCTTCCGCAGGATTCGGCGCAATTGATTCAAATACCCGGAATCGGAAAGATGACATTAGCTCGTTACGGCGAGGAAATCTTGCAAATGGTGCAGCAAGGCATCCGGCAGTACGGGTATGAAGTGACCGAACAAACGCTCGCGTATGAAACGATACAACCAAAAGAAAAAGAACTCAAACCGAACACCAATGAGCAGTCATTCCTGCTTTTTGAGCAGGGAAAAAGTATTGAGGAAATTGCAAAAGAACGTTCATACGCCGTCTCAACCATAGAAAGTCACCTGTTGCCATACGTAAAAAACGGAGATATTCCGCTCGAAAAACTGGTTGACCCCGATAAAATAAAAGCGATAAAAAACGTCTTGCAGCAAAAAACGGATGCAACTACCCTAACAGAAATTAAAGAGGCGCTTGGAGATGATTATTCGTGGGCGGATATTCGATTCGTGAAAGCGGTTCAATAGTGCCGGTTTCAAAAACAGATCGGTTCCCATATTTTTTGTTGCGGTTGTAAAAAGCAGGCAATTTGTCACATATTAATTGAATTTTATAAACACGAAGGACATAAAATTACACATCTGTTTGTTCTTATTGCCATCAGGTTTATTTTTTTCAATAAAAGGCAAGATTTGAAGACCGTCATTTTATCTAATCGAATTACCTGTTCAAACCGGCACCGGAATATAGATTATTAGATACAATTTCTACTTTACAACACTTGAAAATAATTTTTTCAAAGCCGGTTATATGTCGCAAAACATACTTTTTGGCCCGGAAAAATTTTCCAAATTTATTATCTTTGCATAATTGATTTAATAAAAATGAAATCTCAATGGAACGTACATTTATCATTTTGAAACCAAGCGCAGTAGGCAGAGGATTGGCAGGAGAAGTTATTAACCGTTTTGAACGCAGGGGATTGTTCTTCGCAGGATTAAAAATGATGCAATTAAGTGATGCCATTTTGGAGGAACATTATGCACATTTGAAGAACAAGCCGTTTTTCCCGATGTTGAAACGGGCAATGCAGGCTACACCTGTGATTGTGGGTTGTATAGAAGGAAAAGATGCGGTGCAGGTGGTTCGTACAATGTGCGGTCCGACAAATTGCAGAGAGGCGCAACCGGGTACCGTGCGCGGAGATTTCGGTGTAAGTGTCGAACATAATATTATTCACGCCTCCGACTCGAAGGAGAATGCCGTGATTGAAATAAACCGCTTCTTCCAACCCAAAGAGCTGTTTGATTACAAGCCTGTAAGTATTAATTTGATTTACGGACAAGACGAAATGAACTAAAAAAAATATGGTGAAAAAACACAAATTTTCGGTATTATCGGTAATCCTGTTTTTCTCATTCGGCATGGCGAGTGCGCAATTGTCGTTACTGAAAGATTTTGAAAATTCAAATTTGATTGCCAAAAATGTAAGCATACGGGAACAGCAAATACTTGTTGATTCGCTGATTGCAGCTGAAGCAGAGTTTGAAGAATTTGACGAAGAAGAATATCCTGCCGGTTATCTTTATACCGAATGGGATAATTCAACGCTCAATCCGTACCAGGTAAAAATAGCTGCACTTCCGGATTCTTTTGTAATTAATTGCTCCGACTTTTTCCCGCCGGTAGAAAATGCGGTAACATCCGAATATGGTTTTCGATGGGGACGATTTCACGCGGGAACAGACTTTCGCGTGAAAGTAGGCGACAGTATTCGGAGTGCTTTTGACGGAAAAGTACGCATCACCAAGATGGGAAAAGGGAAGAAGGGATACGGCTACTTTATCGTGGTTAGACACGACAATGGATTGGAAACGCTTTATGCGCATCTTTCCAAGATTTTAGTAAAGCCGGATCAGATTGTTAAGTCCGGCGAAATAATCGGCCTGGGAGGGAATACCGGACGTTCTACCGGCCCGCACCTGCACTTTGAAATGCGCTTCCTGGGCAATGCTTTTAATCCGAGAAAAATGGTTGACTTTGAATGCTTCTCGGTTTACAACGACACTTATACCATCAAAAAGAAGGGCACATTCAGCGAAATGACCGATTACCTCAACAATCCGGCGCGTTATTATACTGTTAAGTCGGGCGATACACTCGGAAAAATTGCGAGAAACCACCGGACTACGATTGCTAAAATTCAACAATTGAATAAAATGGGCAAATCAACAACGATTCGTGCAGGAAAAAAACTTCGCATTTCTTAATATCAATTGAAATTTTTTTGAAAAATATATTACCAAAACGCTTGTGTAATAAAAAATAAACACTACCTTTGCACCGCTTTTGAGAGCTAAAGCAAGCAAGGATGAGTCAGTAGCTCAGCTGGTAGAGCACATCCCTTTTAAGGATGGGGTCCTGGGTTCGAGCCCCAGCTGACTCACTCGAAAGAAAGGTCGTCGAACAGGCGACCTTTTTTCGTTTTTTGTTGTAAAAAAAAATTTATCTTTGTAGGAAATTTAAACATCATCATCTAATTTCTAACACCAAAACTATACACCTGAAAGATTACAATGCAACCATTTCAGGAGAGAGTCAAATAAAATTTATTTCCAATGAAGAAAACAATCATATTCAACCTGTTTTTCTTTATTTGCTCGGTTACATTTTCGCAAACCAGGCACAACTATAAATTCGGCACAGAATATCTGTACGGAACGATCTTGAAACATAACACACACTTGGAAAATCTCGTAAAAAAACCTGTCCACGGTGCAAAAATAACGGTTGAACTTCAAACAATGGGCGAAAAGCCCTGGCATCAATATTATCATTTTCCGGCTGTCGGTTTAGCCAGCGCTTTTCTTGACCTCGGTAATCCCGATATGCTTGGATACACTTTCGCTGTCTATCCCTACATCAATATTCCCATTATCCGCACCAACTATTTTATATTCAACATAAAACCGGGAGCAGGATTGAGTTATGTAACTCAAACATTCGGAGATACGAATAATGGAGGGAATACGGATCTTAACGAAAGTAACGGAGCTATCGGTTCTCATCTGAATGTCTATTTCTCTGCCGGAGCAAACATCGAAATTTCTGTCGGAGCAGGTTTTAGCTTAATTGCCGAGTATAATTGGAACCATATTTCCAACGGAAGCATTTTGCAGCCCAACTCCGGGATTAACATGTTGAACGGTTCGGTCGGAGTGAAATATTTCCCGAATTATCGGAATTATCAGGTTCCGAAGAAAAAAGAAGCAGAAAATCTTCCCCGTAAATTTACCTTTGAGGCAACAGTGGCCGGGGGAGTGCGCGAATTGTATTATAAAGATGACAAAATGTATCCGATTGCCTCTCTCGCATTTGGTATTTATCGTCCTTTTACAAATTGGTATCGGATGGGACTGGGGTTAGACGCATTTTATGATGGGGTTTACAGCTATGTAAATGTTCCGAAAAAATCGGGTCTTTATCTGCGGACATATATTGATTCGGATGAGTTTAAAAATAAAATTCGGGCCGGCATTTCGTGGCAAAATGAATTGATTATCGGGCGTTTGACAGCCGGATTGCATGTGGGATTATACCTGTACGACCCGATTAAAAACTTGGAGCCTTATGCCGAAGCTGAAAAAGGAAAAGTGAATAAACCGCTGATTTACAGTTATAACATTGAGAAAGAAGACGGCTGGCTATACACCCGCGTTGTTGGGAAATATGCCGTTACCGAACATTTTTTTGCTTCTGTTGCGCTAAAAACACATCTTCAAAAAGCGGAGTTTATAGAATGGGGATTAGGGTGCAGGTTTTAATCCGGCAGGAAAGTTCTTCCCAACCGGCAAATGTTCGGCAATAACACACTAAAATTTTATTTTTTCAAAATCAATAGATTATACAGGTTTATACGAATAATCTTTTGTTTAAATTTGCACCATTTTAACCTGAATTTTAAAATAAGAATTGTTCTATTTTATTATTTTTCAATAAAAGTCAATTAAGACTTGCTAAAAGAAATAAATAAATCTCCAATCAGGCAAATTAAAAACATCATAACAACTATTATTTTTAATAAAAAACTATATTATATATTTAGGATATTAAATTTATTTAAACAACAATTTAAAATTTAATAAAAAACAATTATTATATTTGCAGCAGTTTTAATCACATATTTATCACTAATATCAAAATGAGAACGAAGCAGAAACAAAAAAGCGATTCGACAAGAAATAAAATTTACGAAGAAGCGTTTAGACTTTTCATAAGTAAGCCTTATGAATTAGTTACAATTAACGATTTGGAAAAAGCTATAGGAAAAACAAGGGGAGCCGTATTTTACCATGTAAAAGACAAGCATGATCTTTTTGAAAAAGTGATTAACAAGTATTTTACAAAAAGTCAGAACATATATGAGATAGTCGGCGAAGATATTTTAGAGAAAGATTTAACTTTACTTGAATTTATTAACTTATACTTAGACGCAAATGAGAAAAAAATTAAAGAGTTATTTAATTTTGCCAAAATCAACAAAGACAGCATAAGCCAGAAAAATATCACTAAAATAGAAAGCGTTTACTTGTCATTACTGTCGAGTACGGGATATTACCTGGATTATTACAATGACGAGATGGAGCTGAATTTTACGATGGACAGAAATACATGGACGTTTTTCATTCAAAAAGGGATAGAAAATGGAGAAATTAAACCGGATATAAATGCAGCATTATTCGGAGAAATATTCTCATCCGTTTTTGTAGGAAGATCATTCCAGGATTCTTTAACCAAAGGAGTAAACTTAAATGAAATAAAAAAGCTATTTATGGAAATATATGATAAGATTAAAGCTTAATTGTTAAAATGACCCTGTTTTCCCATTTCTGTTTTTTACTTTTTGTAATAATTTGTTAAAGAAACTCTGTTTGTAAGAAATTTGTCTTACCTTTGATACGGTATTTAAAAATGTAGTTAGTCCTGTAAAAAAGAATTAATGCCATATTTTGTAACGTGTAATGAATATTTTTTATGGAAATAAAAAGGAAGCAAAGACGAAAGAAAAAAGAATTAGATGAAGCAATCGGAAATGCGCTTGAGAGATTAATTGTAAAATATGGCTTCAATGATATTACATTTACCCGGTTGGCTCAGGAAGCAAAAGTTGAACCTCCCATTCTTTACAACCGATTTGAGAATCTGGATGAGTTATTTGAAAAATATATAAGAAAATATGACTATTGGTTGAATGATATTTTCAAGCTTAACACAAGAGAGACAACCAAAGAAAACTGCAAAAAGCTTTTCACAGAACTGATTAATGAGTTATATGACAATGAAATAATGCAGCGCATTCTCCTCTGGGAACTTAACGATACACACAAGATTACCCGTCGTATGGCACAGTTCAAAGAGATAGACTATACGGATTTAACGCAAAGTTTCAGCAATGAGTTAGAGAATTTTAAAGGTGTTGGATCTCTGATAATTTCGGGCATTTATTTCCTGGTTTTACACCGTAAAATATCAACATTCTGTAACATAAATTACAATACCGAACAAGGCAAAAAGATTCTTATTGAAACGGTCGAGAGTATTGTGGATAGAATTTTTCCGGGAAATACCACAACAACAGACAGTAAAATCGCAGACATTGCTAAAAAATTGCTGAAAAAAGGTATGGATAAAGATGCAATAGAGGAAATAACAGGATTATCAATGGAAGAACTGAACAAGTTGAATATCGAATGAAATAGTTATATATATAGGAATCTCCAATATCCACGAATTACACGAATTAATACGAAATTAACAGTCGAATTATTTACAATTTAAATATTAATCCATGCAATTCGTAAACTTTTGAGATGATCAGATTTGCAGCATATCACTTATTAAGCAACTCTTCAATCACTTTCGGGAAATACTCATACTCCAGTGCATGAACTTTTTGTGCCACATTTTCGGGCGAATCGCCCGGTAATACCTCACACTTATATTGCGATATAATGCCTCCTTCATCATACCTTTCATTTACATAATGAATGGTAATTCCGCTCTCTCTTTCATTATTTGCAACCACAGCCTCGTGTACTTTCATCCCATACATTCCCTTCCCGCCATAGTCAGGAAGAAGAGCGGGGTGAATATTGACGATTTTGTTCGGATAAGCGGCAATCATACTTTCAGGGATTTTCAATAAAAATCCCGCCAGGACAATGAAATCAATCTCTTCTTTTTGCAAAAGTGCAAGAATTTCTCCGTTTTCAAGCTGATTCTTATCAAAAGTGATGGATGGAATTTGTAATTTTTTAGCGCGTTCGTGTACAAATGCCTCTTTTTTGTTGCATAAAATGAACGGAAAAACGGCGTCAGGGCGACCGGAAAAATAATTTATAATGTTTTCGGCATTACTTCCCGAACCGGAAGCGAAGATGGCAATTCTATTTGGCATATTGATAAATTTTAATAAATTGCTGATAATTAAAAAGTTGAATATTTCCTGTTCACATTTCCGTTGCTCATTTTTCTTAAAAATGTGCAGGTTTACAAAAATTATTGACAAATAATTGTTTTATTTCGATAAAAATTCATTCCTTTGCACTGCAAAATTAGTATTTTATTATTAACTAAAAAAATTAAGTGTTATGTCAGAAGTTGCATCAAGAGTAAAAGCTATTATCGTTGACAAATTAGGTGTAGAAGAGTCGGAAGTAACTCCGCAAGCAAGTTTCACTAACGATTTAGGCGCAGACTCTCTTGACACTGTTGAATTGATTATGGAATTTGAAAAAGAATTCGGAATTACAATTCCTGATGATCAAGCAGAAAAGATCTCTACAGTAGGAGAAGCTATCGCTCATATTGAGTCTTTGGCTAAATAATTTTTTTACTTTTTTTAAAAGTATGGAGTTAAAAAGAGTAGTAGTAACAGGTTTGGGGGCAGTTACGCCATTGGGTAACAACGTTTCGGAATACTGGAACGGGTTAATTAATGGAGTAAGTGGCGCCGGACCTATTACTCATTTTGATGCGGCGAAATTCAAAACGCAATTCGCGTGCGAGGTAAAAGGATTCAATCCCGAACAGTATTTTGAGAAAAAAGAAGTTCGCAAATACGACCGTTACGCACAATTTGCTATTGCCGTAGCAAAAGAGAGTGTAGAAGATGCCGGTTTCGACCTGGAAAAAATCGACACAAACAGAGTAGGTGTTATTTTCTCTGCCGGAATTGGAGGTATTGCTACATTTGAACAGGAAGTAGGAAGTTTTTACGCATCTGCAGATAGAGTTCCGAGATTCAATCCGTTTTTTATCCCGAAAATGATCAGCGACATTGCTGCCGGGCATATTTCGATGCTGTATGGATTCCGTGGTCCGAATTTCGGAACCGTATCCGCTTGCGCCTCATCGACTCATGCTCTTGGCGTTGCGTTTGACCTGATCCGTTTAGGAAAAGCAGACGTGATTGTTGCGGGCGGTTCGGAAGCTGCCATTACTCCTTCCGGAGTCGGCGGTTTCAATTCGATGCACGCTTTATCTACCCGGAATGATGATCCGAAAGGTGCATCTCGCCCATTCAGCAAATCCCGCGACGGATTTGTAATCGGAGAAGGCGCAGGATGTTTGATCCTTGAAGACCTTGAACATGCGTTGAAACGTGGCGCTAAAATATATGCAGAGATAGTCGGTTCGGGAGCATCAGCCGATGCCTACCACATCACCGCCACTCATCCCGAAGGCTTGGGAGCAACGCTCGTAATGCAAAGCGCATTGAAAGATGCAGGTATGAAACCGGAGGAAATTGATTATATCAATGTTCACGGGACTTCTACTCCGGTAGGTGACCCGTCGGAGGCGAAGGCAATCCTGAAGGTTTTCGGAGAAAATGCTTATAAATTGAATATCAGTTCGACAAAATCAATGACCGGACACCTGTTGGGCGGAGCCGGAGCGATAGAGGCTATTGCAAGCGTACTTGCAGTTAAGAACGACATCGTACCTCCGACAATCAACCACGCCGAAGGTGATGAAGATCCGGAATTGGATGAGAAATTAAATTTTACTTTCAACAAGGCGCAGAAAAGAACCGTCAGGGCTGCCCTTTCCAATACATTTGGTTTTGGAGGACACAATGCTTCTGTGATTGTTAAGAAATTCGCAAAGTAAGATTGTGATAAAAACGCTTTTTAAAAAATTAAGGCTCTTGACGATTCGTCGAAAAGAGCCTTATTTATTGCTATCAGCCGCATTAGGTTTCAAACCTGAAAATTTTGAATATTACGAATTGGCTTTGCTGCACAAGTCCTCTTTAGTGAAAGATAAAAGAGGTCGTTTGATGAATAACGAACGACTTGAATTTCTGGGGGATGCGATTTTAGATGCGGTGGTTGCCGATATTCTTTACCATAAATTCGCCGGAAAAAGTGAAGGATTCCTGACTAACACCCGGTCGAAAATCGTGCAGAGGGAGACGTTAAACAGGATTGCCCTCGACTTGGGTCTGGACCGGCTTATAGTAGTTTCCAATAAAAACCATTCGCACAACGTAAATATTTACGGAAACGCATTTGAAGCCTTGATGGGTGCCATATACCTTGATTTCGGGTATGCCAAATGCAAAGATTTTGTAGAGCATACAGTTTTTAAAAAATACCTGAATGTGAACAAACTGGCACAAAAAGAAGTTAATTTTAAGTCGAGATTACTTGAATGGAGCCAGCGCCACAAAGTAAACATTGTTTTCGATTTGATAGAAGAAACAACCGACAGTGAAAACAATCCTGTTTTTCAAACACAAATCATCGTCAACGGAATTTCAGCCGGATACGGGATCGGTTTTTCCAAAAAGGAATCGCAGCAAAATGCCGCTAAAATAGCATTGAAAAAAGTAAAAGCCGACCGTGACGCTTTCTTGAAAAAAGCAGAAGAAAACAAGGATTTGGAGGAAACGGGACAAGAGCTAAATGACGAATTAAATGATGCGAATCAGGAATTGGAACGCCTATGATGTTAAACGCGCACGATATTCGTATTAATTTGAAAAGCGCCGGTGTAACATTTCGATGCAAAGCAAAAGATCGTAGAGACGTAAAGTTTGAATAATTTGAAAATCATCAATTAAAAATTACCTTATGGAATACGTTCATTTAGGAAAATTAATTTTCGAGCAAGCTAAGAAATACGGCGAGCGTTCGGCAATCAAATACCAGGACCAGGTGTCGAAGCAATGGAAAGAACTGAGTTGGAATAAATTTTCCGAAAGGGTTAAGATTGCAGCAAAATCATTGATTGAAATCGGCATCCCGGAAGAAAGCAAAGTAGCTATCTTTGCTCAAAATATGGCTGAAATTATCGAAATTGATTTCGCCTGCCATGCAACCCGCTTAGTTTCGGTGCCGATGTATGCCACATCTTCCGCATCACAAGTAGAATACATTGTGAATGATGCCGGGATCGGACTTATTTTTGTCGGCGAACAATATCAATACGACAAAGCGGTAGAAGTATTGCACACATCCAAACACCTGAAAAAAATCGTAGCAATAGACAAAAAAATTGATTTGCGAGGCGTTGATGCTGCCATTACCTACGAAAATTTCCTGCTGTACGGAAAAGAATCCGGCAATGCGGAGACCGTTTTAGATGAGCGGATGAGTCGCCTTTCTGCCAATGACCTCGCAAATCTGCTTTATACCTCAGGCACTACCGGCGAGGCGAAAGGCGTAATGCTGCATCACTCGAACTACCAGCAGGCGATAAAAATACATTACCAGCGAATCTCCAATGTTACGGACAGGGATGTTTCCCTTTGCTTTTTGCCGTTGAGTCACGTGTTTGAACGGGCGTGGACTTATTTTTGTTTCTACAAGGGGATTTTAGTGGTGGTTAATCACGCGCCGCAAGAAATTCAGACTACGATTAAAGAGATTCGTCCGACAACAATGTGCGCCGTGCCTCGCTTCTGGGAAAAAGTATATGCGGGAGTAAATGAAAAGATAGACTCATTCTCACCGTTTGCGCGAAAATTGGCGAGGCGAGCCATTGAAATAGGACGGCGCAGGAATTTAGATTACAAAAGAACGGGCAAAAACGTGCCTCCGCTGCTCAATCTGCAATACCTGTTTTACGACAAAACGCTGTTTCAGCTATTGAAAAAAGCAATTGGAATTGAAAACGGAAAGCTTTTCCCCTGTGCCGGGTCACAATTGTCGGATGAAGTGAATATCTTCCTGCACAGTGTCGGAATTAACCTTTGCGTAGGCTACGGGCTGACGGAATCGACCGCAACCGTTTCGTGCTACAACGTTTACAATAAAGATTATGACATTTCGACCGTGGGCGACATAATGCCCGAGGTAGAGGTAAAAATTGGCGAAAACAACGAAATTCTCATAAAAGGGAAAACCATTACCAAAGGTTATTATAACAAACCGGAAATAACTGCCGGAAGTTTTGAAGACGGCTGGTTCAAAACAGGGGATGCCGGACGCATTACCAAAGAAGGACGCTTAGTTATCACTGAGCGTATTAAAGATCTGTTTAAAACTTCCAACGGAAAATACATTGCACCGCAACAAATTGAGAATAAGCTAATTGTCGATAAATACATCGAACAGGTTGCCATAATCGGCGACGACCGTAAATATGTGTCGGCGCTGATTGTTCCTGCATTTGACGCATTGAAAGCGTATGCGCAACAAGCAAAAATAAAATACGGCAGCATGGAAGATTTGCTTAAAAACAAAAAAATTATTGAGTTTTACGAAGGGCGGATCAAGCGGATTCAAGCAGACTTAGCCTCTTTTGAGCAAGTAAAAAAATTCGTCCTTCTCTCCCAACCGTTTACTGCCGAAAATAATGAATTGACACTGACATTGAAATTAAGACGGAAAGTGATTAATCAAAACTATGCAGGATTGATCGACGAAATGTATTACTGATGTAAAAATATTTTTCAAAAAAACGGAAAATCCCGAATCCTGTTGTTCAACAATACTGTATTGACATATAAACAGGAAAAATTATCAAGTCAATCAAAAATGTAAATAATTTGTCGATTTTATCCGCACAATTGTTAGGAATTATTAAAATTACAACTAAATTTGTGTCTCAATACATTGTTCAATGGATAAAAGAGAATTGATCGGGTTTATATTAAACGATATAAAGGAGTTGGAGCTTATTGTAAAGGGAATGTACGAGCTGGAAAAAATTCCGGATGTGATGCAGGAACTTGCGATAAGTAAGACGCAAAACATACAGGATCGTTTTTCACGGTTGAAAGTAAAAGAAAATCCGCAACCGGAGATTCAACCACCCGTAGAAAATCTTCCGGAAACGACGGCGATTTTGCCTGAAGAAACAAAAGTTCGGGAGGAACCGGAAACTGAGCAGGAGGAAGCAGTCGAATTAATTGAAGAAGAGCAGGAAATTATTTTTTATCAGGAAATGGAGCCGGAAGAGAAACCGCAAGAAGATTCGGAAGTTCCCGAACCCGGAAATCCGAAATCTGAAATTTTAGAGCTGATTCAACCGGAAGAAAAAAAAGGTACGTTTTTTGCAGAAGTGAAAGTACAGGTTCAAGAGCGAACCACTACAAACGAAAAATTTAAATCCCGCGTTCATTCCGCTACGGCGACATCGCTTAAGCGGGTCGAAAGCCGTTTTATACAAAACCTGCGGAAAGCGATTAACTTGAACGACAGGTATCGATACCAAAAAGAATTGTTCGGAGGGAATGCCGAATTGATGAATAGCGTGATTGACCGGTTGGACGCAATGAGTTCGTTAGAAGAAGCTACCGACTACGTTCAAAAAGAATTTATATGGAATATGGATTCTCAGACGGTAACAGATTTTTATTCATTGTTAGAAAGTCGCTTTTCTTAAGCTTGCGTATGGGTAAATTATATTTAGTGCCTACACCGGTGGGAAATCTGGAAGATATGACTTTCCGCGCCATCCGGATACTGAAGGAGGCAGACATGATTTTGGCGGAAGATACCCGAACAACCGGTTTTTTACTGAAACATTTTCAGATTGAAAACCGAATGCAATCGCACCACAAGTTTAATGAACACAAAACGGTGGACGCCATCGTCGCTCGAATTAAGGCGGGAGAGATCATCGCCCTGGTTTCCGACGCGGGAACGCCAAGCATATCCGACCCTGGTTTCCTAATCGTGAGAGCCTGCGTAGAGAACGGCATAGCAGTAGAGTGCCTGCCGGGCGCAACAGCTTTTGTACCGGCGTTGGTCAATTCGGGATTACCCAATGACCGTTTCTGTTTCGAGGGCTTTTTGCCAATTAAAAAAGGACGGCAGACGAAGTTGAGAGAACTGGCAGAAGAAGAACGCACGGTCATCCTGTATGAATCGCCTTTCAGACTGGTTAAAACGCTGAAACAGTTGGAAGAAGCGGTGGGAACGGACCGGAGGGTTTCTGTTTCGCGCGAGATCTCCAAGCTACACGAGCAGACCGTCAGAGGGACATTGAGCGAAGTTCGAAGTTATTTTGAACAGCACGAACCCAAAGGCGAAATAGTTATTATTTTAGAAGGAAAAAATTAAATTATTAATAAACTAAAAAACACACAAAATGAAAAAGGTAATTTTAGGAATGTTAGTGGCTCTGGCCGCAATTTCATGTAATCAAAAGAAAATCGAAGCGCTTGAAAACAGGGTCGCTTCCGATTCAATCAAAATCGCCGGAATAGAGAAAGAGAGAGATGCTTTCATTGAAATCATTTCGGAAGTACAATCAAACTTCAGAACAATTAAAGAAGTGGAGCTGGGCATTTTAAGCGATGCTCAAGGTACTGAAGCTGTCAACAGCGGAAGCAAGGCACGCATTCAAGAAGATTTCCAAACCATTACCAGCCGGCTTCAGGCAAACAAAGCGAAAATTGACGAATTGGAACAAAGCCTTTCAACCGCACAGGGAGAGGCGTCTCGTTATAGAGGATTGGTAGCAGGTCTTCGTAAAGACTTGGAAACCAGAACAAAAGAAGTAGCCGAATTGAGAACTGAATTGGAGGCGAAAAACATCCAAATACAACAGCTCGACAGCGCCGTTTTGAATTTGAACCAAATGAGAGACTCATTGTCATCATTAAGCCAAAAGCAAATTGCAGCCCTTCAGGCGCAAGACGAAGAGTTGAACACAGGCTGGTACATCGTCGGTAAAAAGAGCGATTTGAAAGCAAAAGGCTTGAAAGAAGGCGCATTGAAAACAGCTAAAATTAACAAAAACAATTTCAAAAAAATCGACATCCGCGAATTTACGGAACTGAAAATAGATTCCAAAAGTCCGGAATTATACTCTTCACACCCAGCTTCTTCCTATACATTGGAAAAGCAAGCGAATAAAACAACAATACTTAAAATCAAAGATTATAAATCTTTCTGGTCTAACACCAATACGTTGATTATTGAACTCTAATTAATAATTTTAGAAGTAAACGGGTAAACGAACGGTTAGCGCCTTTTCGTTTACTCGTTTACCGTTTACTTGTTTATATAATAATTTTCTGATACTATGAACGCATCTTTCCACAAGCCATTCACGTTTGACAGAGTTATACGGTTAATAATCGGGACAGTAATAACGCTGGCGATTGTTTACGCACTTCATTATTTCAAACAGGTTTTACTCCCGTTTTTCATAGCCTGGCTGTTGGCTTATCTCTTTTACCCGATGGTGAAGTTTGTTCGGGTCAAACTTCGTTTCAAAAATCACGCAATCTCCGTTGTAACGGTTTTAGTTGTGCTTATTAGTACAATTGTAAGCGCGATCTGTATTTTAGTCCCGCTGCTTATCTCGGAAGTTTTGAAATTAAAGGATATCATTTTTACATACGCACAAAACAGCGAAAGTAGATTAATTCCACATGATTGGGAAAGTTTTCTACAATATTTCATTTCGGCGTTCAACCTCGAGCATCTTTTTGACCACAAAAATATTATAGAAATTATCCGGGAATTTTTTCCTCATGCATGGGGAATACTGACCGGTTCCTTTAGTGTGTTAGTGAGTGTCTTTTTTATTTTCATCGTTCTGTTGTATCTTTTTTTTATTCTGAAAGATTATCATCGAATATCCAAAGGTTTTATTTCAATGATTCCTCAAAAACAGCGCGAATTTGTTTCCGATCTGATGAAAAATGTCGAATCGGCTTTGAGCAGGCATTACCGCGGTCAGGCAATGGTGGCGTTGATTGTAGGGATTTTATTCTCTATCGGATTCTCCATTATCGGTCTTCCGTTGGCGGTGTTAATGGGGCTTTTGCTTGGGGTGCTGAATCTGATTCCCTATATGCAGGTGATTGGAATACCGCCTACAATCATACTGATGCTGCTTCGTGTGGCTGAAAACGGAGGGTCGCCGTGGTGGCCGCTTATCTCGCTTGCATTGGTTTATATCATTGTGCAAATAATACAGGATGGATACCTTGTTCCCAAAATAATGTCAAAATCGTCGGGATTAAATCCGGCGGTCATTCTCCTTGCACTTTCTATTTGGGGAACGCTGCTCGGAGTATTAGGATTCATTATTGCCTTGCCGGCTACCACATTGCTGATTGCTTATTACAAAAAATTTATCCTTTCGGAGAATGATGAACAGATTAAAACGGAAATTTCTTGATAGCTTGTCCGGATTTTACAATGAAAAGGAAATACGGAGTCTTTTTTTTCAATCCGTGCAAAAAGTAACCGGCTATTCCAAATCTGCTTTATTGGCAAATCCGGATTTCCCTTTTTCCGGCGAACAGGAAAAACAGTTAAATATAATTCTGGCTCAGTTACTGACAATGGAACCTGTTCAGTATATACTGGGAGAATGTGAATTCTATGGCTTGCCTTTCTACGTCAATCCGTCCGTCTTAATTCCCCGTTCGGAAACGGAAGAATTGGTCGAATGGATTCTTTCCGACCATTCCAACCGAACCGGGAATTTACTGGACATCGGAACCGGAAGCGGCTGTATCGCCGTTTCGGTTGCACGTCTTTTGAAATCCTTTTCGGTTTCCGCTATTGATGTATCCGCCTCTGCATTGGCTGTAGCGAAAAAAAATGCAGAAAGAAACGGATGTCAAATACAATTTATGCAGACAGATATACTCAACCCGGAAAATTCGTTTGAGGAAATTGCCTTTGACGTGATAGTCAGTAATCCGCCTTACATCCGGGAACAGGAAAAGCAACAGATGTCTGATAATGTACTGAAATACGAACCCCATCTCGCCCTGTTCGTTCCTGACAATGACCCGTTGGTTTTCTACCGGTCAATTTCCGTTTTCGGAAAAAAACGGCTGAAGGAAAACGGTAAGCTTTATCTGGAAATAAATGAAGGTTTGGGCGAGGAAACGGTAAATTTGTTATCTTTGCTCGGATACCGCGATGTGGTGTTACGGAAGGATATTTTCGGAAAAGACAGGATGATAAGAGCAACACGATGATAGATAAGTAGTATTGGATATTACAAAAAAATAAATAAAACATCGATATACGGATTTGAAAATTGGATTTATGAAAATTAGTTCCCGGCAAATGCCAAAGCAAATCACTTACGAAGAAGCCCTTTCCCGCACAACAAGATACTGTTCTCTTGCCGAGAAATGCGAACAGGATGTGCGAAAAAAATTAACTGCCTGGCAACTTTCTATTGAAAATACAGAAAAAATCATTGCATACCTGAAAGAGGAAAAATATCTGAATGAGATGCGCTTTGCCGGATTTTTTGTGCAGGATAAACATCGTTTTGCCAAATGGGGAAAGAGCAAGATTATTTTTGCCTTGAAAAACAAAGGGATTTCGACCGGAGCGATTGAAGTAGCGATTAAAAATATTGATGTTGAAAATTATTCGGGACAGCTAAAAACATTGTTAGCTTCCAAGTTTAAAAGCATTAAATACAAAGATACCTGCGATGCAAAAGCCAAGCTGTATCGATTTGGAATAAGCAAAGGGTTTGAAAATGATTTGGTATTAAAAGCAATAGACGAAATTTTATCTAACAAATAACGTATGCTAAAAGCTATTTTTGAAAAAGATTCATGTTGGATTAAATCCATTTTTATTATAATTGTACCATTGGTATTCAGTATTTTATTCATAGGAATAAGCTATGGAGTATCAGCCATTTTCCACGTTTCGGACGAGGCAGTGAAATTGAAGTTAATGCAACTTTTCTCGGCTACCGGCATGTTTATCTGTTCCTCTTTTGTACTGGCTTATCTGTTTAGCAGCCATATACGGCAATTTTTACTGCTCCGGAAACCGGATGTCAGGATGATCATTCTTGCTGCATTGAGTATGCTGGCCGCCATTCCGCTGATTAATTTTATAGGTAATTTGAATAATCTGGTCGTTTTTCCCGAATCGTTGAAATTTGCAGAAGAGTTTTTCCGGGCTTATGAAGAAAAGCTTGCCATACTGACTGAGCAGTTGTTGACATCGGGAGATTCTTTCAGCGGATTAGCGCTTAATTTACTCGTTATGGCAATCATTCCGGCACTGGGTGAGGAACTTTTATTCAGAGGCGTTATCCAAAACAGTATCGCAAAAAGTTTGAAGAGCAAAATATGGGCAATCTGGATTACCGCCTTTTTGTTTAGCGCCATACATTTCCAGTTTTACGGGTTCATACCACGCTTGCTGTTAGGAGCTTACTTCGGGTATCTGCTCGTTTGGAGCCAATCCATCTGGATTCCCATTGCGGCACACTTTACAAATAATGCCACGATTGTGCTGTTTTATTTTTTCTTAAAAGGAAAAGAATTTACGGTTGATTTGGAAACAGTCGGCGCGACAGGTTCGCCGCAGTGGATGACCGGGAGTATTCTTTTGTTTGCACTCATCGTTCTGATCATTGTGACGTCACTGCGCCAAACTAAAAGCAGGACAATGAAATGAATCTGTTTCAGAAGATGTTTCGTTAATGGTAATTTGGCAGATAATTAATTCTATTTTGGTCTCCATTCCGGATTAAAATTTTTTGCCTGCAGTCCAATTTTACCCAAATTTACTGTTATCGAATTTCCGCTATTATTATCTGAAAACGAATTGTCAAGGATTAAGCAAAACGAGATTAAAAGCTCATAATCGCTATCTACATCGGCTATAATTTTGTAATTGTCTCCATTCAACAAGGTAACAGCTTCTTTGTCCCAACAGGCAATTTGTATATCATTTTTATAAACCGAACACTTCCTGCCTCGATGTTCAAAAATTTCATAAAGATCCTGCCCTGCATGACAATAAAAATGAGATTTCCAAATTGCTTTTGTCCGGAACTTAAACACACTATGATCCCACTTTTCTATATCATACTTAACCTTGAACAAAGAAAACCTTTTTTTTATTACATATTTGGGCTTATTGGAATCAAGTTCCGAAAGATCAATTTCAGAAAATGCACGGAACAATTTCGCTGATGCCGTATAAGCCTGTTTTCCGTTGACAAATATTTGAAATTTGTCTCCGATTGAAATTTCCTCCTGTTTAATGTCTATTTCCATTTTCTGATTTAAATTTTACCTGTCTGCCAGCTTGCCCGGATGCTCGTTGTCAGAAACAACCCAAGAAAAAACAGTTAAAAACTTTCACAATAGAATTGTTTTAATTGCTACTATATTAATTGTATTTTATCCGGCTGTGCGATTTTGTCTGCACGCGAATTAGTAGTATCTCCGGTTTTTTACTTTTTCATTGGCTACCCGGTTTACTCAGCATCTGTTTTTTCTCTTCCGAACATAAAATTAATTCCGAATGAAACACTCGTCATTTTGGTGTTTGTTGGTATCATCATTCCACCGCCTTTGGCAAATTTAAGCGGGATATTGTCGGCACAGACAAACAGGTTTACCGGACCGGCATTCACGTTCATACCAAATCCGATATTGCTCCATTTGCCGTTCAGCAAAGAATAATTTGCCGAGACGGCAAGCGGACGGAACGGGCGGTAATTAACCGAAACGATAAAATCCTGAAACCATTCTTTTTTTGCAATATAGGTTTTCGAGAGCAATCCGAAACCTAATCTGTCTTTCAAAATGCTGTATTCGGCGCCGGCATAGATTTTCGCAGTAAGCATGGTGGAATAAGACTTCGGATCGCGTTCAACCACATACATACCTTCCAGCATATTCCTGTATTCTTCCCAATAATCAATCGAATCGTTGTTTATATCATACGTGATGCCTTCAAATTCAAAATCATTCTCCTTGTTTGTTTTGTGAATGTTTTTGTTCCAATGGATAAATCCGATGTCAACCACACTTGCCGAAAATCTTAAGCTTTCAAAAAAGTTGAACGTTGCTCCCAAATCGCCGGCTAACCCGACGCCCGAGAACAAGGACTTGTTTCCGCCGTCAAAACTCATGCCGTCAAAGGTATAATCATCCTTCTTCTTAAATTCCAATCCGGGTACGGTACCATAAAGCGAACTTTCGCCTTGCAGCAGCCAGCGTTCTTTACTGACTTTGAGCGACATATCGCCGCAGTATCCGTCCAGGTTCGCATGTCCCAGGAGTATTTTGAGTTTTGCCCCGAAATTCCATTGCTTATCGTAATTATACGAAGAGCCCAACGCGATTTGCGTATAAGCGGTAGCCGAAAACGACAGGCTCCGCAGATTAAATTCCGTTTCGCCTTCTTTATCTTCCACGCCTCTGAAAAAAAGCGCAGGAACGGATTCAGGCAGCATGAACTGACCCTCGGCTCTGGTCGAAACATCAAAGGTATAGTAAGACTTGTTGTGTCGAAGTCCGAAAGAGAGCAGCGTTGCGCTGAATTCCGCATAAAAGCGCGTGTTTTTCCGGAGGCTGTTCAGGAAATTATCCACACCGCCTTTGACTTCCGGATGCAGGAAAGAGACTGTCTGTTTTTTTCCGTCAATTGTACGGCCGTAAAAAACATCTGCAAATATCAGTGAATTATTTCCGGCGGAAATATTCAACGATGACAACACCGGGAAGCCGAAATAAAAGTTGCGTTCCGGTTGAAATGCGGGGTTAAAATTATGCTGTAGCGGGTTATCTTTCATAAAATACATCACGGTAGCCTGTTGCCCAAAGATATTTTTTCCTGTTCCGATAATGCTGCAGAGGGTTAATATGATTGCTATTCTTTTCATTTTTCTTGTTTTTTCAAAATTTCAATATTCCAAATTTTAGTCGGATTTACATCCTGTCTTGTCTATTATTTAATTTTTATCCCGCCTTTAAGATAAAAACTCATCTTCGCCTGCAAGAAATCGTTGCCGGTTACTTTTACCGAATTCGCATTGCTGTTTACATCCACTTTATAGTTGACTACAAGGTGTTTAAACTGTTTGATTTCATCGGTCATTGTGTTATCCAGTTCAATTTTCAGGCTTGCTTTTGTCGTTTTATCTACCACATTGGTAACCGGGTTTACGGATGCGGCATCAACTTTCAATACGTTCAAATTTGATAACAATTTCGGATTTTTAATAACAACCGGATTATTCAGCGAATCGAGAAAAGAAAATTTCACATCGACATTCAACGGCAATCCGTTTTCCAGATCAAAATAGATGATTGCTTCGTCCAGGTTAAGATCATTTTCGACCAAATCGCCTAAATTGACATCGGCAACCGTATCCGTCAATTGAATAAAGGAGCCTTTTTTGAACCATGCCGGAAGTTCAACGCCAAAGTTTATATCAATAAAAGCGCCGCCGGCAAAAACCGAAGCGTCTAATTCCGTGCTTTCGTTTTTGCTGCCGATTTCAAATCCGTAACTAAAATCCAGCGAATCGGGAAATGTAGCCAACATTTTATCCAGATTAACATTTTGAGCGTTTAAATTGGCGGCTGCCAATCCGTCTTTGAATTGTATTGAATAGGAAGGCGATTTAATTCCGTTGACGATAAATTCGGCGGTTACATCGCTTTTACCACCCTTCGTTTGAAGGGAATTAATCGAAAATGTAGCAGGCAATTCTAAGTTTGTTTTTGCCGAAAGCGTTAATTTCGGATCCTGAAAGAGCAGATTAATATTCTCTTTTTCAACACCGTCAAAGAGGTCTATAGCCACTTTTTCACTTTCTTCGGGATATTTGAAATAACCCCACGCTTTCCGGAAAGCAAGGTTTTGGGTGGACGGACTGGCCGAAACCGTAATCCGGGAATTCTGACCGAGTGATATCAAAGTTCCTTCCGGTACGGAAATTTCAAACGTAAAATACAAATCCCCCCTGGTAAAATCAATCAGGTAACCGTTTAGCGATATATTATTTTCCCCTACTCCAAGCCGGACAGGATCGGCAGTACGGTTGTCTTTACGTACCTGTTCCGGAAAAACCAGCTTTATTTTAACATCCGAAGATTCGTTCAGTATATTTTGATCAATCGTGATTTTCAGCGTTCCCATATTTAACAGGACGCTGTCAATGCGCTTATCGGCATCATCCATTTCGCCGAAATCAACCTTTTCAATGAAGTCCATGTGATAGTTTGTTGCAAGTAGATTTAATGTGTCATTTTCAATGCCTTCAAACGTTCGCTCAAACGAACCGAGCTTGAATTTTACCGGCTCAAGCTCAATTTGTACCGTATCATCATACTGAAAGTAGAGCAGCTTGTCACCCGGATGCTCCTTCAACAAATCGGTATCGACATTCAGATTTGCCAACAGGTCGGAAATCGTGATTTTAGATGATCCGACCGGTCCGACCAGCGCTGTATTTAATTGCATCTCAGAGGAAAATTCATCCAGGTTATAGCTGTTATCTATACATGAAATCATTCCTTCAGATAACAATAACATAATAAAGAGGTAATTATACACTTTTTTCATGTGATATTTCTTATTAAAAATTTTAATGCTTCGCAAAGTTAATTTTAATATCGTATTTTATATCATTTTTTAGTTGTATTTTTGTGCGGAATTTGCCAATAAGTGAAAAATTTCGAATTGAATAAACAAGCTGGAGAGTAATGGAGATGAACAAACAGTACATATTAGACTGCCGGTATATGCGGATGGCTAAAATATGGGCGGAAAATTCTTATTGCATCCGCCGGCAGGTTGGCGCGTTAATTGTTAAGGACAAGATGATTATTTCGGACGGATACAACGGAACGCCGTCCGGATTTGAAAACGTTTGCGAAGATGAAAACAACAAGACAAAACCATACGTACTGCATGCTGAGGCAAACGCCATTACCAAAGTAGCCCGGTCCAACAACAGCAGCGAAGGAGCAACACTCTACGTGACGGCTTCCCCTTGCATCGAATGCTCCAAACTGATTATTCAGTCGGGTATCCGCCGAGTGGTCTATTCGGAACATTATCACCTGACCGACGGTGTTGAGTTACTTGAAAAAGCGGGAATAGAAACAGTCTATATCCCTGTCGAAGAACTGAAGTAAGAATCAATACGGTTTAGCTAAACAAATTTTTTTTAACCTTTTTTCTTTTTATTTTTTGCGTACAAAAGTGTTTTAAGAAAAGGACACGAAGAAAATTTTTCAAAATTTGAAATTACATACAAATGAAAAAAGTTTTTATTTCATTATCCATCGCATTGGCGGTTATGATTGGTTTTATAATCGGCAATATCATTACGGAAAGAGCATTCTCAAATATGTTTGACCGGTCGCAGGTCTCCTCCGGTGGAAAAATCGACGCGATTCTGAATATCATTAACAAGCAATACGTTGATTCGGTCGATACGCCCGAATTGATCGAAGAAGCAATTCCGAAAATCCTGTCCGGGCTTGACCCTCATTCCGTTTATATTCCGGCAAGTGATTTACAGTCGGTCAATGAAGAGCTGGAAGGCAGTTTCAGCGGGATTGGAGTGCAATTCAACATCCAGCACGACACGGTGATGATTGTCGGCGTAATCAGCGGCGGGCCGTCGGAGAAATTGGGCATTCTGCCGGGCGACCGTATCGTAACCGTCAACGATACGCTTTTTGTCGGCAAGGACATTACCAACGAAAAAGTAATGAAAAAACTTCGCGGAAAGAAAGGCACTACCGTAAGCATCGGGATTCAGCGGAACGATGAAAAGGAATTGCTTCCGTTTACCATCGAGCGCGGCGACATCCCGGTATCGAGCATTGATGTTGCCTACAAAATCACCGATGAAATCGGCTATGTGAAAGTCAGTAAATTCGGCGGAAATACTTATGAAGAATTTTTCTCAGCATTGAATAACCTTCAAAACAGGGGAGCTTCCAAATTTATTATCGACTTGCGCAGTAATTCGGGCGGATACCTTGAGTCGGCCATTCAGATGATCAATGAATTCCTCGAAAAAGGATCGTTAATCGTTTATACGGAAGGAAAATCGGAACCCCGTCGCGATGCGATTGCAACCGGATCGGGACTTTTCCTGGAAAATCCGCTGGTTATTCTGATCGACGAATGGTCTGCTTCGGCAAGCGAGATTTTTGCCGGAGCGATCCAGGATAATGACCGGGGAATGATCATTGGTCGGCGCTCGTTCGGAAAAGGGCTGGTACAGCAGCAAATCCCGTTGCGCGACGGTTCTGCTGTCCGTTTGACTATTTCGCGCTACTATACACCATCGGGAAGATCCATCCAGAAACCGTACGAAGACGAAAGCGATTACGAAAACGACATAATGAACCGCTATCTGCACGGCGAATTCGACTCGGAAGACAGCATTCACGTGAATAAAGCCGATTCGATCGAATATCACACGCTTAAGGAAGGACGGGTTGTGTATGGCGGAGGCGGAATTATGCCCGATATTTTTGTACCGCGCGACACGTTCGGTATGACTTCTTATTTTAACAAGGTGAACAACAGCGGGTTGCTCTACGAATATGCGTTCCAGTACGCCGACCAAAATCGCGCCAAATTGAAATCATTCCCTGATTACCAGGCATTGGAGAACTACCTGAACACGCAAAATTTAAGTGAATTATTTGCCGGTTTTGCCGCAGGAAAAGGAATCCGCCGCAACCCATACCTGATTTCCAAGTCAAACAGCTTAATCGAAAACCGGCTTAAAGCATACATTGTGCGGAATATTTCCGGTGATGAAGGCTTTTACCCGATTATCAATCAAAGAGATAACACGTTGAAACGGGCGGTGGAAGAGCTTTCAAGGTAAATAAATATTAAAAGTTTGAGACCCAGTAAAAAGACAGAAAGCCTTAATCCAACGGCAATGCCTTGGGTACAGGATACACCGAAAACAACGACCTTCCGGTGAAATGCAGTTCATTCATCCAAAGCGCAGTTCCTCCTGCCGGGGATGTCAAAAAAAAATACGAATCAAGTCGTAGAATACAATCGAACAGCTACAGAAACGATTCTGTTGACTGCGAAGGTAGCGATTCGAGGCATATTCCACCCGTAAAAACACCTTACCACCTGTAAAATTTTTTCCTTTTTTTCTTGCATTTCTGCGTAATTTTTATTATATTTACATAATGAATTAATTAACTTGAAAAAAAACACATTATGAGAAAGAAAATTATTTGCCTTGTTGCGCTATTTGCCATGTTTTTGAATCTCTCCATTGTCAAAGGAAAAGAATTGTCATTTGATCATATTCCAGACAGCCGTTTGCTTTATATCGAAATGCAGCTGGACAACATTGTAAATTATAAGGCTTTTGCACAAGCGATTGCCGGTTACAATAAAATAGGGACAAAAAACAGCCATATTGTTACATTGATTGATTTTTCGAAACCTTCGACCGACGAGCGATTGTATGTCTTTGATATTGAAAAGAAAAAAATGCTTTACTCTTCGCACGTCGCACACGGACGGAACAGTGGAGGAAACTATGCTACTTCATTTTCCAATAAACCGGGTTCCTATCAAAGTTCGTTGGGATTTTTCTTGACGGAAAATGCTTACCGCGGAAAACATGGCAATTCGCTCATCTTAAATGGCTTGGAAAAAGGCATTAACGATAAGGCGAAAGACCGCGCCATTGTGATTCACGGAGCAGCCTATGCCGATCCGTCTGTGATAAAGGGCAATGGACGACTTGGGCGAAGTTTGGGTTGTCCCGCGTTACCCCATTCGGTCAGCGACGCCATTATCAGCACAATTAAAAACGGTTCACTCCTGTTTATTTATGCCAATGATAAGGATTATGTGAAATTAAGCAGTTTCCTGGAAAGTTAATCTCCGGTAATGTTGTAAAAAGTCTGCCGGTTGATTTATACGAAACTTGTTCGTGTAAAATCAACCGGCAGACGTGTTTTCTATACATCATAAAATAGCTCTGAAAGGGCAACACAGGAAATATAACTAATTATCACCGAAAAAATCAGTATTCATCCGTGTTATCAGCGTTCAAAATGACTTTTGATACTGCTTCAATTCACTTCGCCTCCCAAGCCAGCGCAGAGGCTCCAAGCAAAGCCGCGTCCGCATCTTTCATTTCGGAAAATAAAATCTTCACTTTATTCCTGAAAACAGGCATCAGGTTTTTTTCCATGGCTTCGCGAAGAGGAGTCAGAAGAAGATCACCCGATTTCGCCAGTCCTCCAAACAGTATGATTGCTTCGGGACTGCTGAATTTTACAAAATCAGCAAACGCTTCTCCCAGTATTTTTCCTGTATAGGCAAATACATCCTTTGCGATCGGATCTCCTGCAGTGGCAGCGTCAAACACATCTTTGGATGTAATCCGGTCAACAGGTATTTTACGCAGTAGAGAATCTTCGTTCGCTCTCTTTTCCAAGTATTCTCGGGCTGTTCTTGCCACTCCGGTGGCAGAGGCATACGTTTCAAGGCATCCGTGATTTCCGCAACCGCAAAGCCGTCCGTTCCTTCGTATTATGACGTGTCCAAGTTCGCCTGCAAAGCCATCGTGTCCGTAAATCAGTTGTCCGTTGGCAACAATTCCGCTACCAACTCCGGTTCCCAAAGTAATCATAATGAAGTCTTTCATTCCGCGTGCAGCGCCGTAAGTCATTTCACCGATAGCAGCAGCATTGGCATCATTGGTCAAAGCTACCGGAATGCCGAATTTTCCCGAAAGGATTTTAGCAAAAGGAATTACGCCTTTCCATGGAAGATTTGCAGCATCCTCAATATTTCCCGTGTAATAATTAGCATTGGGCGCGCCTACGCCAATTCCCTTGATGAGTTCAATTCCACAGCAACTGTCTATTAGTTTGGAGAGTTCCGTATAAAGCTCGTCAACGTATCTGATCAAATCGTTATATGTTTGCGTTTTAATGGAACCGGATCCGAGAATATCCCCGCGTGCATCCACTACTCCGAAAACAGTATTTGTACCGCCAATATCGATCCCTACTACGTATGGTTTTACTTCTGTTGTCATAAATTGTTTATAAGTTTTACATTATTGTTATACGTTTTTTCTTCTGATTTTGCAGCCTACCAAGCCATACCACATCAAATAGGCATAACAAAAAAGAGGCAAAACAAATGAAATGTGCACATTGCTTTTATCTGCAATAAATCCTTGTAACGGCGGTAACAGCGCTCCGCCGAGAATCATCATTACGAGCAGAGAAGAGCCTTGCGAGGTGTATTTTCCCAATCCGTCGATGGCAAGCGTAAAAATATTGGAAAACATAATGGAATTAAACAAGCCTACGCCCAGGATTGACCAAAGCGACAGTCCGCCGCTGGCAAACAGCATAATTCCGATTAAAATAATATTCATTCCGGCAAAATAACCCAACGTGCGCGACGGTAAGGAACGCGCCGCTATAAACACCAGATAGTTGAGTGCTAAGAACACAAGGAAATAAACTACTTCCGACATGGTTACATCTGTGATGAAAAAGATTAATGTAAAAGTCGCAACCGCTGCCACCACCATTAGCAGATATTTTGTCAAAGGAGCCATTTTACTCATTGAGATAGATCCCATAAAACGACCAATCATTGCGCCACCCCAATAGTAGGCAAGAAAAGGGGTTGCAAGCACTTCGTCAAGCTGGTGATACTCCTTCATATAGGAGATCAGGTTACTGCCGATTGTCACTTCAGCACCGACATAACAGAAAAGCCCGATCATCCCGAAAACCAGATTCGGGTATTGCAACGCACCGGCTTTTTTATCCAGTTTTTCCGAAGAATCAATATTACCGTTCGGAATACGTGCGAAATAGATAAGTATCGCCAATAGCAACAATATGCCTGCTAAAAAAAGGTATGGGAATTTTACGGCTGCGGCTCCGCTTGAAGCATCGGTTACGAAATACTTGAAGATGAAATAACCGCCTATCACGGGTGCGATTGTCGTACCGAGCGAATTAAATCCTTGCGTAAAATTCAGCCGGCTTGAAGCCGTATCCGCCGAACCCAGCAGGGAAACCAGCGGATTGGCAGCTATTTGCAAAAAAGCAAAGCCGCTTCCGAGCAAAAAGAGTGAAAAAAGGAACATTCCAAATCGCGGAACCTCCCCTCCCGCTTCGTTGAAAAGAAGAAAACAGGCAACGCACGAGATAAGCAATCCCGCCACAATCGTATTTTTGTATCCGACCTTCAAAATCGGGTCGCCCAGCGTGGCAGAGATCGTAAAATAAATCAATGAAATAACAAAGTATGCGGTAAAAAAGGCAAATTGCACCAGGTTGGCCTGAAAGTGGCTCAGTTCAAAAACTCCCCTTAAAAACGGGATTAGAATATCATTCAGACAAGTAATGAAACCCCACATAAAGAATAATGTGGTCAATGTTACTAAGGGAACAATGTAGCCGGTCGATTTTGTATTGCTCATAATTTATCAATAATTTGGGAACAAATGTATAATATTTTTTTCATCAAAAGTAATCTTCTTTCAACCATAATTTGAAAATCAGGTCTAATATTTCTATATGTTTAGCAGAAATATCAATAATTTCACGCGAAGCAAGCATATTTTTAATTCTTTTTAAGTTTGCCGAAGTCACAAGACGGTATTTTTATAAGTTCCCTTGTGAAGAAAACGCAGTTTCACCATCCAATACCGCTTTAAGGAAATTTATTTAAGTAGCTGTCATCGTTTCTGTCTGTCCGACGAAAAGCAAACTCAGCTGGTTTTTAATTCATTTCAAGACGAGCGGATTCTTCTTCCCTGTCTGTGAACAGCGATCTTCCGAAAATAAAAGTCAGTTTTGTCATCTTGCATAAAAATTATCTTCCCAAAGATTCAACTTTTATTTCATATAACCAAACAGTTTGTAACATTCTTGTTTGTAACAAAAATGTTAGTTAACTTAAAAATTCGCCTGTACGCGTAAATTAACAAGCCTTCCCGTCAGGTAATTCGGGACGGCAAATTGGATATTGGTGACATCCGTTATCCAGTAATAAGAATTTATATTCCTTATTCCCAACAGGTTGAATACTTCCAGATTAAAAAGTAACGCTTTTGCCCATTTCAAAACAGCCTTATCCATAATTTTATCCTGCCCGGCAATCAAACCGTAAGTAGCGCCTATGTCCACCCGCCGGTAAGCCGAAGCTCTGAATGCCGTTGACAGGTACGGACTACTGCGCGGAGGACCGAACGGCAATCCGTCTGCCCAAATTAATTTCAAATTGATCTTCATTTTCGGAAACCCGGGGAAATAATCCTGAAAGAAAAGCGAAACGTTGTATCGCTGGTCGGTCGGACGGGGAATATAACCAGTTCCGTCTCCATAAATATCCTCTTTTGTCTGCATCAGCGAAAGGGAAACCCACGAATCGGTTCCGGGAACAAATTCACCGAAAAGTTTCAGGTCAACCCCCGTTGCATATCCATCGCCATTATTTTGACCGGAATAAATCACTTTTACGTTATCAACCCGGTAAGGAATAATCCGGTCAATGTACTTGTAGTAAATTTCGGCAGTAAACTTAAACGGTCGCTCCCATTTTCGGAAGTAGTAATCGGAGCCCAAAAGGATTTGCGATGAACGCGGAGCTTTCAGTTTGCTATTCAGGTACATCGACATATTTCTATTCTCGCCGGCGCGCATTTCGCGTATTTCCTTGTAAAACGGCGCCTGGTAGTAAATGCCCGTTGCCAAACGAAAACCGAAGCTCCCCTCCTTCCATTTCGGAAACCAGGCGACTGAGGCTCGCGGACTGATTAAGAGCTCATCATTAAAATCCCAATAGTTTGCACGCACACCGCCTGTCAAGACGACTCTGCCGAAAGCAAACCGTTTGCTGTACGTATCCAGCAGGTATGCAGTAAACCGGTTGGATGACATCTCCTGGTCGGAATTCAGGTTGTAGTAAAGCGACAAATAATCCGGATTCAGCGGCATCGAAAACCCTGCCGAATCGCGCATTTCCCATTCATTCATCCTGTCCGTTATCCGTTCGCGCTGGTAGGTAACTCCCCATTTCAATTCATTTTCGTCCAATTTGAATGTCCCAAGTTGTGAAATATTTAAAACAGTTGAGTTTAGCCGGTTTCTTGCATGTTCCTTATAGACGCCTATGCCGGCTGCCCGGTCGATACTCATTGAGCCGCTACCGTCAATTTCGCTCAGCCAATACTCGCCGGTAATGTCATACGTTTCACTTTCGGCAGAGGAAAAAGCGGACGACATTATGCTCAATTTCAAGTTATTCGTGGGCTTGAAATTCAACGTCCATGCGCCGAACAGTGTCTGGAAAAGATCTTTCTCCTGTCCGTCGAAAAAGACGGTAAACTGTTTTACATCGCTCATTGTCCCGAACGAAGTAGTACGCGTTTCCGGTATAAAATTATAGCTGTTACGCGAGATGTTTCCAAGGAAATTCGTCTCCCATTCAGGCGAAAAGGTATAAGTCAAATAGGTTTGATAATCAAAGAAATCAGGACTGTACTCTCCATCCGTATCCAGCGTTCCCAACAGGTAGGCTGACGTTTTATAACGTACTCCGTGCAGCTGCGAGAAGCGCGAAGAGGAGGTTCCGATGTGAGCGGATGCACCCAGTAAACTGACGGCAACCGACCCTTCAAGTGCTTCCGGTTTTTTATACGTTATATCCAGCGCCGACGACATCTTGTCTCCATACTGCGCACTGAACCCGCCGGAAGAAAACGTCACGGATTCCACCATATCGGGATTGACAAAGCTAAGTCCCTCCTGTTGCCCGGCGCGAATAAGCAGCGGTCGGTACACCTCTATGTTATTGACATAAACGCTGTTTTCGTCGTAATTGCCTCCGCGCACCGAATATTGGGATGACAATTCGTTGTTGGCATTATTAACGCCCAGCTGCCCCTGTACCAGCGCCTCTATCCCTCCACTCACATTGGGCATTACCCTAAATCTGTCAACATCCAGCACCTGAAGGGAAGATTCCTGCCGCCGGATTCCCCGCACGCTGTAATCGCCCAGCACTATGGCGGTTTCTTTCAACATTACGGAAAGTTTGATATCGCGGTTTTTCTTACCGGTAACCACTTTCCGTTCCTCTTCCGAAAAGCCTACGAAACGAAACTGCAAAGTAAGCGTATCTTCTTCTTCCGGAACGAACAACTCAAAAACGCCGCTTCCATCCGTCGAAGTTCCCTTTGTTGTTCCTTTTACCAGAACGTTTACGTACTCAAGCGGCTGACTTTTTTCATCCGTCACCCGGCCGGAAATACGAACAGTCTGAGAAACAGATATCAACGCCCTGAATACGAACAGAAAAAGAAAAAAGTAATGTATCTTATTTTTCATATCTCTTCTAACGTAAAAAAAAAGATAAAATTATAAACATTTTCATAGAACTGTTGTTCTATACAATTGAAAAAGAAATTTTGCTTATAATTTGTCTGTCTCATTTTTTTTTGTACATTTGCCCCCGAATATTAAAAAAACTTATGCAATCCAAGGAAAATATAAGAGATCTATAGATAGAAAAAAAGAATCAAATTATTATATGTTTAATTTAAAAAATTCAATTTTTATGAAAAAAGTATTAAATTTATCGGTTATTTTAGCTGTTTTAATGGCTGCGTTTAGTTTTTCTTCTTGTGGCAAAGATGATGAAAATGCTGCGAAAATCTCAATCGAAATTGAGACAACTACAACAAATGCAATTGTTGTTATTTCATCTCCAGATGAAAAATTGTCAACTATTGAGTTGTGGGAAAATGGTTCTAAATTGAAAAATATAGACATTCCTGCTGAAGTTAACGGAATTTATACCGTAACTATTACTCAATTAACAGACGGAGAATACACTTTGAAAGCTACCAGCAATTCAGGTGCAGCTGAAAAGAAATTTACTATTGGTGAAGGACCTGTTACACCAGATACTTTCGAAGCTATCTTAGGTGGTTCAGGTGCTACTGATGCTGGTTCTTTTTTGTCTATTGAAGATGAAAAAGTTTATTTCAGCAATGCAACTGATGCTCAATTAGCTAATGTTGAAATCGTATTCGATGGAACAACTTTCAAATCTGCTACCGAATCAGCAAACAGCAAAGTTAAAGCTAACGGAAATTCTGCAACAATCACTAAAGTTGATAATGACAATTATTCGTATGCAACAAGCACAGGATACCAGGGAACTATCAAAATCAATAGCCGTGCCGGTTCAGGCGACGCTACAAAGGTTACTGTAACTGTAGTAAAAATGTAATACTTAAATTTCATTAATTATAAAAATTAAAGGGGCTGTCTCAAAAGACAGCCCCTTTAATTTTTATAATTTTCACAAAGAAATGAGCCTATTGACTGAATGACTGAAAGTCGCCATCATCAATACGATCATGAAAAATAACATCAAAGAAGTAAAATTCTCTACTCTCCAACGCATTGTAGAAGTCGGACTTGGTGAAAAATTGGACCTGGCAATAAGATTTTAAATAAACTTTCCGAAAACTTATTTGTTTTACTCACATATTAACCATTAAAAACAAAAGATTATGGGCAGACGTACGGAACTTGAAGAAGAATTGGATATGGTGCAAAAAAGAATTGACAATGCACCGGAAAATACTCCTGAAGACATGAAAGAGGCATGGGAAAAAGAATTAGCAAGCATATCGTTTGAATTGAATAATTTGTACGATGATGATGAGAATGATTTTGATTGAATTCCCAAAAGAATACAAACTTTATCTGATTTTAAGAAAAAACATCAATAGCAGGGAATTAAAATAAACATCAACCTCATTACCTCATTTAAAAAAATATTTTTTTAAATGAGGTTTTTTTAAACAAAAAAAGACACACTAATATGATTATTGAATAAAACTATTTCTTTTTATTTCAAAAAATATGTACTTTTGCAGCCTGTTTTTGCAATCTCTACATAGCAAATCAATATAATTTAAACAAAATAAGAACAAAAATGACAGCGAGTAACGTAAAAAGAGTTTACACTTTCGGCAACGGAGAAGCGGAAGGAAAAGCCGACATGAAGAATCTGCTGGGCGGCAAGGGCGCTAACCTGGCAGAAATGAATTTGATTGGAGTGCCTGTTCCTCCGGGATTTACCATTACCACTGATACCTGTACCGAGTATTTTGAGTTGGGAAAAGATAAAGTGGTAGAACTGTTGAAACCCGAAGTTGAAAAGGCCATCGCAGGAGTAGAGAAACTAATGAATTCCAAATTCGGTGATGTTGAAAATCCGCTTTTGGTATCCGTACGTTCGGGTGCGCGAGCCTCTATGCCGGGTATGATGGATACGATTTTGAACCTGGGATTGAATGACGCTGTCGTTGAAGGTATGACGCGCAAAACCGGAAATGCACGTTTTGCGTGGGACTCTTACCGCCGCTTCGTACAAATGTATGGCGATGTAGTGTTGGGAATGAAGCCGGCTAACAAAAACGATATTGACCCGTTTGAAGAAATCATCGAACAGGTGAAAGAGGAAAAAGGCGTGCACCTGGATACTGAGCTTTCGGTGGATGACTTGAAAGAACTGGTTGCCAAATTTAAAGCCGCCGTATTGAAACAAACCGGAAAGAATTTTCCGGAATCGGCTTATGAGCAACTTTGGGGCGCCATCTGCTCGGTATTCGACTCGTGGATGAACGACCGCGCCATCCTTTACCGTAAAATGGAAGGAATCCCAGCCGAATGGGGAACTGCCGTGAACGTTCAGGCGATGGTATTCGGAAACATGGGCGAAACTTCGGCTACCGGCGTTTGCTTCTCGCGCGATGCAGCTACCGGAGAAGATCAATTCATAGGCGAATATTTAATTAACGCACAAGGTGAAGATGTGGTTGCCGGAATCCGCACACCACAGCAGATTACAAAAATCGGCTCCCAGCGCTGGGCGCAATTAGCCGGTGTTTCCGAAAGCGAACGCGCTGCCAAATATCCATCAATGGAAGAGGCTATGCCTGAAATTTACAAGGAACTCGACGCCCTTCAAACCAGGCTTGAGAACCACTACAAGGATATGCAGGATATGGAATTTACCGTTCAGGAAGGTAAACTTTGGTTCCTGCAAACCCGTAACGGAAAACGTACCGGCGCTGCGATGGTGAAAATCGCTATGGATATGTTGCACCAAGGTATGATCGACGAAAAGACAGCTCTTTTACGTATCGAGCCGATCAAGTTGGATGAATTACTGCATCCCGTTTTTGATAAGGAGGCGTTGAAATCGGCAAAAGTGATTGCCAAGGGATTAGCTGCCTCGCCGGGCGCCGCATCGGGCAAAATCGTATTCAATGCCGATGACGCCGCTGCCTGGGCTGAAAAAGGCGAAAAAGTAATTATGGTACGTATCGAAACTTCGCCGGAAGACCTGGCGGGTATGGCAGCTGCGCAGGGTATCCTGACCGCTCGCGGCGGTATGACCTCACACGCCGCTGTTGTGGCTCGCGGAATGGGTAAATGCTGCGTTTCGGGAGCCGGAACGTTGAAGATCGACTATACTGCAAAAACAATGGAAGTAAACGATAACATCTACAGGGAAGGCGACTTTATTTCACTCAATGGTTCTACCGGAGATATATATTCCGGACAGGTGGCTACAAGGGAAGCTGAATTGGATATCGATTTTATTGAACTGATGGGACTTGCCGATAAATATGCCAGAATGTCTGTCCGTACCAATGCCGATACACCGCATGATGCGCGTGTAGCGCGTAAGTTTGGCGCAGTTGGCATCGGACTGTGCCGTACGGAACACATGTTTTTCGAAGGAGAAAAAATCAAGGCAATGCGCGAAATGATTTTGGCCGAAAACGCCGAAGGTCGCCGTAAAGCGCTGACAAAACTGCTTCCGTTCCAGCAGACCGACTTTGAAGGTATTTTCGAAGCAATGGAAGGATGTCCGGTAACAGTTCGCCTGCTCGATCCGCCTTTGCACGAATTTGTTCCTCACGATGAAAAGGGACAGCAGGAAATGGCTGATGCTATGGGCGTTCCGGTAAAAGTAATCAAACAACGCGTAGATGCTCTCCATGAACAAAATCCGATGTTGGGACACCGCGGCGCACGTCTCGGAAATACATATCCCGAAATTACGGAAATGCAAACACGCGCTATCCTTGGCGCTGCGCTCGTATTGAAGAAAAAAGGCGTAAAAGCCATTCCTGAAATTATGGTGCCGCTTACCGGTATTTTATACGAATTCCTGGAACAGGAAAAAATTATCCGCGCCACTGCCGCTAAATTATTCGAAGAAGCAGGCGATAAAGTCGATTTCAAAGTGGGAACGATGATTGAGATCCCGCGTGCGGCACTGACTGCCGACCGCATCGCTTCTGCCGCCGAATTCTTCTCATTCGGAACCAACGACTTGACACAGATGACGTTCGGATATTCGCGCGACGATATTGCTTCATTCCTTCCGGTTTATTTGGAAAAGAAAATCCTGAAATTCGACCCGTTCCAGGTATTAGACCAGAAAGGAGTAGGACAATTAGTGCAAATGGCAACCGACAGAGGTCGCGCCATCCGTCCGGATTTGAAATGCGGTATTTGCGGTGAACATGGCGGCGAACCATCGTCTATCGAATTCTGCCATCGCGTAGGATTGAATTATGTAAGCTGCTCTCCTTTCCGAGTTCCGATTGCACGCTTATCGGCTGCTCAGGCTGCGTTGAAAAATTGATCGTAAAGAGTTTATAATACAGTGTAAAAGGGGCTGTCTCAAAAGAACAAGACTTTTGAGACAGCCCCTTTCGCTGTACGTGTTTTACTTAAAGCAATTTTTAGGAATTACCGAATTTTCCTTATCTGCTTCAATCTTCCTTTTGTGTGTTATTAGGAAGTCGAAGAGTGAAATTTTTCATTTTGAATGCAACGAATGGTGAAAACTGGGCGATATTCGGAAAAAATGCCGGTCTGACCCGGATAGATGTGAGCTTGGCAAAATTGGCAGTAACAGATCCCGAATAATTCAACTTTACGGGTTCTTCTCCTTTCAGTTGCATCAAGGAGAAAAAGAGGTATTTACTTGTACCTATTTTGAACTTGAATTTTCCTTTTTTCAATTCAAAACACGCTACCTCTTCATTGTTTACATACATGGAAATATTTTCAATACTATTTTTTAAGGATTTTCTGGAAAAATCTGCTTTCTCTTTCGGAATGAACCAATTTTCGTTTCCGAATTTGACCGCTTCTTCGGTCGAGACGTATGACTTGCTGATGAAGTGATTTTTCTTTCCACGGTAATTAAATTTCCCCGGAATGAAAATCAGCTCTTCGTAAGGCCCAATCGGCGATTTTGTATAATTCATATACAATACGGCTCCCAATCCGCGACTGTAGTTGTTCTTCAGGTTTTCGGGCAGGAAAGTTTCCAATCGAATGAACTCTTCTTCAAACCGGTAAAACAGCACGTAACCGTTTCCTCTAAATTCATATATTTTTTCCGAGCTTTTTTTACGTTCACTCATAACCATCTTTTTTATATTGGATAACTGAAAATGAAACAAGTAAACCGGGCGTTTAGTTTATTAACATTCGATTTACTTGTCCTGACGAAAATTACAATCCGTAACTTTTTAATCCATTATTATTATGCATCAATAGTGGCATAGGTAGCGTTTTCCTCAATAAACTGCCTTCTTGGCGCCACTTCATCACCCATCAGCATTGAGAATGTATAATCGGCATCCGCCATATTCTCAATGGTAACCTGGCGCAATGTACGGTTAGTGGGGTCCATCGTAGTTGACCACAGTTGTTCGGCGTTCATCTCTCCCAACCCTTTGTACCGTTGCACGTTTACTGCGCTTTCATTTCCGCCGCCGTATTTTTCAATAAATGCCACACGTTGTTGGTCATTCCAGCAGTACTCTTCAGTTTTTCCTTTCTTGCAAAGATAAAGAGGAGGAGCTGCAATATATACATATCCTTTTTCTATCAACTCTTTCATGTGCCGGAAAAAGAATGTCAGAATCAGTGTATCGATGTGGCTTCCGTCTACGTCGGCATCGGTCATAATGATAATCTTGTGGTATCGCAACTTATTCACATTTAAAGCTTTGCTGTCTTCTTCCGTACCGATTGTAACCCCAAGGGCGGTGTAAATATTGCGGATTTCTTCGCTTTCCAGCACTTTGTGGTGCATTGCTTTTTCTACGTTCAGGATTTTACCGCGCAAAGGCAAGATAGCCTGGAACGCACGGTTTCGTCCCTGTTTGGCAGTTCCGCCTGCCGAGTCTCCCTCGACAAGGAAGAGTTCGCAGGCTTCCGGATTTTTGTCTGAACAGTCGGCTAATTTTCCGGGTAATCCGCCTCCCGAGAGAGGAGATTTGCGTTGAACCAGATCGCGGGCTTTGCGAGCGGCAATACGGGCGCGTGCTGCAAGGATTACTTTCTCTACGATTGTTTTAGCTTCTTTCGGATGTTCTTCCAGGTAATTTCCAAGCGCTTCGCCTACTGCCTGGTCAACGGTTCCCATTGTTTCGTTATTGCCGAGTTTGGTTTTGGTCTGTCCTTCAAACTGAGGTTCAGCCACTTTCACGGAGATAACGGCAGTCAAACCTTCGCGGAAGTCATCACCGCTGATTTCGATTTTTGCTTTTTCGAGCATTTTGGAATCATCGGCATATTTCTTCAACGTACGCGTCAATCCGCGACGGAAACCGGCGACATGTGTTCCTCCCTCAATCGTGTTGATATTATTTACGTAAGAGTAAATATTTTCGTTGTAGGATGTATTGTAGGTCATTGCAATTTCAACCGGAGTGCCGAATTTATCGGTACTGATATGAATCACATCGTCAATAAGTCTTTCTCTCGAAGAGTCGAGAAATTCTACAAACTCGCTCAATCCCTTTTCCGAGTAAAAAACTTCGGATTTGAAAGAGCCGTCATCATTCAATACCCGTTTGTCGGTCAGCGAAATATGGATACCTGCGTTCAGGAAGGATAATTCCCGTAAGCGGGCAGCCAGGATTTCATATTTGAAAACGACTGCCGTGAAAATCGCACTGTCGGGCATAAAGGTCTGGGTAGTACCCGTTTTGTCGGTTGTACCTACTTCTTTGACGGCATAGACCGGTTTTCCGCGTTCATATTCCTGCTGAAATACTTTTCCGTTACGGTGCACGCGGGTGGTCATAAGCGAAGAGAGGGCGTTTACGCAGGATACACCTACGCCGTGTAACCCTCCGGAAACCTTGTAGGAATCTTTGTCAAATTTCCCTCCGGCGTGAAGTACGGTCATAACGACTTCCAGCGCCGAGCGTTTTTCCTTTTCGTGCATATCTACGGGAATGCCGCGCCCGTTGTCTCTTACTGTGATAGAATTATCTTCGTTGATATATACCTCAATATCGGTACAATATCCTGCAAGCGCTTCGTCAATTGAGTTATCGACTACTTCGTAAACCAGGTGGTGGAGCCCTTTTTCCCCAATGTCGCCAATGTACATTGCCGGGCGTTTGCGCACCGCTTCCAATCCTTCCAATACCTGAATACTACTTGCCGAATATGAATTTGCGTTCTTTTCTTCGTTGCTCATTTTTCATTATTGTTATAAATAACAAAGATACGAAAATAAATTGAGAATTGAAAATTGAAAGGGTGAGAAATGCCGGAAGTTAAGTTAAGGAAATTAAAAGTTAAATGTAGTTGTCTAAAAGGTCTGCGAATTATACGAATTAACACAAATTATTTAATTTAAAAACAGTAAGTTTCTGATAATTAGAATATTATTTTCATGCTAATTTATGTAATTCACGGATAAATATCTGTTGGGATAATATTGCTGATATGTATACAATATCTTCCCTTTGTTACTTAGGAATTCCAACGGGTTAAATCCGTTCAACTTATTTCATCTATCTCAAAATCACGCCCTTTTCTTATTGTTGCACATTTTGTGTAAGCATCGTGTTGAAATATCAGCATCTGTTTTTCTGCGACCGCCTCTTCCAGCAATTGTTGTTTTCCTTCGATTGCTGCAATCTGGTTCACATCATAGGCGCTCAACCAATCCAACGGGATATTTGCTGCTGTCGGAATGACATCGCCGGTAAAAACAAACGTGCGCTCCCCGTCGAAAATATAAGGAACAATCTGTCCTTCCGTATGCCCGGAAAAAAGTCGCAACTCAATTTCGTTGCCAATCCGTTCGTTTCCGGTTATCAACTTCAATTTCTCCTGTTTGAACGCCGGCATTATATCTGCCGTAAAATAGGCATTTTCTTCGCGGAGATTCGGATTCAGCATATTTTTCCACTGCGCTTCGCTTGCCCAGTGAATGGCATTCGGGAAAGTGAGCTGCAGGTCAAAATTCTGGTCAATCCGGGTACATCCACCGCAATGGTCGAAATGCAGGTGGGTTAGAATCACATCGGTAACCTCGCTGCACGAAAAGCCGTTTTTTTGCAATTCGGTCTCAAATTGAATAATATCCCGGAAACCGTAACCGCTCATCACATCCAGGTGTTTATTTCCTACGCCAGTATCAATCAGCACAAGCCTGTCTTTCAATTGAATAAGCAATGATCGCATTGCCATCGTACAAAAATTCGATTCATCGACAGGATAAAAATTCTCCCATAACACTTTGGGAACTGTTCCGAACATGGCGCCACCGTCCGCCGAAAAAAATCCGGTTTCTATTTTATGCAGTTTCATCTGTTTATATTTTTTTAAAATTATTGCCGGATGGAACACCCAAACAAATATTTACTCGTACATCAATATTTTGATGTGGATGTTTCATCGTAATTTATTATTAAAAAATATTTTTAATACTTTTCCATAAATACTACCATTAACGGAATATAATCAGAATCTGTCCCGAAAGATATTTGTTCACGAATTAACACGAATGATTTAATTTGCCATATCGCAAATTACAGGTAATTCGACTATTAATTTCTTGTTAATTCGTGTAGTTCGCGGACTTTTAATTCAATTTATTTACGTTCGTGGTAATAATTGGATAAACGCATAATTTATTTTTTAAGATTAGTTTAAAATACTTTCTATTTTATTCAATTCTTCCATCGAAAATTGCGCATTTTCCAGCGCCTTCAAATTATCCGAAAGCTGCGGTACGGAACTTGCGCCGATAAGTACACTTGTAACCAAATCGTTTCTCAGTAGCCATGCAAGCGCCATTTCTGCGAGCGTTTGTCCGCGTTCGGAAGCAATTTGATTCAACTTGCCGATTTTTCCGAGTACTTCCGGCGTTATCTGATTTTTGGTGAGGCTTATTGACCTCGCAGCGCGCGAATTCTCGGGAATACCGTGCAAATACCTATCCGAGAGCAATCCCTGAGCCAACGGCGAAAAGGCAATCATTCCAACTCCTTCTTCCTTTAACAACGGCAGTAACTCCGGTTCCGTCCAACGGTCGAACATGGAATAACGCGCCTGATGAATGAGGCACGGAACACGATGTTCTTTCAAAATTTCCAATGCTTGCTGTGTCTGTCCGGCATTGTAATTGGAAATGCCGATGTATAGCGCTTTGCCCTGCCGGACGATGTCAACCAACGCTCCCATCGTCTCCTCAAAAGGCGTTTCGGGATCGGGACGATGCGAATAGAAGATGTCCACATAGTCAAGTCCCATGCGTTTCAGACTTTGATCGAGACTTGCCATCAGGTATTTACGACTTCCGAAATTTCCATACGGTCCTGCCCACATGTCATATCCGGCTTTTGTTGAAATAATCAACTCATCGCGATAGGCTCCCAAACCGTGCTTCAAGATGCGACCGAAATTTTCTTCTGCAGAACCGTACGCCGGTCCGTAATTATTTGCCAGATCGAAATGCGTAATGCCGGAATCAAAAGCCTTGTGTGCAATTTGAATGAAGTTTGCGAAAGGGTCAATACTCCCGAAATTGTGCCACAATCCCAATGAAATGGCAGGAAGCAGGATACCGCTCCGTCCGCATCGGCGATAGATCATATTGTTGTAGCGGGTCGAATCTGCGGTATATTTTCCGGTACTATTTCCTCCGAAAGGCTCCAGTTTTTGATTGATGTTTTTTATTTGGTTCATCTTTTTAAAAATTAATTATTTAGATAATTTGGAACGGTTATTTACACTTTGCTTTACGTAATTCATCAATAAGATAACGCCGGCTAACATCAACAGGAATCCACAAATAATGGAAAAACAGAGCGAAATAACATAAAATGTAAGTAACGGAAAGGAAGCGAAAAACCGGAGCAGGAGCAAGTGCAAGACCCGGCACTGCCAACAGCTGCAGACGGCTGTCCGCCCTTATTTCTTGCCATGAAAAAGCATCTGAAGGAACAATCAATTTCCGGAAAATATCGTATAACTGATGGAAAATATTCTCTTGATATTTTTTTATCCGTTTACTATTGGGTTTCAGGAAATAACCGACGGTTTTCACATTCTTCGGATCTGAAACGAGCCAAGTCCTTTCCTGTTTCAAAATCTTCCCGTTTCTCACATAATTGCCTAAAATATCTGTGGTATAGAGACCCAATTGTTGATTATTCCTGTAAACGTAGTACATTGTTGTTATTTCTTTCCGTGAAGGTATAAATTTTAAAAAGCAAAGCCCGACAAAATTTTCCTACCAGATACCGAATCTGCATCCCAGGTTTAAACCCGGAATAATCAGCGTGCAAAGAGCGCCGTTCAGCAATCCGGCAACAACTTGTCCGGGCGTATGCGCATTCAGGTATAAACGTGCGGCAGCAACCATTCCGCAAGCAAACACTGTTGCCAAAATCCAATTATACGGATTGAAATGAAACTGATAGCTAACCAGCAATATTCCACCGAGAAGTGCACCCATGCCGGTCATGTGCGCACTGATTTTCCACCAGATATTCACAACGGAATTAATAAGCAAAGCTACTGCAACGGCAATGATCAACTCCGAAACAAATGTCGGAATCGCCAACTGAAAAAGTATCAAAGCACAAGCGAAATATGAAATGGAAGTGCAGAAATAGGGAAGAAAACGGTCTTTCCGATCCTCCAATCCCATTGAAGAGATTACTTTCAACTTATATAAAATAAGAATCGAAAGGAGAGGAATTACTGTTCCAAACATAAGAACTGCAATATAAGCATTCCAAATATAAATTTGCGGATAGAATGAGAACACCGTCAAACTAAACAATAAAAACGCTCCGTAAAGCGGAATGAACAATGGGAAAAAAAACACGGATAAAAACTTGGCAATGAACTTCATAAAATCACTTATTACTTTAAAAACTTATCACTCACTTAAATCTCTTTCCGTAACCGCGCCACGGGGAAATTCAGCTGTTCGCGGTATTTGGCGACTGTTCGGCGGGCGATTACATATCCTTTTTCTTTCAAAATCTCGGCGAGCCTGTCATCCGTTAGCGGTGAACGTTTATTTTCCAACCGGATGCACTCTTGCAGAATCGTTTTGATTTCCACTGCCGAAATTTCCTCTCCGCGGTCATTTTGCATCGACTCCGAAAAAAAGAATTTTAGCGGGTAAACGCCAAAGTCGGTTTGCACATACTTGCTGTTGCTCACCCGCGAGATGGTCGATACGTCGTAACCGGTATCGTCAGCTATATCTTTCAATATCATTGGTTTGAGTTTCGTTTCATCGCCTTCCAGAAAGAATTCTTTTTGCCGTTCAATAATCGCCTGCATGGTATTTTGCAGCGTTTCCTGCCGCTGTTTGATGGCATTGATAAACCACTTGGCAGAGTCTAATTTCTGTTTGACAAATAAAACGGCATCGCGCATCTCGCGACTTTGATTTTCGCGATTGGAACTGTATTCTTCCAGCATTTCCGCATAATTCCTGTTCACACGCAATTCGGGAATATTTTTATTATTGAGGAAAAGATTCAGGTTCCCGTTGTCATTTTCAAGGATGAAATCGGGGATTAACCGGACGCTATTTTCTTCCAGTACCGATTCCCACGCGCTTCCGGGTTTTGGATTCAATTTTACAATTTCGGCAATAGCCTGCTTGAATTGCTCTTCCGAAATTTCGTAACGTTTCAATATTTTATCGTAATGCTTGCGTATAAAATCCTCGAAGCCGGTTTCCAAAATCTCTTTGGCCAAATGCACCTCCGGTGTTTGCATTTTCCTTTTCAGCTGTAAAAGCAGGCATTCCTGAAGATCGGACGCCCCTACTCCTGCCGGCTCAAGTTCCTGCACAATTTTTACCGCGTGCGCGATTGCCTCTTTCTCCTCAAATTGTCCCGACAGGAAGGAATAATCATCCGCCATCGCTTCCTCTTCACGGCGTAAATAACCGTCCTGGTCTATATTTCCAATCACATATTCGGCCAGCTCCATCTCCCTTTCGGAAAGCATTTTGAGGCGTAACTGCTCAATCAGGTATTCGTGCAACGACGACCCGACCGAAAGAGGCACCCCTTCCCTCTTTTCCTCATCGCTGTAATTGTTGCCGTTCAATTTATAATCGGGAATATTATCTTCATTTTGGTAATCTCCAAGCGTAAAATCCTCATTATCGCCCGAATTCAACACATCATTTTCCGGCAATTCATCCTCGAAATTATTTTCCGGAGCCTCTTCCAACGCCGGGTTCTCCTCTATTTCCTGCTTAATCTTCTCTTCCATTTCCAACGCCGGAATTTCCAGAAGCTTAATCATTTGAATCTGTTGAGGCGACAGTTTTTGTTGTAATTTCTGTTGTAAACTCTGTTTTAACATTATGATTTTGGTATCGGTAACGCAAAAGTAAAAAATATTTTTTACTTTTGGCGAATCACGGAAATTTAAAAAGATATATGAACAATGTTGTTCCGGAGCCCGTTTTATCAAAGGAAATTTTAAACACAAATTATATTGCGATATGAAAAAAAAAGCCATTACTATTTTAGGAGGACTATTTATGCTAGTCAATGTTTCGGCACAGGACATTTCGCTTCCTGATCCTCAAAAAACGGGCGGGATGCCGCTGATGGAAACTCTAAGCAAACGTTCTTCCCACCGGGAGTTCAGTTCCGTCGAAATCGACAATCAAACGTTGTCCAACCTGCTTTGGGCTGCGTGGGGCTACAACCGCGCCGACAAACGGACAGCGCCTTCGGCAAACGACAAACAGGAGCTGGAACTTTATGTTGTGAAAAAATCAGGAGCTTACCTCTATGATGCGCGCGCGAACAAATTGATTCAGGTAAATAAAGAAGATGTGAGAAAAGATACGGGAAAACAGGATTTCGTTGGAAATGCTCCCGTTAATATCATATTTGTTGCTAAAAACAAGAACGATTATTCACCTGTAAATGCAGGCTTTATCTCGCAGAACATTTACTTATACTGTGCGTCTGCCGATTTAGGAACCGTCGTCAGAGGTTTCTTTGAACCTGAAAAAGTAAGCAAGGCATTGAAATTAAAAGATACAGAAATCCCTGTCTTAACTCAAACCGTAGGAAAAAAGAAATAGACAAAAACAATCTGATAATCAGATAGAACAATCAGCATAAGTCGGGATTTTGAAAATGAGGAATATTAAATTTATTGGAATCGCAATTTTTATTATGAATTGTGGCCGCTTACGGACAACATAATCAAAAAAAATTCCTTGATACTCTTCGTAAATATGCGTAGATTGCAACTCTATTTTAAACTACAGCCAAAGTTTTAAGTTTAACTAAAATCATGTTGGAAAGACATAAAAAAACAAGAGGCTATCATTCCTGACAACCTCTTGTTTTTTATGTCTCCGAATCAGAAGAACAGTAAACTATTCCTCGTAATAAATTTTATTTAGGATAATATGTCCGATTAATCCCAAAACCATTAGTGTGCCTGCTGTCATTAAAGTTCCATTTCCGGTCATTACATTAAAATAGTATAAACCCAAAATAACGACCCCAATCAGGATCACTATTATACCTAAATATCGCATCAATTGACTCATTTTGTTTACTTTTTTATTAAATCTTCTTATTGAATGCAAATAACGTATTTATTTTTCTTATTCAAAAATTTTTTTTGCAAAAAATAAATTTTATCTGCGACTTTCTAAATACGACTGTAAAATAATTGTTGCGCTGATTTCATCTATCAACTCTTTATTTTGCCGTGTCTTTTTTCTGGCTCCTCCTGCTAAAAGCGCCTTATGCGCCAGCACCGAAGTAAACCGCTCATCGACCATTTGAACAGGAATGGATGGGAATTTATTTTTCAGTGCGCGTACAAAAGGCTCGATTAGCCGCATTGAATCGGACACTTCATTGTTCATCCTCTTGGGCAATCCCACTACAAAAAGTTCGACCGGCTCCTTTGCCGTGTATTCGGTCAAAAACTTGAAGATTTCACCCGACGGCACAGTTGTCAGTCCGTTCGCAATAATTTTCAGCGGATCAGTAACTGCAATCCCTATTCGCTTTTGCCCGTAATCTATGGATAAAATTCGCCCCATTTTTATTATTTTCTTGTACAAAGATACTAAGAAAGGATGAAGAATGAAGAATAAAAGGGTAAAAAGGCTCAAAATCTTTCAATTAATTCCTTATTCTTCATCCTTCATTCTTCATTTCTTAGTATCTTTGCATTTAATCAGAATTTTTTAACGTTATGCCTTTAAACATTCCAATCAATTTGCCTGCCATAACTACTCTGCGAGAGGAGAATATTTTCGTAAAGGATTCAAATGAAGCTTCTTTGCAGGAGATCAGACCACTGAAGATCATCATACTCAATCTGATGCCGTTAAAAATAACGACAGAAACGGATTTAATCCGGCTTCTGTCAAATTCGCCTTTGCAAATAGAGATTGATTTTATGCAAATCAAAAGCCATACGTCGAAAAATACTCCGATTGAACACATGATGACTTTTTACAAAACGTTCGATTCATTGCGCAATCAGAAGTATGACGGCATGATTATTACCGGCGCTCCCGTGGAAAATTTTGATTTTGAAGAAGTGGATTACTGGAATGAGATAAAAGAAATTTTCGACTGGGCTAAAACGCACGTTACTTCCACCTTTTTTATCTGTTGGGCGGCGCAGGCGGGGCTTTACCATTATTATAATATTCCCAAATACGGGCTGAATAAAAAGATGTTCGGAGTATTCAGGCATACGGTATCCGATGCTAAAAACCCGATTTTCAGAGGATTTGACGACGTTTTTTACGCTCCTCACAGCCGGCATACGGAAGTCAGAAAAGAGGATATTGAAAAAGTGCCTGGACTGCGTATTATTTCCGAATCCAAAGAGGCGGGAGTTTATATGGTAATGGCTCGAAACGGACGGGAATTTTTCATAACCGGCCATTCGGAATATGCTCCGAACACCTTGGATACGGAATATCGAAGAGACCTGGAAAAAGGACTTCCGATCGACGTTCCAAAAAACTATTACCGGGACGGTAATCCGCAACATGGCCCGTTAGTACGTTGGCGAGGACATGCCAATCTATTATTCTCCAACTGGTTAAATTATTTTGTATATCAGGAAACACCTTATGATATAGGTCAAATTCAATAAATGAAGAGTGAAAAACGAAGAATCATAAAAAGATTTTATTCTTTGTTCTTTGTTTTACTTTTTTACTTTCTTTCTTATGGAGCTTCTTTCACCGGCAAAAAATATAGAATGTGGCATTGAGGCAATCAATCACGGAGCAGATGCGGTTTATATCGGAGCGCCTAAATTCAGCGCAAGGGCAGCAGCAGCAAATACCATTGAGGATATTGCTTCTTTGGTAAAATATGCTCACCGTTATTATGCAAAGGTTTACGTCGCCTTAAACACAATTCTGGACGACCGGGAATTAGCTGAAGCAGAGAAAATCATACGAAACCTTTACGAAATCGGCGCAGATGCTCTTATCATCCAGGATATGGGAATCACGCAACTGAATCTTCCGCCGATTCAGCTGCATGCAAGCACGCAAACCGACAACCGTACTGTCGAAAAGGTAAAATTTCTGGAACAGGCAGGATTCGATCAAATCGTCTTGGCACGGGAGTTGTCGCTTCAACAAATCCGTGAAATAGCAACTCAAACATCTGTCAAACTGGAAGCATTTGTACATGGTGCGCTTTGTGTTTGCTACAGCGGACAGTGCTACATCAGTCAAGCGCTCTGTAACCGAAGCGCCAACAAAGGCGCCTGCGCTCAACTCTGTCGTCTTCCCTACTCGCTTTTAGATGCATCCGGCAACATAATTGCAGCTGATAAGCATTTGCTTTCACTTAAAGATCTCAATCTATCCGGCCATTTACAGGAATTAATTGATGCCGGTATCTCTTCTTTTAAAATTGAAGGACGATTGAAAGATGTTTCTTACGTAAAAAATATTACCGCCTTTTACAGACAAAAGTTGGATCAAATTTTGGAGGATTCCGGAAAATATAAAAAAAACGCTTCGGGGAAATGCCGTTTTTTCTTTTTACCGAATCCCGAAAAAAGTTTTTCTCGAGGGGCTACCGATTATTTCATTCAAGGACGAAATAATAAAATAACCTCGTTTGATTCTCCAAAATCATTAGGAGAATACATAGGAATTGTAGCTTCTTGCTCATCCCGATGCGTCTCTGTCGAAAGCGATATAGAGATGGCAAATGGAGACGGGTTTTGTTATGTAAACCAACAGGGCTCGTTGCTTGGATTTAAAGCAAATAGAGTAGAAGGCAACAACATATTCCCTTCGGAAACAATTTCTCTTCCGAAAGGAGCTAAACTGTACCGTAATTACGATCAGGTATTTGAAAAACTACTCTCAAGGAAATCGGCTGAACGGAAAATTCAGGCTCATATTCGTTTCGCAGAAACTGATGAAGGCTTTTGCTATACGATTACGGATGAAGATAATGTAACTGTAACCATTCGCAAAAAACAGCCAAAAGAAATCGCCCAGAACGATGAAAAAGCCATGGAGGCTATCCGTAAGCAGTTTTCAAAAACAGGAAACACTATTTTTGAAATAAGCGGTGTGACTATAATGACTAATAATGCTTATTTTATTCAGCCATCTCTGCTGGCTGAGTGGAGAAGGGAGTTGATAGAATTACTGGAATTGAAAAGGGAAGGCAAACGCTTGCATACTGAAACCAAGCTTTCCGAAACAACCCATCCTTATCCTTCCCAAACATTAGACTATAAGGGAAACGTACATAATCAAAAGGCAAAAGAGTTTTATATAAAGCATCTGGTCAAAGAAATAGCAAACTCGTTTGAACAAGAGAAACGGAATGCTGCCACTCTTATGGTTTGCAAACATTGCTTGAAATACAGTTTTGGCTTATGTCCGAAAAATAAAACTAATAATCAAAATTATTTGGAGCCATTTTTTCTTTTGCATAATAACAAGGAGAAATTACGATTGCATTTTGATTGCAAACGTTGCGAAATGCAAGTAAGCAGATAAAGGAAACGATTTAAAATAGAAGAGGCTGTCTAAAAAGACAGCCTCTTCTATTTTAATATTCCCAAAGGTCACTTTCAAAATTCACCAATTGAATTTTTACTTTTTCCTGTTCCTTTTTAACATCCTCTGCTGTTCTATTATATTCCAGTAAGTTTCTGTTTTGAATATTGGATTCTTTGTAGATGTAACTGGAAAAACGTCTTTTCATAAATATATCATCGAAAGAAGGACGCGCTCCATTATTTCTATCAGTAACCACAATTTCTGTTTGAGCCAGGAATGGTCTTAACGTTTCAAAAGGCATCCAGAATAATGGATATTTATTAATACCGGTATCTGAGTCTCTTACCATAATTGGACAGAAAGCAATGATTCTTGCATTGAAAGTAGAAGATACTTTATCAAAATACCATACTTCTTTCACATAAAACTTAATTACATCACGATTCGGTATATCACTTTCATCAACCACATATACCTCTTCGTTGGTTACCGGATCATTCTGTATTGTATAAATGATCTCGAATTTTTCCAACAAATCTTTGAATTGAACTACATGGTCTTCTGTGAAGATTTCACGAGCATCCAAATATTCATATACTTTAATCTTACCTTCCTGAATGAGTCTAAACATCAAAGTAAACAAACTTTGTCTGTTATCATTTGCCTCTTCCGGGAAGTACAAAGGAAAATTCATCTTTTCGCGTAAGTCAATAGTTCTATAAACTACTTTCTGCCAAAAAATATCATCAGCTCTTGGGTTTAACATTTCAATAGGCTCCAATCCTTCTTTTGGACCACTCGTAGGCAGGTTTGAGGCAACCTCTACCGTAGCTACATCTCCAGACTCATCAAAAAATGCGTCTTGAGCAAGTACTGAACTCGATAGAGAAATCAACCCTCCGACAAAGAATAATTTTAAATATTTACTCATAACTGTTTAAACTTTTAAGTTCAAAAAAATTTACTTAGTTCCCTAACGCAATATCCAAAGGAGGTAATCGACGTTTGATTTTATCCGGACCTTCTGCTTGTACGTTTGTAATATAAACAGTTTTACCTGGTGTCAAATTTTTAAAGATTCCCAACTGTTTTGAAGTTAATTCAGATCCGGTAGTCGCTTCTACAAGCGTATTGCCCATTGAGTCATTATAGTTCAAAGAAAACGATAATACCTTGTATTCAACATCCAAATCAGCATCGTCCAACTCTGCGATTACTCTTTTGGCTGTTATCAAAATGTTCTTTCGAATCTTTCCTCCTTTGAATGGCTGGTTTTTAGCATCTGTGAACGCAAGTTTTGCCAATGGTGGCGGCAACGGTTTCACGCGGAAATCCTTGCTACCTACTACTGTTTTTTTACCATCAAACAACGCTGTTACCGTAACCTTACTTACTACTCCAACTTGAATCGGAGTAACATTCCAACCTTTACTCGTTCTAACAAATTTAGCGTTACTAATCGAAATTTCTACATCTCCTGCTGCTACACCAGGAACGGATACGCTTACAGGATTATTGATACCGGCATAGAACACGTTCATCATATCAGCCGAAATAGTTGCAGAAGGCTCTGCTACCATATAGGTTTCTGTAAATGGATATGTTACCGTTGTTTCATCCGGCTTTGTCATAGTGATAGTTCCTTTAAACTCTCTCTTACCTATTGCAGATACAGGCACTTCATATATGTATTTTCCTTCTGCACTTTTTTCTATCTTAGCTCCGTTAATTTCTATATCCAATGTTTGAGTAGAGTCGGTTGCCGCCAAAATAATTTCAGCACGGTATTTCCCACCTCTGATCACATAGTTAGAATTAGCAATAGCCATCGCATCAATCTTATTTACACGGAAGTCACCGGCATCAATTTGAGCAATCAAGTATTGAATAATCTCAGCTTCTGTGTTACGAATATCATTTTGAATTTTAGACAAAAGTGTCAACGTTGCAACTGCCGGCATATTATCAAATACACCTTCTTCCCAACCGATAGTACGTTTTGCCTCGGCTGAATATCTACCTTCCGTTGCAAAAGTTTGTTGAATTGAAGTTCTCTTTGCAGAGTCAGTAACTAATGTTAACAAAAATTCAGAATAAGCATTAAGACTTTCCTTAAGTTTTTCTCCCGCTTTAAAACCAAAACTATTTTGGTTTGTCATACCTACCTGACCGGTAATATTCAGATCTCCACGACCACCGTCAGAGATGTCCAATGTTGCTAAACCAGGAGCATCCTTACCATCTATCAATACTATAATTTCTCTTTTTATATCGTTGATAAAATTGTAAAGTGAATCCGATTTAGTAACTACATTTTCGGCTTTCACTTTCCATTCTGCCGTTTTAGTCTTATTTTTTGCGGCTAAATCCTCAAACTGATTCTTTAACGCAATATTTCTCGCATCTGCAATCGCGATACTTTTACGCAAACTCCCATCTACCAAAGAATATCCACTCAAGATTTCAATCGAAACGTTCAATGCGAGCATTGCGGTCAAAACCAAATACATCATGGATATCATCTTCTGCCTCGGGGTTTCCGGACAATTGGCTGCACTCATATAACTTTTTTTTAATTTTTATATTTTCTCAATAAAATCAATTCTCTCTTAAAACTCTTACCCCCTGATAGTCATAGCATTAAGCATATTTCCATAAACAGCGTTCAAGCTCTTCATTTGCTGAGCAAGAGTAGCTACTTGATGTTTATAGTCTTCTGCTTCTTTAGCTGAGCCGCTCAATGATGTTTCCATTTTAGCAATTGCATGTACTAACGCTTTCATTGCTTCGTTTTGTTCTGCTACTGATTTGGCTTGGAGTTCAAACACCGAACTGATCGTTGTGACGTTTTTATTAATTCCGTCCATTTGAGATGCGAAATTTTTAGAACCGTGAGAAGCCGAACCGATGCTTGTTGCAATATCTTGATATGAACTCACCAACGAATCAGAAGAATCTTTCAAATTCTTTTGAGATGCAGCGAATGCACTTGCAGCGTCAGACGCTTTAGAAAGATTATTAACATAAGCATCAGAAATCGATGCCGCAGAACTCAGGGTTCCTAATTGACCTGCTGTTTCATTCAATCTATGTACTCCTTCCGATAATTTTTTCATTTCAATTTCAACCAGAGATGCTGTATCAATCTGAGGAAGTTTAGTTTCTTTTTTACCTTTTAATTCTTTTTCTTGACCACCTTCCAACTCAGGATAAACCAACGACCATTCCCATTCTTTATGCGGTTTTTCTACTGCTGACAAGGCAAAAAGAAGCGCCTCAGTGAACATCCCGATACTCAATAGAACACCGGCAAAGGGCCAGTGCATGATTTTAAATAACGCTCCAATAATTACGACACTCGCACCAAGACCATACGCCATACCTGAAATTCGTTTTCCACTAGGCGAAGATAATACATCTGAAATTCCCATTTTTTTACTTTTTTATTTAAGGTTAATAAATTTTTGTTTGTTATTCTTCTCTTTTTTGATTATTCCACTCCAATATAGCTACGAACACATCTGAATCCGATGAAAGAACGGTTTTCTGATTGATATTCATAAGTACGAACACCACTTTGCAAAAAGACACTTACATCTTTCCAAGAACCTCCTCTTACCACTTTACGCCTCAACACATCCGGATCCGAACTTTTTGCATTGTATTCGTAACTGGGGTTCATATCGTGAACGAAACTGTAATTGGATTCATGAAAAGCCGAAGATGTCCATTCCGACACATTTCCTGCCATATCATATAATCCGAAATCGTTAGGAGGATAAGATGCGACTTTAGCCGTAATTAAATGTCCGTCATCGGTATAATTACCTCTTTGCGGTTTAAAGTTGGCAAGAAAACATCCTTTCGATGTACGTACGTAATTACCTCCCCAAGGATACATCGAAAGATCTTTTCCTCCTCGTGCGGCATATTCCCATTCGGCTTCGGTAGGAAGACGGTAGTCTTGTACTCTTACTCCTTTATTTTTAATCTGGAACGAATTGAACAAATAAGTTCTCCAATGACAAAATGCTTGCGCTTGTTCCCAAGAAATTCCTACAACCGGATATTCGCCATATCCGGGATGAGCAAAATACATTTTCATGTATGGCTCATTGTAAGCATAAGTGAAATCACGTATCCAACAAAGTGTATCCGGATAAATATTGATTTTTCTGTGAGAAATAAAATCCGAACGACGCTTTAACTCTCTATATACTGTTTGATTGACAATATGTCCTTGTTCATTAACAAACGAAGTATCTTTTCTAACCATAACATCCGCACTGTCTTTAGTCGTACCTAAACCTTCAATACTACGATTATAGCCACCACGCAAAACGTCAAATTTATTTTCTTTTTTAGCTGCTTGTACGTAATCCACCCATGAATATCTGTACATTAGAATCATTCCGTTCAATTGTCTATCAATATCTATCGCATCTTCGCCCATGTAAAACATACTATCCAACGCAGCTGCCTGGTCTTCGTTTGGTTTATTCCATGGAATTTTCTTCTTCCAATTCAAAATAGGAACTTTCAAATCGTTACCTTTTTTATCCTGTGTGATTTTAAAAGACTCGTCCATGCCTGACAGTTTTTCTCTTGCAATAGAATCTCTTACCCAAATTAGGAATTGTTTATATTCTCCGTTCGTGATTTCGGTTTCATCCATCCAAAATGCATCTACTGCAACGGTTTTTGACTGTGATGTCAGTGCCCAGTTTGCATCCTGATCATTCTGTCCCATTGTAAACGACCCCCTTTTAATGTACAACATTCCGTAAGGAGTAGGCTCTTTCCACGACTTTTGATAAACTCCCACCAACTCACCATTCTCTCCTCCACACCCGGTGATTAGTAACGTGATTAACGAAAATGAAATAATAAATAACTTCTTCATGATATTTGAATTACTTAATTTGCTTTTTATAATATATTTCCAACTTTATGCTTGCTCTGTCCCGAAAATTGTGGTTTAAAACTATACCGCAATGAAATTTCATGACTTCCTCCGGATAAGATCATCCTTGAAACAGGCAAATCATAAGAATAAGCCGCATATAAACCACTAAATAAATTTATTCCAACTATAAATACAAAAGCATCCTGAAACCGATAAGAGAGCCCTCCCTGTATTGTTTTATTGTATTCCAATAAACCTGTTAACTCCATTTGATAAGACTTAAAGTCCGTTTTGACTAAAGTCGAGGGTTTTACAGTAAATAACGTGTTTGAAAGTGAAATATTGTATCCTCCTGTTAAATAATATACACGAGGCACGTATAAATCTTTTGCCAAGCCGTCATAACTCATATTTGGTGCCGTCAAGTGCAGCGCTGATAATCCCACATACATTTTTTTGTTTGAAAAATAAGCGCCAAAACCTGCGTCAAAGGCAATCGGCATATCGTCTTGACCTCCTTTTGGCACAGAAGGATCATTTTCAACGTGAAAATCATTCCCGTCTTCTTTTCCCGCACCTCCGGTCAAGTCAATTCTGCCGTCCGGATCGAATGTTTGATTCATAAAACCGACATTCAAACCTAAACCCAACTCTCCGTCAAAGAGTTTCATTTTATAAGAATACTGTAAAAGAACACTTTGGTTTACAAATAAACCGGCACTACTTCGTAAAAAACTTAATCCTACCCCGTGTTTCGTTCCTGCGATATCGACTGGGGCGTTTACCGAAAAAAACATATCGGAAGGGGCATTTTTAAATCCCGCCCATTGCCATCGATAGGCTCCAAAAAGATTGAGCAGATCGTTTTCTGCTATTGATCCCGGATTTATCGCTGCTTTGTTTTCAACGTACTGGCTAAATTGAGCATCAAACTGCGCTTGCATCTCTCCAAGAAAGAAACCAAGAAAAAAGAAAAATATTAACCGTTTTTTCTTCATATTCCGATACTCAATCGCCGGAAAACCGGCAACAATATTAGTAATTTTTACAATAATTTACAATAAAAATGAGTTTTTTAAAACATTTTTTTGTCCAAAAGATGCTATCTCATTGAAAAACACCTGTTTTTACTATTGTCTAATACTCTTCTTCATTAAAAAAGAAGTCCTCTTTACTTGGATAATCAGGCCAAATGTCTTCAATACTTTCGTAAATTTCGCCTTCATCTTCCATTTCCTGAAGATTTTCAATTACTTCTAACGGAGCCCCCGATCGCATTGCAAAGTCTATTAACTCATCTTTTGAGGCAGGCCATGGGGCATCTTCCAATTTTGACGCTAATTCTAATGTCCAATACATAATAGCAAGGATAAAAATATTAAACTTAATATGTTTAGAATACAACTCTCCATTTGTACAAGGATTGCAAAAGTATAATTTTTTTCTCTAAATACAATTTTTATACTCCAAAAAATTACGCTTTATGATTCTTTTTATTTTTTTCTTCGGCAAAAAGTTAAAAACTCTTTTTTGCGTCTTATTTTTTTAACACTAAAAAAAGAATTTGTAGCTTTACGATTATTAAATTTTTAAATATGCAGTTTCTGATACGATACGGTTACCGCTTTTGCAGGACGCTTACTTTACAAAAAATCAAGAATGCGCTGTTGCTGTTTTTGCAATTTTATATTTCCGTTTTGACAAAGAAAACGAGAATATCGGCAAAACCGGTAACTCTTTCTATTGAGCCGACAAATAATTGCAATCTTTTTTGTCCGGAATGTTTGACCGGAAGCAAGAAAATGGAACGAAAAAAGGGGAAAATATTACCGGATGATTTTAACCTAATCATAGACCAGGTGTATAGCGAATTATGTTATCTGCTCCTTTATTTCCAGGGAGAACCTTTTTTGCATCCGCGGTTTATCGATTTTGTTCGTCATGCCAAGTCGAAAGGGATTTTTGTAGCCTCGTCCACCAACGGACATTTTTTATCCGAAACGAATGTAAAAGGGCTGGTTTTATCAAAGTTGGATTTTCTGACTATCAGTCTTGACGGGGTCACTCCTGAATCGTACCAAAGATATCGTAAAGGAGGCGATTTCAATCAAGTTATCTCGGGCATTAAAACACTGGCTAAAATAAAGAAGGAGCTAAAAACAAATTATCCGTTGGTTGAATTGCAATTTATTGTTTTTAAACATAATGAAAGGGAAACAAAACGGTTTCAAGAATTAGGTAAACAACTTGGAGCGGACAGGATTTCCATCAAATCGGCACAAATAAATAATACCGGTCAATCATCCGAAATATTACCTCCGGACAATCCGGTTTATTCGCGATATAAAAAAGGAGCATCCGGGAATTTTTACCTGATAAAGAAAAAAAGGAAATATTGCCCGAGGCAATGGTGCGGCGCCGTAATCACCTGGGATGGCAATATGGCTCCGTGTTGCTATGATAAGGAGGCAAAATACGCTTATGGAAATTTAAAAGAAAACCGTTTGGACGAACTTTGGAAAAACCCGAAAGCCATGCAATTTAGAGAAATCTTTTTTCAACAACGAAATGTACCGGAAATATGTAAAGAATGCTCGGAGATTTCAATTTAAAATCCCCTGTCCTTTTTCACGCATCAGTTTTTAAATCCGTATCTTTTTTTCGTAAATAGCTGATAATTGATTTCCGGTTATCCCAAAGTAAAGCAAGAAAAAGAAATAGTAAAAAAGCGGCAAGCACATATTTTACAATTACATGACGCATAGAGACATACGGTTTCAGACTTGGCAAAAACTCGCTTACTACCGTTACTACTTCCGGTTGGGTTGCTAATTCTTTGGATACCGCTTCTTTTTCTTCCAGCAATTTCAATTTATCGGCATAAAACATCTGTTTTTCCGTCTTTAAAATCATTTTTTGATCTACTTTAATTACGGACTCATTCGTTTTCTGGAAATATTCGATTTTCTGCAAGCTATCTATTGCTGCAATATCTTTTTCTAAAATTCTTTCACGCTCTTTCAATGATGCGATACGAACTGCGTTAAGAGAATTAAAATGATCATTTCTTTTGAAATAATCAATCAATGCCTTCTCTATAGTCGGAAAGACTTCCGGACTGGATATACCAACTGTAATTCCGATAATAGTATTTTTTACTACAGAATCCTGTCCTTCAACAACACTATGAAAAATTCCACCCACTTTCCCTCTTTCCTGCGGTGGTATTTGCAGGAGATCATCAAATCTTTCCGAATCCCTGTTCTCTAAATAACGATTTAAAGAACTGATTATTTCGGAATAGGTATTAAGATCGCCATCGTTCAGAATCACTCTAAACTCAGCCTTATATAGCCTTCGAGCGCCGTGTGTTACATAATATGAATAAGCGGCAGCCGCAAACATAAAAAGAAAAAACACATAGTAATACCTAAACGTAAGTTGCAATAAATATCCAAAGAATCCGGCTATTTTCTTTAGTATGCCGTACAAAAAATTACCGGTTTTTTCCAGTAACGAAAATAAATCCAATTCTTGTTGTTCGTTATTTTTCTCCATGCTTGTCTTACCTTTTATTTTTCAGCCCCCAAAGTTACAAAATTTATTTTATATTTATTCTATTTTCGTTTTTAGAAACAAAATCTTTCCAACCTGTAAATTTTTTTGTCTGTTGAAACGAGTTGGTTTGAAAGAAGTGACAAACTGCAGCAGCTAATCCGTCTGTCGCATCCAATTGAGGCAACATATTCTCTTGCGGAATTTTCAAATAACGCCGCAGCATCTCGGCTACCTGTTCTTTCGAGGCGTTGCCGTTACCCGTAATAGACATCTTAATTTTTAGCGGAGCATACTCCGTTATCGGCAAATTTCGATGCAATGCTGCTGAAATAGCAACACCCTGCGCTCTGCCAAGTTTCAACATGGACTGCACGTTTTTTCCAAAAAAAGGAGTTTCAATCGCCAATTCGTCCGGATGATACTCGTCGATCAATGCCAATGTACGGTTGAATATTTTTTGTAATTTTAAATAAGGGTCATCGTATTTTTTTAAATCCAATACTCCCATAACCAATAATTGTGGCTTATTTTCAGTTATTTTTAACAACCCGTATCCCATGATCAACGTACCGGGGTCAATTCCTAAAATAATCCGTTCTTTTTCCTGTTTGTTATGTGTCATTTTCTATTTGATTTCTTCAAGAAGGGTAGAAAAAGACATAACCGATTCGCCAAAAGTTTCTCGCAGGTCGGCTTCCGTCTCCGCACGGTGTTTTTTTTGCCATTCCTCTATCGTAGCCATATCGGGCGATGAGAATTGAAGTGAATAAGTTATCCCTTGCTCCTCATCAACCAAAACTTTAAAAAGGCGATGCTCAATAAAAAAAGAGGTATCAAGCATCGACGGAATGTGCCGGAAGGAAATCCATTGAAGCCATGCATCGTGAACATCTAAAGAAACGAGATATGTTGTATTAAAAACAATCATAAAAATATCTTTTTCGACAAAGATACTATTTATTTCAAAAAACTGCTTATCTTTGCAACGAATTTCGACGGGGGTTTAGCTCATCTGGCTAGAGCGCGACACTGGCAGTGTCGAGGTGACCGGTTCGAGTCCGGTAATCTCCACAAAACAAAATTCTAAGGGGCTGTCTTTCTTTTTAGACAGCCCCTTAATTTTTTGAATATTTTGAACTTTCCGTTTCTGCAATTATGCTTTAACCGGAAATCAATCCTTCAATTTCGCACAGATAAACTCTCTGTTCATGCGTGCAATATTGGCGATTGAGACGTTTTTCGGACATTCAGCCTCGCAGGCGCGGGTATTGGTACAGTTCCCGAAACCGAGCTCGTCCATCTTGGCAACCATTTTTTTCACGCGGGCAGCGGCCTCCACTCTACCTTGCGGTAACAACGCCAATTGAGATACTTTTGCCGAAACGAACAGCATTGCCGAACCGTTTTTACAAGCTGCCACGCAAGCGCCGCAACCGATACAGGAGGCTGCGTCCATTGCTTCATCCGCATCGATTTTCGAGATTGGAATCGAATTGGCATCAGGCACACCGCCGGTATTGACGGAAGTGTATCCGCCAGCCTGAATGATTTTATCGAATGCATTGCGATCCACCATCAAGTCGCGGATTACAGGAAAACTTGCCGAACGCCAGGGTTCAACAGTGATAGTTTCGCCATCCTTGAACTTACGCATGTGCAACTGGCAGGTGGTTACGTCTTCGTCCGGTCCGTGGGCGTGTCCGTTGATATAAAGGGAACACATACCGCAGATACCCTCGCGGCAGTCGTGGTCAAACACGATTGGTTCCTTTTGCTCACTGACGAGCTGTTCATTCAACACATCCAGCATTTCCAGGAATGAACTGTCTGTGGAAATATTTTTCAATTGAAAAGTCTCAAAAGCACCATTTTCCTTCGGACCTCTCTGCCGCCACACTTTGAGCGTTATATTAATTGTCTTTTCCATTATTTTTACGCTTTATAGTTACGTTGTTGTCTTACAATAAATTCATAATCAAGCGGTTCTTTGAGCAATTCCGGCTCATGATCTTCGCCTTTGTATTTCCAGCAGGAAACGTATGAGTAATCTTTATCATTACGAAGAGCTTCTCCGTCCGGGGTTTGATATTCTTCGCGGAAGTGTCCGCCGCAAGACTCATTACGGTTGAGCGCATCAATCGCCATCAAGTAACCGATTTCGATGAAGTCAGCCAGACGAATCGCTTTTTCCAGTTCCGTATTCAACGAGTCGATTTCGCCCGGAATACGGACATTTGACCAAAATTCCTTTTTAATCTCTTTGATTCTTTTCTTTGCTTCTTCCAATGATTCTTTGGAGCGTGACATGCCTACAAAGTCCCACATTACCAGCCCAAGCTCTTTGTGAATCGAATCAACCGAACGTTTTCCCTTGATGTTCATCAACTTCTTGATTTTGTTTTCCACGTCTTTTTCAGCTTCTGAAAATTCCGGAAGGTCTGTACTCATACGGGGAACCTGAATCTGGTCAGCCAGGTAATTCTGGATGGTATAAGGAAGAACGAAATAACCGTCGGCCAACCCTTGCATCAATGCCGATGCACCCAGGCGGTTGGCGCCGTGGTCGGAGAAGTTTGCCTCACCAATAAAGAAAAGTCCCTGTACGGAAGTCTGTAATTCGTAATCGACCCAAATTCCACCCATTGTATAATGTATGGCAGGGTAAATCATCATCGGAGTTACATACGGATTGTCGTCCACGATTTTCTCATACATTTGGAAAAGGTTTCCGTAACGGGCGCGAACAACATTTTCGCCCAAACGGTTGATCGCGTCGGAAAAATCAAGGTAAACAGCCAAACCGGTTGAACCTACGCCGTAGCCTGCATCACAGCGTTCTTTTGCGGCACGCGAAGCCACGTCGCGCGGAACAAGGTTTCCGAAAGCCGGATAGCGGCGTTCCAGGTAGTAGTCGCGATCCTCTTCTTTGATATCGGTTGGTTTTAACTTGCCTGCGCGGATAGCTTCGGCATCTTCTTTTTTCTTTGGAACCCAAATACGCCCGTCGTTACGAAGTGATTCGGACATGAGCGTCAATTTGGATTGGAACTCGCCGTGAACCGGGATACAGGTCGGGTGGATTTGAGCAAAACAAGGGTTTGCAAAATAAGCTCCTTTTTTATATGCCTGAACGGCAGCCGAGCCATTGGAACCCATTGCGTTGGTCGAAAGGAAGAATGTTCTTCCGTAGCCTCCCGTCCCGACAACAACGGCATGTGCAAAGAAACGCTCAATCTTGCCGGTAACCAGGTTGCGGGCGATAATACCGCGTGCGCGACCATCGATTACCACGATGTCCTGCATTTCGTAGCGGGTGTACAGTTTTACCGAGCCTTTGTTTACCTGGCGGCTCAGCGCCGAGTAAGCGCCCAGCAGTAATTGCTGTCCGGTTTGACCTTTGGCATAGAAAGTACGTGAAACCTGTGCGCCTCCGAACGAACGGTTGTCCAGCAAACCGCCGTATTCGCGGGCAAATGGAACGCCTTGTGCCACACATTGGTCGATGATGTTGTTCGAAACTTCGGCTAAACGGTAAACGTTTGCCTCGCGGGCGCGGTAGTCGCCACCCTTTATGGTATCGTAGAAAAGACGGTAAACCGAGTCGCCGTCGTTCTGGTAGTTTTTAGCAGCGTTGATACCTCCCTGTGCGGCGATCGAGTGTGCGCGGCGGGGAGAATCCTGGATGCAAAAGTTCAACACGTTAAAGCCAAGTTCGCCGAGAGAGGCGGCAGCCGAGGCTCCGGCAAGTCCCGTACCCACCACGATGATATCCAAACGACGCTTGTTGGCTGGGTTTACGAGTTTTTGGTGTGATTTGTAATCGCTCCACTTTTCAGCTAAAGCTCCTTGTGGAATTTTGGAATTTATAGTAGTCATAATGAATATTTTTCAATTTTATGATTTATTATTTTTCAATGTTCTTTCAACGAACCGGTTGATTAAGCACAAAGACTTTTAAGAAAAAATGTAACGACAACCAATGCGAAACCAAGAAAAACTACGGTTGCAAAGATGTTAGAGATACATTTCCAGCGGTTATACCAAATCTGGTTGCTCCAGCCGATTGTTTGAATGGCGCTCCAAAAACCGTGTGTCAGGTGGAACCACAAAGCGGCAAACCAAATCAGGTAAAGGATACAGATGATCGGATTGCTGAACCAGTACTTGATAAAAGCAGCGCCGTCGGCAACGCCTACAACGGCTGTTCCCAGTTCAACTTCGTGATGCCCCAAAATCTCGGCAAACTGCATTTTGTACCAGAACTGGGCAAAGTGCATAATCAGTCCCAACACCACGATTGTTCCCAAAATAAACATGTTTTGAGATGCAAAATCTACTCCTTTCGGCCTTTCCGAAACGGCATACGATTGATTTCCACGCGCTTTTTGATTTTGCAGCGTCAACATAAAAGCAAACACGATATGAACCAGAAAACCGCCTGCCAACACAGCCGTTCCTACCAGTGCATACCAGTTAGCGCCCAACAATTCACATATCATATTATACGCATCCGCCGAAAAGACAGCTACGATATTCATAGACATGTGAAACAATAAAAAAAGAATAAGGAAGACCCCTGATATACTCATAATCAGTTTCTTCCCAATCGAAGAATTAAGTAACCACATAAATAATAAAGAGTTTTTAGTGAATATTTACTGTTAGATATTTTAACAAAATTTCTTTGCCACGCAAAAATAGATTAAACGGCTGAATATTCAAAGGATTTAATCGTCTTTTTCGGGAAGAATTGGAAGAAAAAATTACCTCAACAATTCCTACTGTTGAGAAAATTATGCTTCATTCATTGCTTCTGTTTAGCAATTCCGAAACAATATTATCTGCAATTCTAAAATCTGTCTCCCGTAATTTATCCAAGTAGAATTTTAAGGAATTTATCACATTTTTCTGTTTTGCCGAAAACAACACACCCAAAGTTCCTGTTATTCGAAATCCAAGTTTCTGAGCCTCTTTTCGTGCTTTAAGGTCGTCTAAAACCAACATAACATCGTTTATCTCGAAAGCTAAAGCAATGGCAGAAGATTCCCCTTTATCCAACGAAATTTTGAGTATTCGCTGATAATTTTTGTTTGCAACTTCAAGTATCTCAAACCAAGTTGACAACGGTTCTACAAATTCTCCGGCAATTTCTTTCGATATGATGACTCTTTTGTACAGTTTACGCAAAAGCTCCAATTTTTGATAAAGCAATGAGACAACTTGTATCTGTGATCACTATTGTTTCAAGCATTTTCAATATCGTTTAAAATATCTTCCATTTTTGTACTGAAAGGCGATACCCCATATTTACCCATTATTTCGATAAACGAACGTTTCGATAAATTTGCCAATTCTGCCGCCTGCCCAGCCGTCAAAAAAGCATCTTCATACAATTTGCTTGCCAGATATACCGAATAGTCAAATGTCTTAGGCAGCACTTCTTGCGGTATGGATAATGTCATTGTTCTCATAATATAATTCTTAAACAATTAAAACTATCACAAAAATAGCACTTTTTCTTTTAAGTTAAGGCATAAAAAAGATTTAACCATTTTTTAAAACCGTCCCACGCTCTTCACGCCCTTTATCGCCTTTATTTTCTTCATCAAATTATCCAGATCCTTCGCCTCACTAACCAAGACGGTGATGGTACCTTGAAACAAACCGTCAACCGAATCGACGGAAATGGAACGCAACGCAATGCGCGGCTCTTTTTGAATCAGCGAGGTAATGTTGGTTACAATTCCAATATCATCATTGCCGACCACCTGGAGTGTGGATGGATAATTTCCTCCCGACTTGCCTGTCCAGCGAGCCTTTACAAAGCGATATCCGAAACGCGACATCATTTGAGGTGCATTCGGGCAGTCGGTCTTGTGGATTTTAATTCCGCCCTGCACCGTGATAAAACCGAAAATATCATCCCCGAAAATCGGATTGCAGCATTTTGCCAGCGTATATTCAATGCCTTTCAAATTTTGATCGATAACCAGTACGTCTTCCCTGGTGGAAATTTCTTCCAGGTTGGAAGTATGCTCGTAAGATTCTACGCTCCTGCTTTCCTGGTCAAAATGAGCGTGGCTTTCCCGCTTTTCGATTTCTATATACTGTTCGCGGATACGGTGCAAATCCAGCTTTTCGCCTGCCAAATCCTGATAAAATTCCGACACCGTTTTATAACCTAACTTTTTAGTCAATTTTGAAACCAGCGTTTCATCGTATTCTATCTTCCAGTTTTTCAGGCGGCGTTTCAGCAGTTCTTTTCCCATATCGACGTTGGCTGACTCCTCTTCGCGCAAGATCTGTTTGATTTTAGTCTTTGCCTTTGATGTCTGAACGATGCTCAACCACTCTTTTTTCGCTTTCTGCGTTGAGGAAGTCAGGATTTCCACCTGGTCGCCATTAGACAGCACATAACGAATAGGAACGTTTTTTCCGTTTATTTTTCCGCCCACGCAGCGGGTTCCCAGGTTAGTATGAATTTGAAAGGCAAAATCAAGCACCGTCGCTCCTTTAGGCAACCGTTGCAAATCGCCGGAAGGAGTGAAAACAAACACCTCTTTGTCGTACAGGTTCAACTTAAAGTCGTCCATATAATCCACCGCGTTTGCTTCCGGATTTTCCAGTACTTCGCGGATATTGGCGAGCCACGAGTCAAATTCGGATTCGCTCTTTACTCCTTTGTATTTAAAATGAGCAGCTAACCCCTTTTCCGCCACTTCATCCATTCGCTCGGTGCGAATTTGCACTTCCACCCATTTGCCTTCGGGTCCCATCACGGTAGTGTGCAGCGATTCGTACCCGTTGGATTTCGGGATAGAGAGCCAGTCGCGCAACCGTTTCGGATTGGGCTGGTACATATCCGTTACGATGGAATAGGCTTGCCAGCATTCGGATTTTTCCTTTTCCAGCTCACTGTTCAATACGATGCGAATGGCAAAAAGGTCATAAATTCCTTCAAAAGGGACATTCTGTTTTTTTATCTTATTCCAAATGGAATAGATGGATTTTGTGCGTCCCTTGATGGAAAAAGAAAAGCCTGTTCCTTTCAGTTTCTCCTTCAACGGCGTGATAAATTCGTGGATATACTTTTCGCGCGAACGTTTGGTTTCGTTCAATTTCCGGGCTATTTCCCGATAAATCTCCCGATTCGTATATTTCAGCGAAAGGTCTTCGAGTTCCGATTTTATGCCATACAATCCCAGGCGGTGCGCCAATGGGGCATACAGGTAAGACGCCTCGCGGGCAATTTGGATGCGTTCCTGCTCGGGATATTCGTCCAGCCTTCTCATCAAGTACAAACGGTCGCAAATCATAATGATAATCACGCGCACATCCTGCGCCAGGGTCAAGAGCAGCTTCCGGAAATTTTCCGTTTCAATGGCGGTGTTTTTTTTGTACAGCTGACTGGCTTTTATCAAACCGCCAACGATGGATGCTACCTGTTTACCGAAATCAGACTCGACGTTTTCCAACTTATAAAAACCTGCATTTACCGCTTCGTATAAGATTTTGCCGGTAACTGCCGCTTTGCCGAGATTAAGCTCTTCCATCAGAATCAGTACTGCGCTCAATGCTTTTGACATGGCAGAAAAAGTCTCCCCGTCCCGCTCAGGCATTTTCCTGTTAAATATAGAACGTAATTTGCTTATTTCTTCCCTTGTGAACGTACCTTCCGACAGCCGCAAAATTTTACGGTATTTTCCTGTAAGTTCTTTCTTCCTGTCTTCCATATTTATTTTTTGAACTTCAAAGGTAAAAAAAACGGTATTAATTCACTATACTTCTCCGGGAAATGATTCATTCATAAAAAACTTTATGTTAAAATTAACCGATAAACTTGCGGCGTTAAATGCCGGGAAGTGATTCTTATTTTCACGAATCACTCTTCCCGCCAATTCACCAGATAAAGCTTGTCGGTTGCCCGCGTAAATGCCGTGTATAGCCAGCGAAGGTATTCTTTGTTAACCATTTCCTTTGTCAAATAACCCTGGTCAATAAAGACATTCCGCCATTGTCCACCTTGCGCTTTGTGTCCGGTAACGGCATATCCGAATTTTACCTGCAAGGCATTCAGGTACGGGTCTTCCCGCATTTTCATCATCCGGGTGCGTTTATTTCCGATATCCGCGTAATCTTCCTGTATTGCCTGATACAAGCGGTTATTTTCCTCATAAGTCAAAGAAGGCGAATCACTTTGAAGGGTATCCAGCAATATTTTGACATCCATTTCCATTTCATAATCGGAAAAAAACAGTGTCACGTCAGCAAAACGAAACCCGTATAACTCCTGTTTTTTCTGCACTCGCTTCACTTCGGCAATATCTCCGTTGGCGATAAAATCAAGTGCTTTGGATATTTTCGCCCAAAAATAATTATTCTTTACGACCATCAAAAGATCTCCGCAATTCAACTCTTCTTCGCGATACAGCACGCGGTTCCGGATGCCGTTATTGAACACATTTGCGCGTTTGTTTGAACGCGAAATGATAATAGTCTCCCCCACTCCATCCCTTCCGTAAGTAGAAGAGATGGTTTCAATCAGCTCCTCTCCGGAAACTTTTTTTATATCCGGAAAATCAACATCAACTTTCGGGAAAGCGCCGGAAAAGTCCTCTTCCAAAAGTCTTCGCAGGCAAGTGGCATTATGTAAAATTCCTGACTTTTCAGCCTGCCTCACCACTTCCGTCAGCAAAAATTGCTCTACCGGAAAACCGTAACCTTCGAGTTGCGACTTATCCAGCGCCGGACTCAACGCCTGTCCCACTGGCGGCAACTGAGCCGTGTCGCCAATCAAAACCAACCGGCAACCGTCGCCTCCATATACATACTCCATCAGGTCGTCAAGCAACCGTCCCGAACCAAAATGACTCTCCGAATCGGAATTGGAAATCATGGATGCTTCATCCACAATAAATAAGGTATGCCTGTGCAGATTGACGTTCAAATTGAACATTCCGTAAAGTTCGCCACCCGCCTGCTGCCGGTAGATTTTCTTGTGAATGGTAAAAGCGCTTTTTCCAGAATAGGAAGAGAGCACCTTCGCTGCGCGCCCGGTAGGAGCCATCAACACTACGGGCTGCTGCAATTCGTCCATCGCCTTTATCAGTGCGCTGATTATGGAAGTTTTCCCCGTCCCGGCAAAACCTTTTAACAGAAAAATACTTTCAGCCCCTGAAACGATGAAACCGGACAATAAATCTACCAGTTCACTTTGCTGAAAAGTCAATTCGTGCGGGAAATAAGCCTTTATTTTAGCGGAAAGGAAGTTGTTTATCATTTTTTTTCAGAATAAAAACGTTTATTGATAGTTGGTTAATCTTTTTTTTTTACATTTGCAAAACGTAATAAAATTAAAAACACAAAAGTATAATTAATTAGCTGATATGAGAATTATCTTTAAAACATTGTTGGGAGTCGCCATCGTTTTTATGGCTTACCTTTGCTACAGCAGCATTATGACTCCTATCCGGTTTGAAGCTGAGAAAGCCGTAAGAGATGAAGCCGTCAAGAGAAGACTGATTGACATCCGTAAAGCGCAAATTGAGTTTCTCAACCTGAATCAACGGTACACCGGGAGTTTCGACACCTTGATTTACTTCGTAAAAACAGCAAAAAGTCCTATCGTTTTGAAAAAAGGAGAATTGACCGATGCTCAAATGGAAAAAGGATTGACCGAAGAAAAAGCTCTTACGCTTACACCGGAAGAGGCTCCTCAATACGGTATTGAAAACTACGAAGAGTTTCGCGCCTCATTTGTCCGGGACACCTCTTATGTCAGCGTACTGGAATCGGCATTCGGCAGAAATTTCCCTATCGACTCTATTAGATATGTTCCTTTTACCGACAAAGCCCAGTTTGAAATGGAAGCAACAAGTAAACCGTCGGCATCAGGCATCCAGATTCCGCTGTTTGAAGCAAGAGTGCCTTTCGCCCTTTACCTGAATGGCTTGGATAAGCAGGAAATTATCAACCTGATAGACGCAAGAAAGACTCAGGAAAAATATGAGGGATTGAAAGTAGGAGATATAAATTCACCGAACAACAATGTCGGAAACTGGGAATAAAAACCGAAAAGTTATGGAGGTTACTGACCGTTCATTCAATCTTTCACAAACTACAAATTATACATTATCCATCCGATTTATTCCGGATGGATTTTGTTTTATTGTCTTCAACCGGCACAACAAAAAGATTCTTCACTTCGCCGAAATCACAAATAAAAACAAAGAGCCACAATCTCTTTTCCGTGAAAATGCGGCAAATAATCCCATCCTGCAACATCCTTTCGAGGAAATCCTGTGCGTTTGGGATACACCTTTATACACACTTCTTCCCAATTCTGTTTTCAGCGAAGAAAATACCGCCCTGTTCTGGAAGCTGAACTTCGGAGCAGACAACGCACAAAAACTCACTTTTTTTTCGGATAAGTTAAAACTGCCGGAGATAGTAAATATATATGCCGTTCCAACAGCATACGTTGCGTTTCTTCGTGAACTTTTTCCGCCGGTACAATTTATCAATCAGCAAAGCGCACAGATAATCAGTTCACTGCTTGAAAACAGGAAGGAAAATAATTCGCAGGTTTACATCCGGATTCACCGCGATTTTTTTGATGCACTGGTACTTCAAAAAGGAAAAATTGTGTTGGCAAACTCCTATCGTTTTCAAACCAAAGATGAATTTCTCTATTTTTCAATCAATATTTTCGAACAGCTTCAATTGGATACCGGCTCCACCGAAATAATCCTTTCCGGCGAAACAAGTGAAAAAGACGAGAAAATTGCCGCCCTTCGAAAATACATCCGGACGATCAGTTTCAAAAAAATAACTACGGATGTTTCCGGATTAAATCTCAAAAAAATCCCGAACCTTGAGCAATACATCAACCTGTTCAACCTGCCATTATGCGTATCGTAAGCGGAAAATTCAAAGGCAGGAGATTTTCTCCTCCTAAAAACCTGAAGGCAAGACCCACCACAGACATTGCCAAAGAGAGCCTGTTTAACATACTCAATAATATGATTGCCTTTGAAGAAATCAGCGTATTGGATATGTTTGCCGGCACAGGCAGCATCAGTTTTGAGTTTGCATCAAGAGGCTGTCGCAACATAACGGCATTGGAAATAAATCCCGTGAATTACGCCTTTATGCAAAAAATCATCCGCGAATTGGAAATGGGCAATGTGATACACCCGTTCAAATACGATTCTTTTAAATTTATTGAAAGTACAAAAACAGCATTCGACCTTATTTTTGCCGATCCGCCCTACGACCATAAGGAATTAGAAAATATTCCCCATTTAATTTTTGAAAAAGAATTATTACATCCAAACGGATTATTCATATTGGAACATCCTAAAGAACAAGATTTTAAAAATCATCCGTATTTTCTCGAAAACAGGAAGTACGGACACGTGAATTTTTCGTTTTTTCGAAAAAGTCCGGAAAACTGATCAGGAAGGATATTCAATTTTACACATTTACCCTGATTTATTATTTTAATTGATATTTTTTTGCATTATCCAAATTAATCGCTACATTTGCACCATCAAAATCAAAAAGATGAGACAGACCTGGTTCACATATTTTTACTTTTACTTTTATTTTAGCAAATAAAAGCAGGATTTTGATGTTTGAAGTGAAGAAGAAAATGATTCAAATTAAATAGTTGAAGTCCTGCAAAAGATGCGGGACTTTTTTCTTTTTAAAAACGAAATAATAATGAATACAATCAATTTTTCCATCCGTTTTTATTATTGGTTTTACTTTATGAACTCATAAGGTGGGACAATTTTATTGTATCTAATGAATAGAAGAAAATAGAAATCCCACCCGAAAAGGCGGGATTTTTTAGTTTAACAGCATAAAAAAAGAAAAGATGAAAAAAGTAGCCATTCAAGGCATAGCCGGTTCTTTCCACGACATTGCAGCGCGGGAATACTTTAATAATGAGGAAATTGAGATTATCCCTTGCGAAACATTCAAAGACGTGTTTGCTGCCATACGAAAGGATAATTCGATTATCGGCGCACTGGCAATTGAAAACACCATTGCAGGAAGTTTGCTTCAAAATCATAATTTACTAAAAGAGAGTGGTTTGAAAATCGTAGGCGAGCACAAACTGCGCATCAAACACAATTTTGTGGCGCTGCCCGGACAAGACATTTCGGACATTAAAGAGGCCTATTCGCATCCGATTGCCTTAATGCAATGCGGCGATTTTTTTGAACAGCATAAACACATCAAAGCCGTAGAAAGCGATGATACCGCATCGAGCGCCAAGCGGGTGAGCGACGGGAAAATTGAAGGGCGGGCGGCGATTTGCAGCGAACTGGCAGCCAAGATTTACGGACTGCAAATCCTCGCCAAAGGGATAGAAACCAACAAAAAGAATTTCACGCGGTTCCTGATTATCGCCGATCCATGGCTGGCAGAAGACTTGAACAAAGGAAAAAAAACGAATAAATCCTCGCTTGTTTTCACACTTCCACACGAAGAAGGCAGCCTTGCCCAGGTTTTATCCATACTCTCTTACTATAAATTGAACCTTACGAAAATACAGTCGCTCCCGATAATCGGTCGCGAATGGGAGTACCAGTTTTATGTGAACTTCAAATTCAACGAGTATTTAAGATACAAGCAAGCGCTTGATGCAATTATGCCGCTTACGAGAGAGTTGCAGGTTTTGGGTGAATATGAGGAGGGGAAACAGACGATTTAATTAATTAATTTATAATTAACAATTAAAATTTATCCGGTATGGATACAGGAATTAAGCCGGCAGAGCGATTAAATACGGTACAGGAATATTACTTTTCCAAAAAATTACGGGAAGTGGCAGAAATGAATGCTTCCGGGAAAAACGTAATTAACCTTGGCGTAGGCAGTCCCGATCTGCCACCTTCGGACGAAGCGATTCGGGAGTTGAACGAGCAGGCTCGGAGAGCGGATGCACACGGTTACCAGAGTTACATCGGAATCCCCGAATTGAGAGAGGGATTTGCTTATTTTTATAAAAAATGGTACGGTGTTGAACTCAACCCCAATAAAGAAATATTGCCGTTGATTGGTTCTAAAGAAGGCGTGCTGCATATTTCAATGACTTTTCTGAATCCGGGCGACGGCGTGCTAATCCCTAATCCGGGATACCCGACATACAGTTCGGTAAGCAAACTGATGGGAGCGCGAATCATTCCTTACGATTTGCTGGAAAGCAATAAATGGCAACCCGATTTTGACACGCTTGAAAAAATGGATTTGAGCGGCGTGAAGCTAATGTGGGTAAACTATCCGAATATGCCGACCGGCGGGCGGGCTACACGCGAACTTTTCGAACGGTTAGTCGCTTTCGGAAAAAAACACAACATATTGATTTGCAACGATAATCCATATAGTTTTATCCTGAATGATGAGCGTTTGAGCATCCTTTCGGCAGAAGGAGCAAAAGAGTACTGCATTGAAATGAACTCAATGAGCAAATCGCACAATATGCCGGGCTGGCGCATCGGAATGCTGGCAAGCAGCCCGCAAATTGTCGAATGGATATTGAAAGCGAAAAGCAACGTCGATTCGGGCATGTTCAAGCCGGTGCAACTGGCAGCGGCAAAAGCATTGCACGCAGGTGCGGAATGGTATGACAATAACAACAAAGTGTATGCCGCACGCAGGAAGTGGGCATTTCAAATTATGGATACCATCGGTTGCACGTATGACAGGGAGCAGGTCGGCTTGTTCGTTTGGGCAAGAATCCCGGATACGGTCACCTCACCGGAAGCATTTGCCGACAAGTTTCTCTATGAGGCAAACGTGTTTTTAACTCCCGGATTCATCTTCGGCGGTAACGGCGAACGGTACATCCGCATCTCCCTTTGCGCCAAGGAAGAAGTGCTCGAAGAGGCGTTGGAAAGAATCCGGAAAATAAAATAGCTCGAAAGGACGAAAGCGCGAATAATTCGATCCTTCATCCTTTCGTGCCTTCGTGCAACACATTAAATTTGAATTAAATAAAAATATAAAAAATGGATTTAAACAAAATCACCCTTCCCGGAGTGGAAGAAAAAAGACCGATCGTCATTGCCGGTCCGTGCAGCGCCGAGACCGAAGAACAAGTAATGCAAACCGCCCAACAGGTTGCCGAGCAGGGAGTGAAGATTTTCCGTGCCGGAATATGGAAACCACGCACAAAACCAGGCGGTTTCGAGGGAGTCGGTTCCGAAGGTTTGGCCTGGTTGCGCAACGTGAAGAAAGAGACCGGAATGTACGTTTCCACCGAAGTGGCTACCGCAAAGCATGTCCTGGAAGCCCTTAAATACGGCGTTGACTTGCTTTGGATCGGAGCGCGCACTACCGCCAACCCATTTGCCGTACAGGAGATTGCCGATGCGTTGCAAGGAGTGGATATTCCTGTTTTAATCAAAAATCCGGTCAATCCCGACTTGGAATTGTGGATTGGCGCAATTGAACGTATCTACAATGCCGGACTGCGCAACATCGGGGTTATTCACCGCGGATTCAGCTCTTACGACAAAAAGCTATACCGCAACCTGCCCCAATGGCACATTCCGATTGAGTTGCATCGCCGGCTTCCAAACCTGTCGATTTTTTGTGACCCAAGCCACATCGGCGGCAGCCGCGAGCTGATTGCGCCGCTTTCCCAGCAGGCTATGGACTTGCAGTTTGACGGACTGATCATCGAATCGCATTGCAATCCGGATAAGGCATGGAGCGACAAAGACCAGCAGGTTACCCCCGAAGTACTGGGCTTGATTCTGAATATGCTGGTTGTCCGCGAAATGAACCAAACCACCGAAAACCTCGCCACGCTCCGTAAGCAGATTGACGAGATTGACATGAACTTAATCGAACTCCTGGCAAAACGCATGCGCATTTCCCGCGAGATCGGTCAATACAAAAAGGAACACGATATGCCGGTACTTCAAACGGTGCGTTACGACGAAATCATCTCAAAACGGGTAGCGCAAGCCACCGCTATGGAGATGTCGGAGGAATTTATGCAAACGGTGCTTGAAGCCATTCACTCCGAATCGGTTCGCCAGCAAATGGAGATAATGAAGTAAAAATCCAATAACCGGATCATAAATAGCTGATTACAGGATCAATGAAAAACAAAATATTTTTAAACATCTAAAAAACCGTACCTCTCCGGTTCTCCCCCTGAGGGGGAGTTAGAGGGGGCTTTATCATGAAAATATTAATATTGGGCGCCGGGAAAATGGGCACCTTCCTGACCGATGCGCTTTGTATGAAACACGAAGTGGCGTTGTTCGACACAGACGTGAAACGGTTGCGTTTTGTGTTCAATACCCAGCGCATGACTTCGTTGGAAGAGATTGAGGAATTCAAGCCGGAACTGCTGATTAATGCGGTAACCATCAAATATACGCTGGATGCTTTCAAAATGGTCATGCCGTACTTGCCAAAGGAGTGCATCCTTTCGGACATTGCCTCCGTTAAAACCGGATTTCCGGAATTTTACGCCAACTGCGGTTTTCGCTATGTTTCTACCCACCCGATGTTCGGACCGACCTTCGCAAGTTTGAGCGATTTGAGCACGCAAAATGCCATCATCATTTCCGAATCCGACCATTTAGGGAAAGCTTTTTTCAAAGACTTTTACGGCTCGCTGAAGCTGAATATCTTTGAATATTCATTTCAGGAACACGATGAAACGGTAGCTTACTCGCTGTCAATCCCGTTTGCCTCCACGCTTGTTTTTGCCTCCATTATGAAACATCAGGACGCTCCCGGAACCACATTCAAAAAACACATGGCAATTGCGCAGGGATTGCTTTCGGAAGATGATTTCCTTCTGACGGAAATTTTATTCAACCCGAATACTCCTCATCAGTTGGAGCAAATTCAGGAAAAGCTGACGGAATTGCTGAATATTGTCAACAAAAAAGATTCACAGGCAATGCTTGAACTCTTAACAAAAGTGAGAAAGAATATTGCGTAAATCCCGGAATTGACATTCTGCACGCTAAAATATCGTCCTTGGGGAATTTCGGAATAAACACCCAAATCACAAGAGACGATATTTTACAACATAAGAATCCGATGTGTTTGCACCGAATTAAATTGTTTTTTTAATTGATATTAATTCTATATTTTTTAAATTTGCACTTTTCTTAAAGGAAACAAAAATATTTAACTAATACTGATAATATTTCGATTAAATGAAAAGACTTAAATTTACGGCAATTGCCCTGTTTTTTTCCCTGATGATGGTTTTCGGGCAAGAGCCGGATGGTATTTTGTCCGGATCTTTTTCGGGCAAAGCAAAGTACACGGCAGGCAAAAACAGCTATTTATTAGATGAATGTAAGGTGGATTACACGTATAAAATGATTTTGGGATCACCCGTTTACGTGGCAAATATGACGTGGAAACGGAAAGATGACTTTACAGTCAAGAACGAAAAAATCTCTTATAAGGAACTGGAAGCATATCCAGATTTACAGAAAAGGTTTGCATTGCTGACTCCGGTCAACGTAAAATTCTACTTTACCGTGCTGTTTTATTCCAACCAGATGAATAGCTACATTGCATCTGCAAAGTCCGAAATAACAGTGATACCCGAAAAGGCAGGATATGCGGAAGAGATGTTGACGATTCCGCGAACCGAAACATGGACGAAAATGTTTTCGGATGCCGTTGCAGGAAAACAGGAGCAGAAAGCGCCGGGTGTGGTAATTCCGAACGAAGCGCTTGAAAATTACTTCAAGCTGGAACGAATCAAATACGGAAAATTGGATAAAAACACGCGTGGTTTCGGAAGGGCGATGCGGCATATCTTCGCACTTACGAACCGGATGGAAGTGGTAAATGTCGAAGTAGATGCAGAATGGAATGAGGCTGATTACGCCTATATTGCAGAAGAATATAACAAACGGAAAAACGCTGCTAAAATGGCAGACAAGCAAAAAGCGGATGAAGCTTATTACAGCAATCGAACGTTTGCTCCGACCATCAGTGAAAACGATCCCGATTTTTGGAATACAACCATTCCACCATATGAAAACTGGATGAAAGCGGTTGACGAGGCGGACGCACTGTATGCTAAAAAATTGTGGGCGGATGCGCGCGTTTATTACAAAAAAGCAGCCGAAACGGCGCCTTCTTTCAGCTATCCGGCACAAAGAATCGAAAAAATCCAAAAATATATGGATCACCGGGCAAGTCGTAACGTGGGCGATTTGGAACTGATTTACGTAGAAGGAAGCGGCGACGTGAAATCTTTTTATATCGGAAAAACAGAAATTACGCAAGGGCAATGGCGGCGCGTGATGAATTCCAATCCTTCGGGATTCGGCAGATGTCCTACTTGTCCTGTAGAAAAAGTTTCGTGGGAAGAGGCCCAGGAGTTTTTGAAAAAATTGAATCAACAAACCGGAATGAAGTATCGTTTGCCGAAACTGGATGAATGGGAATATGCCGCAAAAGGTGGTAAAAAATCGTTGCGCACTCAATTCAGCGGAAGCGATAATATGGGAGAAGTGGCGTGGTGTGCCTACAACTCGGAAGAAGGAACGCATCCGGTTGCCCAAAAAGCGCCGAACGAACTTGGCATTTACGATATGACCGGAAATGTAAGTGAATGGATTGCAAATCTTTACGACAAAAATATTCGTTTTATAAAAGGCGGTTCGTGGTCGGACGATGCAGCAAACAGTATAATCAGCAAAAACGAAACGTATCATGTAAATCATAAGAATAATCATATCGGGTTTCGGGTTTGTCAGGATGAATGACAGTTCAAGGTTCAAAAATTCAAGGTTCAAATTTACAACCGCCTTGAACTTTTGAACCTTGAATTTTTGAACTTCGAACTTTTGAATTTTTAAACTATTAAACAAATTACAGATAAGAATGAAAAAACTCATTTTTTTATTAATAAGCGCCGGATTATCAGGGAGTATCCTGATGGCTCAGTCAACCGAAGATAGCTACATCAAATCTCTTTATTACGAGGCTACGGAAGATTTTAATATGAATAATTATAAGGGCGCTTTGACTAAAATTGTAGAGCTTGAAAAAAGGTTGGGCAAGACAAACGCACGCCTGAGCTATCTTGCCGCAAAATCACAATACGGTCTGTCGGATATGACAGCTGCACAGGAAGCTTGTAAAAAATATTTTGCCTCTAATCCGACAAAAGATGCCGGATACAACGAAATAACCGAAATGTCGGAAATGATCAGTGCTCAAATGCAAGCCGAAGCGCAACGACAAGCCGAAGAAGTCGCTGCAAGAAGAGCTGCCGAGGCGGAAAAAGCCCAGACCATAGCGCTGCAAAAACGACTCGCCGAAGAGCGAAGAGCGAATGATGCGGAAAATCAAAAGTTGCGCGATGCGGAAGAGTCAGCCGCTTTCAAAGCAGCTCAAAAAACGAATACCCAGGAAGCTTATCAACAGTTTATCTACCGGTATCCTTCCGGAAAATTTACCGCAACAGCCAAAAGCGAAATGCAAAAAAAATGGACGCCTCCGATGCGCGTGTTGAAAAACAACAAATACGGATATATGAAGGACGGCAAAATGGTAATAAAAGCCAGTTATGACTATGCGTCCGAATTTTCGGAAGGGTTGGCTCGCGTCAGTAAAAACGGTAAATACGGTTTCGTAAATGAAAAAGGGAAAGTAGTGGTTCCGATAAAATATGTAACGGCAAGCAATTTCAATTACGGTCTTGCAGTCGTAAAAACCACTGATAATCAAACTTTTTTTATCGACAAAACGGGGAAACCTTTTAACGAAAATATCTATCAGGATGCTAAATCGTTCAGCGAAGGAGTAGCTGCCGTTCAGGACCAATATTTCAACTACGGATTTATTGATACCAAAGGCGAGTTGGTTATACCAAACGAATACACCGTAGTCTCTTGGTTTAGAGAAGGCATCGCCGCCGTCGGAAAATCGGAAAACGGCAAAACGCTATTTACCTACATTGATAAAGATGGCGATAAACTGACAGAAGGTTTTGAATTTGAAGAGGCAAAAGATTTTCAAAACGGGGTGGGACGCGTCCGGAAAAACGGCAAATTCGGATTAATTGATAAATTCGGGAGTCCGATCACCTTGTATGAATTTGACTACATCTCGGAATTTAGCGAAGACGATGGTCTTGCGCTTGCCAAAAAAGACGGCTACGACATCTATTTAGACAAAGAAGGACGACTTTTTGCGAAGGTTGGCGAAAAGTTGATTTCGATAAATTTGTAAGGAATAAAAGCATCTTTATACAAATTAACAATACACAAAGTATTGTTTATAAATTGCTTAAGCACTTCGAAAACAGCGATTTTCGAGGTGCTTTTTGTATTTTACAAATGTTTCTAAAAAAATTATGCGTTTATTCTAAAATTACACTCAACCCACTAAAGGCTGTCTTCTATGTTGTAAATCAAGCAATCGATTATTATTTAATAAATATTTAACAATTCGATTAATTAACAAATTAATTTTATTATCTTTGAACACAGGAAGTTGAAGAGGAAACAGGGGCTGGAAAGAGAAAGAGCGGAAGGCGAATCCATTGGATTGGGAAAAAAGTCTGTTGAAATAGCTCGTAACAGCCTACGGGCAGGCTTACCGGCAGAAACTATTTCGCAAATAACCGGACTATCACCTCAGAAAATCGAATCCCTGAAATAGGAAAATTATATCTTACTGAGGATGATAATAAGTAACATATGTGTATTTTGACAACTACCTCTTTTATCAAACTAACGTTAAGATTAATTCATTCAAGTTGTTTGTTGATTTCAAGTCCGGAGTTAATGTCAAATGACATTAACTCCGGACTTCGAAATTGAAATTATTTTGAGATATATAAATAGCAGCTTGAATGAATCAGATAAAAAAAACTTCAAGAACTTACAAATTATAAGTTCTTGAAGTTTGAATGTGGCTTTCAGGACAGACCTCTTTACTTTTTTGCTTTCAGGCTCAATTATTCAATTGTATAAACAATACCTACATTGATGCCGAATGTTGAAAGAGCATCGCCTGATGCGGTAACATAGTTGTATTTAAGGTTGCCGTCTAACGCCCAGTTGTCTGAAAACTCGTACTGAAGCCCAAGTACCGGAGCTAAGCCGAATTTGGTTTCAGATACGGTTATACTGCCCAAACCAAATAAATCGGGAGATTCGAAACTCAACACGTAAAAGCCCAGGTCAAGACCGGCGTATGGTTTAAAGCCTTCCCTCAAAAAATAGTATTTACCGGTAGCGGTAATCGGAACAACCGACATACTGCCCGTCTCTATACCCATTATTTCTTTTCCGCCGAACGAAAAATAGCCCAGTTGCAATCCTGCGCCAATGCTTTCGGTTACTAAATATTCTCCGGCAACAGTACCTCCGACTCCTAAATTGTAGGCATCACCAAATGTTCCAATCGGAATTTGAATACCCAAATCAGCACCTGCTTTCCATTGTGCATTTACACTTACTGCTGTTGAAATTGCAAGAATTGCGGTAAAAATAACTTTTTTCATATAAAATAAATGATAGTTTAAAATGGCCTACTCTGTTCAGGATTTTCGGCTTCCTCCTTT
>JAISVA010000030.1 GCA_031271815.1 Prevotellaceae bacterium | reverse complement strand
TTACTTTTTTTGCCCGGAAAAACAAAATTTGTGTTGCAACCGGATTATTATAACCAACGGCGCGCCTGAACTGCAAAGCCGGGGATAACAAAAGCCCCGAAAAAAGCATTACATTTTTTCGGGATTTGCTGTATTTGGAAATTCAGCTGTTTAGCTGACTTCCGCTTTTGGCGCATCTTGCCGGGGCGGGACGCCCTGCGGTTACTCACGACGTTGGCGGAGCCGAACGCCGAACAGTGCGATTTTGATTATTTACACGCTACGGACTACTGAGCGGAGCCGAACGCATCACGGCACACTACGGACAACAAAGCGGTTCCACCATCTTATTGACAGTTACGAGAGGATTACCACTCCTCTCTCACAGCACAAGAACGCCGAACGTTCCAGATTTGGCACACTACCGATTACGGGGACACTACCCACTACCGGGATGACTATTATCTAATGTACAGAAAAACCTTTTTTTGTTTTTTTATTCCTGTAAAGAGTATCTATTTTATGAATAATTATTGCTTCTCTATCTATTATGCAATCTAAGAACATATCAACTACAAAATTATCTGCCTGCCCTATCTCAATACTGGGTTCACTTTGTACAACCAAAAGAGTGCCAAAGCCATATGAAGGATTTACAAATTCATAGTTTGTAAAAGTGTCTATCATATTATAATATAAATGGTAATCGTTAAAACGATATGACTCGGGATCATAATAAAGTTTTCCTTCGGTTATTTCTTTGAGTATTCCATCCTTTATGTAACATAATCGAATATGAAATTTATCTATAAAAACTGTATCAAGATTATTCAAACGAATGCTTAATTTTACATAATTACTATCTATTAGCTGATTGTCATTAAAGATTATGTAATTATTCCATTCTTTCATTGATCCCCAAATTTCCATCCACACTGAATCATGTTGGTACAAAAGAACATTGGAACCATCTTTTAATTTAAGTAATGTTTGATGATTAATTCTAAAACAACCAGTCAATATAACTGTAAAAATTATTAAGAATAATATTCTTTTAATACTAAAATTGAATTTCCACATTCCCTTCAAAATTCTTATCAAATTCATCAATTTGTTCACGTATTTTTTGTTGAGTTTCAGAGGTAGTTACACCTCGTAAATCAATTTTGATGTTACCTTTCCTGTCTTTGACTTCATCAATCACTTTTTGATTTCCTGTCAATATACCATACACTGTCAATACTCCTTTTGTTGCTCTCTTTGCTTTCCTTTCGTCAAAAAAACCTACTTTTCCTAAATCTTTAAGGAGGACATAGGCAGACGAAAAATTTATGCCTAAATGCTCATTTGTTGACATTCCTTCGTGTGCAAAAACATCTTGTATACCATGTAGACCTACGCCCAAATCTTCAATACTACCTGTTTCTATAGCGTTAAATATGCTCTTCCATGCCATATTAATCCCTCTATTTACAGCATCTTGTCTTGTCATTCCTCCTGCCGCTTCAGCATCACTCATCATAACATGGCGATACGATTCACTTTCATCTTGCGAATTAGCAGTAGGTCCTTTTTTATGGTGTACTCCATACCGCCCGTAACGGAGATGTAAACCGAAATAGAGTGCCATTGCAGGAGGGGGCATATCTGCATAAGTGGAAGCCATATAGGCTGCTTTTTTACTAAAACTTCTATCGAATCCAACGTCTCTAGCAGCGTCATAAGATACATCATAATGGATAGAAATCCCCCATTTACCATCAGGGTCAAAAAATAAATTAGGATTATTGTTGTTTCCAGAATATGGACTTTGTCCTGGCAACTCACACCATAGAGGATCTATGTTCCAACGCTTGCCAAGTCTTGTGTCCATTCCATAACCACCCCAACTTATGTGATTGCCATCGCCTTTAACTTCGCTATCCATCTCGTGAGAATTAAATCCGTACCTATAAGCATTCGCAGGATCAAAACTAAACCGTCCCGGCATCTGCATACCGAAAGGATAGTAATCGTAAACCGCTTTTACGTCCGCTGTGCCGTCGGCTTTCTTCTTGTCGCTTACTACTGCCAATACATTACCCAGATGGTTACTTAGTTCATAAGATTTTTCCCCAAGATTTCTCGACGAGTAAGCCTGGTCAAACTCTTTTATCTCATCTTTTTCTACCAGCAGGTCATTGACTTGTCGCATACCTAAACGGCTACTGCCATAAAGATGCTGTTCTGTCAGCGACAAATCAATCTTACCATCTTCGTATTTTTTTTCATTGTATACTGCCATCACGTTCCCCTGAGCGTCCCTTACGTAATAGGTCGTTATTTCTTTTACATCTTTTATCGCTTTGGGGTAAATCTCCGTTTTGCTGATACGGTTGCCCATCGCGTCATATTTGAATAACAAATCAGACTTCGTTTGAATACAGCTTCGCTTATGTAGCACAAAAAACTGTACTGCGTACTTTCTCTTTCTGCTCATGTTGGCCGGGCGGGACGCCCTGCGGTTATAAACGACGTTGGCGGAACCAACGCCGAACGCCTCACTTTTCATCATTGGCACACTACTTACAACGGAGCCAACGCCGAACGGTGCGATTTTTATTATTTACACGCTACTTACAACGGAGACACTACCTGATTTTTTGTTCATATTGTGCCATCATTTGTTCTAATAAACTTACATCTTCCTTGCTTAAAACTCCTTCTTGCTGTAAAGGGACTATTGTGTCAATTACATAATCGTATTCTATATCATTTCTTATTTTTTTTCTTTTCAAAATTTTCGCCATCTTATTTTCCCGTTTGTAAGGAAGACCTGATTCTTTTATCCTCTTCCAAAATTCATTAACGGTTTCGCCGGATGCTTCTTGAAAATAAATAAATACATCTTCTTCTTTATACTTCAAACTCGACATTTTCATATATTGGGGATCGGGATTTACTATGCTTTTTTTTATATCTAAATAAGTACTAATAAATTGTGCGATATGATTTGATTCATATCCTTTTGGTGGATATTGTCTTACAACATCAATTGCTATATCAATTGCTTTAATTAAATTTTTTGCTGCTTCATTATATTTTTCACTTACCATAATTCATATTTACTTAAATAAATTTTTTGCTGCGTTAATATATTTACCTAAATTATCATTAGTTGGACTAATACCATTATAAGTATTGCCAGATATTCCTAAACTTCTATATGATTCTATCTGTAATTGCTCACTTCCTCTTATAGCCCAATAAGAAGGATCTGATATTCTAGAAAAGTATCCACCAGGCATTGTTGCTGGAGCAGAGGTAGAAAGCACAGCATTTCTATATCCTACAGAAGTCATATGATGATTTATATCTCTTCGTTTAACAACTTCTTGTGGAGTTGCTGCATACCCACTTGAACGACCAACATAAACCTGTCCAGTCGTTGGATTTGTTTTTGTATATGTAACATACCAAAAAGGATTCGGACTAGTTGAAGTAGTCGTTACCGGAACTGAAACTGGATAAGTAATTGTTTTTGTTCCGGAATTTACAGCATCATAAATCAATGCTCCAACTGCCCAGACACCAACACCTATTAGAAGAGGATCATCTATAGCTCCAAATCCGGTAACATCATCAGCAAGTAAACCAGCGGCAGCCATACCTGCATATTTTACAGTATTAGAACTTGTCTCAATTGTTTGAGTTTTGTATTGTGTTTCATACGTTGTAGTAGTTGTCGTTGTGTACGTTTGGTCAAAACTACTAGGTATATCTGTATTGGCAACAATATTTTGACCAACTTGAAGATTTGTTGGATCCACTCCTGGATTAAGTTGTTCCAATGTACCATGATCTAATCCCCATTGATTTTCTAGGCCCCAATATGTATCCCCATTTTGAACAGTATAATTACCATCAGGACAATCAGGGCACTTACCTGTTGGATCACTAAATACAACAGGATTATTTCTAAATGTTGCATAAGAACTCTCATGAGGAACCAAAATCGGATCCATATTCCACCTTCTTCCAAGTCGCGGGTCGTATCCGTAATCTCCAAAACTCAAATGATTTCCATCGCCTGAAACCTCGTTGTCTTTCTCGTGTCCGCCAAATCCATACCGATAATCACCACTTAAAGAGCGTCCCGGCATCGTCATTCCGAAAGGGTAGTAATCATAAACCGCCTTCACATCTGCCGTGCCGTCGGCTTTCTTCTTGTCGCTAACCACTGCTAAAACGTTACCTAAATGATTACTTAGCTCGAATACCTTTTCGCCAAGATTCCTCGAAGAATATTCCGGCTCGAATTCTTTTATTTCATCTTTTTCTACCAACAGTTCATTGACTTGTCTCATGCCTAAGCGCGAGCTACCATATAAATGCTGCTCCGTCAGCAATAAGTCAATCTTTCCGTCTTCGTATTTCTGTTCACTGTATGTTGCCATCACATTGCCTTGAGCGTAATGTATCTATAAATCGGGGTAACTTATGAGTTTTCCAAAATCCGTTTTCCAAATATCAAGTTCGAACAAGTTTCCATCACTATCTATATTTAAAGAGGCAATTACCTCAATTCCATCTATATCTGTAAATTGAAAATCACTAACTTGTTTCCCTAATACTCTACCTTCAACAATTTTACCTTTAGGAAATAGATACAAACTTCCCATTCCCCCATCATCCATAGGGCGCACTAGCAAGCCGCTTTTCCAATTTTTTGGCATCGCTAAAGAAGCCTTTTTAACTAAGACTTCGAGAAGTTTTTCTTCTCGATATGTAGGTGTTCTAAGGGATTGCATGTATTCTTCCAATATTAAATATGCCATCAGAAAGTTTATAAGCAGTATATTGTATCCTATGACTACCAATCTGAACAATTTGGTTAAACGGCTGACCTGCTACTACTTGCGACGAAACCGTATTAAAGTGATTTATTACCGTTGATTGAACTAATGTTCTATTCAATCCTAACTCATCTGTATGGCGGAAAGCGTGAGATATTTGATTAGGAGTTTTTCCAAATTGAATAACAATTTTGCTTCCTGTCTCAGCAACTTGTTGTACTGCAGGTTTAGCAAACACTTTTATAAGCTTACCAACTCCCCATGAAATCCCTTTCGCTAAAACTCCACCTACTACAGCTCCAGCTACTACAGTGCTTACTTCATCTACAACAGCTTCCGAAACTGTGGCCTCTTGAGTTGATGATTCAACCAATGCCTTGAATCCCGGCATAAACATATTTTCAACTGTAACTGCCGTATTTACCACTTCTCTTACTGGCTCAAGATCTCGTTGCAACTGCTCAGCTGTATTATAGAGTGCATCTTCATTGTTTTCTGAAAACCGTTGTTCTTCAGAAGGAGTTCCCAGTAATTCCTCCTGAAAACTGTAGTAATCCTGAGCAGCTTTAAACATTTTCCATGGACCTTCAACACTTCCGTCTTCTTCATCGCCTTCCCCATTATAGTCTAATTTCCAAACGGGACTGTTTGAAAAATAAGCATAAGTACTTTGCCAAGGGTATTCAGCTTCTCTTGGGTCTATGCTAAGCATTTTACCTAAACGAGGGTTATATATTCTTGCACCTAAATCGTATGTATTTCCTTCGCCTGAATATTCATTAATTTTTTCTGCATTGTTAAATCCATACCGATAATCTTCTGAAGGAATGTAACTTGTCCTGTTCGGCATTGTCATACCGAAAGGATAGTAATCGTACACGGCTTTCACATCTGCCGTGCCGTCCGCTTTCTTCTTGTCAGATACCACCGCGAGGACATTTCCCAAATGGTTGCTTAGCTCGAATACCTTTTCGCCAAGATTTCTCGACGAGTAAGTTTGGTCAAATTCTTTTATTTCATCTTTTTCTACCAGTAATTCATTGACTTGTCTCATGCCTAAGCGGCTACTGCCATAAAGATGCTGCTCTGTCAGCGATAAGTCTATCTTACCGTCTTCGTATTTCTGTTCACTGTATACTGCCATCACATTGCCCTGTGCGTCCCTTACGTAATAAGTTGTTATCGACTGTACGTCTTCTATCGCTTTGGGGTAAATTTCCGTCTTACTTACCCGGTTGCCCATCGCATCGTATTTAAATAACAAATCAGACTTCTTACTGTTCGCCGTGCGTTTGATTTCCTGTACCTTACCTTGCACATTCCACTTAATCTCGGCAATTTCTTCCTGTTGGTCGGCTATCAAGTT
>JAISVA010000023.1 GCA_031271815.1 Prevotellaceae bacterium | reverse complement strand
TATTCCTGCATGCATATTAATATGCGTTATTGAATATCTAAAAAAATATGTACTTTTGTTGACGGAAAATATTTTTTATAAAACAGTTTTTTGCTTATGTTAAAGAAAAAATTACAGGCCTTCTCCCTCTCGGAACTGCTTATTGTTCTGGTCATCATCGGAATCCTGGTACTGTTGGCCTTGCCTAACTTAATGCCGCTTATTTCAAAAGCCAAAAGTACGGAAGCGCAGCTGCAGCTGAACCATGTTCACACACTGCAAAAAACATACTTCTACATGCACTCGAAATATTCGAATGATTTGGAAGAAATCGGTTTTGAGCAGGAGTCATTGATAACGGACGGAGGAAAAGCCAACTACCTTATTGAAATTGTCCATGCGGAAGCAACAACCTTTACGGCGCGTGCTTCTTCCGTAACCGATTTTGACGGAGACGGAACGCTTAACGTTTGGGAAGTGGATCAGGATAAGAATATTAAGGAAGTTACGAAAGACTGAAAAAGGCGAGAAAGAATGAAGGCACAAAGTGAAATATAATATATTATTATGATTATCCGCAATGTTACCCCCAATGTCAAAAGCAATGAATTTTACTGTTTTTCATTAAGGGGTGATATGGCGGATAAGCATTTATTTTATCGTAAAAAAATTGCATAGTTATCTTTTATTATATGTTGCTGTTGTAGTGTTATTAGCACTGCTGATTTATCAGGATTTTACACAACGGGCGGTCAGTTGGATTTTGCTGTTTCTCCTTATCCCTTGCCAGTTCGGATTGACTTATTTAACTATTGGCATAGAAGAACTCTTTTTCAATCTTGAGGTTAATATGATGTTGCTGATTTTCCAGTTTCTGTTGCTGACTGTTTATTTTTCACTTCGAATACGCAGTTTGACCAACATAATAAACAAGTTTATAGGAATTGGAGATCTGTTTTTTTTCGTTTTTCTGAGTATGGCATTTTCGCCGTTTAATTTTATCCTGTTTTTTATCCTTTCGCTATTATTAATATTGATTGTTTACGCAATTGCAGTGAGAGGCAGGATAAAACAGTACAGGATTCCGCTGTTGGGAAATATGTCTATTATATACCTTGTCATGTTGGCTGTCGAACAGCTAAGTTGCTTCGACCGGTTTGACGATACGTGGGCAGTTCATTTATTTTTATAAAATGGAATACATACAGATTGATTCAACGTTTCAGCATTTGATAACCAGCCAGCAGGCGTGGCATTATCATATTGTTCCCTGCAAGGTAAGCGAGGAGTGTATCGAATTGTATGCCGACCGCGAACTGTTTCAACCGCACCATAAGGACGAGCTGGAAATTCTTTTCAACCTGGCCATCGTTGTTCATTACCTGCCTTCGGAAATTATTCATCAGACTCTGGGAAGGTATTACCGGAAAACGGACAATGCAGCCAGACAAACCTCAACGCTTTCGGGTATCAGGTCGGACGATTTCCTGACAACCCTGATTAGCGAGGCAAAAAGGATGCAATCAAGCGATATTCATATCGAAACATACGAGGAATTGTGCCGTATCCGGTTGCGGATCGACGGGCGTATGCTGGAGAGATACCGGATCGAAAAGGAAATTTACCCCGCACTTATTAACAAAGTAAAGATCAAGGCGAATATTGATATTGCGGAAAAACGGTTGCCTCAGGACGGGCGCATCATTTTTAAGGAGGAAGATTGTCAGTTTGATATCCGCGTATCCGTATTGCCTACGTTGAACGGCGAGAAAATCGTATTACGTCTGTTAAACAAGGATTCGACCGATATTGAAATCAACAAACTGGGTTTTACGGACGAACAGCTGGGAATTTTTCTGGAAGGCATCAAAAAAACGCACGGTATTATCCTGATCAGCGGTCCTACCGGTTCGGGAAAAACCACTACGCTGTATGCCACATTGAAGATTTTAAATAAGGTTGAAACCAATATCCTGACGATTGAAGACCCGGTTGAATATACACTGGAGGGAATCAACCAGGTTCAGTTGCGCGAAGACATCGGGCTGACTTTTGCCCGCGCGCTCCGTACTTTCCTGCGACAGGACCCCGATATTATTATGCTTGGGGAGATACGTGACAACGAGACGGCTCAAATGGCCATCCGCGCGGCCCTGACAGGACACCTGGTTTTATCAACCATACACACCAACTCGGCCTGGGGAATCATCTCGCGCCTGACCGATATGGGATTACCGCCTTTTCTGCTGGCTGATACAATCAATCTCTGCATCGCACAGCGGTTGATCCGTCTGCTTTGTCCGCACTGCAAGGAGGAGGAGGCTTTTAATGCAAGCCGGCTACCCAAAAATTTCAAGACAAAGCAAACGCCTGCGACGCATAAAATCGCCAAAGGATGCGATGCCTGCTACTATACCGGCTATAAAGGACGCAAGGCTATTTACGAAATCGTTCCTGTTGATGCCGAATTGGCGGACAAAATTAAAAGTAACAGTTACGACATAAACAGGCTGAAAGAGGAACGCAATATATTGTCGCTCGCCGATACGGCTTTTAATGAATTTCTACTGGGAAATACGACGTTGGAGGAGGTGTATCCGATTTTGTTGAATAATGGGTGAAAGAGCGAAGGCGCGAAAGCACGATTTAAGAGAAAATGGAGAAAAGAGGTTTTAATTTTGAAGATTTGGATATTCGGAAGGATTGGATGCGGATGTGTGTTTCCGTGTATAAATTGATGAGAAATTGCACGGATTCTGGCTTCAAAGACCAAATTCAGAGAGCGTCTGTATCTATCTCTTCAAACATTGCAGAAGGTTTTGAACGTCAAACAAATAAAGAGTTTATTCAATTTCTATATATCGCAAAAGGTTCGTGTGGAGAATTAAGAACACAAATTTATCTGGCAAAAGAACTGGAATATGTAAGCCGGGAAGAATATAAAATAATGCTTGAGCAGTCAAAATTATTGCCGGCAAAAATTCAGAATTATATAAAAACCCGTAAAGCGCTTCAAAAATAGTAGAAGGCACGAAAGGGCGGAGAAGTGAAGGAGGTTAAATAAAAAACGAACAAAAAATATGAATACAAAAGAATTACATTTAAAAGATCAAAATACAAAAAGCAAAAGCCCCCTTCGCCCTTTCGCGCTTTCGTGCTTTCGCGCCTTGGTGCTTTCGTGCCTTTTCCTGTTCAGCTTTCCTGCAATGCAAGGACAAGACCAGAACCGTTTTTTACAGATTGAAAACAAACTGAAAGCATTGGAAGCCGAAGTCCCCGGTTTGGACGAAAAGATCGAACTGTCGGTTTCGGATATCAGCATACAGGAATTTATCAGAGCCATTGCCAGTACGAGTAAAGTCAACATTTACATTGATCCGGCGCTTGACATGCGCATTACCAACAATTTTTCAGATGTTTCCGTGTCGGCAGTACTGCTCTTTTTGTGCAAGCAGTATGATTTGGATATTACCTTTTTCGGAAATATTTTGTCTGTTTCAAAATATGTGCCACCGGCGGTCGAACAGCCGGTAGCGATTCCGCCGCCAAAACCCATAAGCATTAAGTATGACACTGCCGCACAGACAATCACAATGGACTTGTCCAACGACAGCCTTTTCAAGGTAACTAAAGAGATAACCCGTCAAACGGGCAAAAACATCATCTTCTCGCCGGAAATATCGGCAACGCCCGTCAGTATTTATGTCGAAAATGTTCCGGTAGATAACGCCATTGATAAATTGGCGTTGTCCAATGGGTTAATTTCAACCGTTACCCGCGACGGTTTTTATATACTGGAAAAACCGGCGGCTCAAGCGGCGCAGGCGGCTTCAGGCTCAGGAGCTATGCGCAACCGGCAAGGCGGACGGCAAAATTCAGGCGGATACGAATACAACATTTCGAATAATCTGATTACCCTGTCGGCCCAGGACGTGGCGATTACCGACATCATAAACGATATATCGCGCGAGTTGAAACTGAATTACTTCATTTATTCAAACGTGCAGGGAAACATCACCACGCAACTTTATAATGCGACTTACGACCAGCTGCTCGAACGGCTGTTCAACGGCAGCCAGTATACGGTATCGAAAGCCGGCGCTGTTTATATGATCGGCGAACGGCAGCTGGAAGGGTTGCGGCAGACCAAAGTGGTTCAGTTACAGCACCGTTCTGTCGACAAAATAGTAGAGCACATTCCGAAGGAACTGCAAAAGGATGTCAGTATAAAAGAATTTCCCGAGTTGAACAGCATCGTTTTAAGCGGTTCCAAATTGATGATCGACGAGGTGGAACTTTTTCTCAGAAGTGTGGACAAAGTGGTTCCGGTTGTGTTGATAGAGGTAATTATCATCAGCTCTAAAAAGTATTACAATGTTAGTACGGGGCTTAGCGCTGGATTGGGTGAAGCGCCTGCCCCAACCTCCTTTTTAGTTTCAACTGCCGGGATACAAACCACGTTGAGTTCCAAAACATTAAACGAAATCATTTCGGGGATAAACGGATTCGGCTCATTGAATCTGGGTAAGGTAACTCCCAATTTCTACGTTTCGTTGAATGCGCTGGAACAGCAGGGAGTGGTCAAGATACATTCTACTCCCCGCCTCGCAACACTGAACAGCCACGAGGCAACGCTGGTGATGGGCGAAACGGAGTATTACAAGGAGATACAAAACACCGTCGTAGGTACGCAAAACCCGCAAAACATACAGGCGTTCCAGTACAAGGCAATCAATGCCAACCTTTCGGTAAGCATCAAGCCGATGTTTTCGGGCGACGACCAGGTGACGCTCGACATCAAGGTGGAACAGTCGGGCTTTAAAAAGAACCGCGTGCCCGACGCGCCTCCGGGCTCCGACAATAAAAGCTTTACCTCCCTTATCCGGATCAAAAACGAAGAGATGGTATTGCTCGGAGGACTGGAAGAGAAAACAAACTCCAACACCGGTTCCGGATTGCCGCTATTAGCAAGGATTCCTATCCTGAAATGGATTTTTTCAAGCCGTGAAAAGGAAAAGATGGATTCACAGCTGAATATATTCATTAAACCGACGGTGCTGTTTTAAAATGATAAAGAAACAAATTTATATATCAACTATCCTGTTTACGCGGTTGATTACAGCTACCATGAGACAGTTCGGCATAGCGAGACGCTATGCCGCAGTTAAAAGCAAATTTCTAATTTGCAATGAATAAAAAAAGAGATGATATTTAGAAAACAGAAAATACAAATTGTAATATGCAAGCCGGAGACTTGTTTTTAGTACAACATCGCAGCAGACGCTATGCCGAACGCTTGCGCTGCATTTTTTTACGCTACGTTGAGTGGGAGTTATTCCACTAAAAACAAACGATTTGAAATGATACAGGACATTAAAAATATTTTTAACCTTACGCCCAAGGTATATGCCATCGACGTTGAAATAAACAGCGACGGCACATACCGGTGCAATGCCGTGAAGCTGACCAGGCAAAAAGGAAGCATCCATTTTGCAGCGTTGGAAGTTAGTCCTGTTGACGGAATGACTTCGAATCACCCCGTCAACAGCCAATGCGGTGAAATTTCCAGGAAAGATCCTGTTTGCCTGATATTAAGCGGAAAAGGCATCATACACCGGAAAATTACCACAGGAGCGCAACTGCCGGATGCAGACATCATAAAGCAACTTATCCCGAATGTCAATCCGGATGATTTTTACATCCGCAAACAGGAAATCGACCGGCAAAAGGAAAAACTGACGCAAATCGTGTCATTAGCCCGCAAATCGTTTATAGACAAAGTGATCGCCGATTTATCCGGATCATTTGACTTTATAGTTGATGTTTCGATAAGTCCTTTTGCGCTGGATGATATATTGCCGGTTATGCAGAACGAAAACTCGCTGTATTATAAAAATATCCACATACTTCTGCGTGAAAATAACATTGAGGATTTTACCGTTCAGGCTGAAAACCAAACGCAAACGCTGGAAATCGGGAGCCAGCCGGTGGATGCCTTGCTGTTACCGGCTTTGGGAATCGGCTTTTCATTCCTCATAAATCCAACGGGCAGCCACGCGCCAATTGAAGCCATTCAAAGAAGAAACAAAGAGTTTCTCTACCGGCAAAAAACACAACTGACCGGGAAAATTTCCCTGATTCCGGTATTTATTATTTTAATTATCAACTTTCTGGTATTCGACCATTTTTACAAAAAAACACAGGAAGAACAGCCGCAAGTCGCCAAACAGGAAGAATTGATTAATAAAGTAAAACTGCTAAATGAAACGCTTGCCGCCAAAAGCAAGTTCCTTCAGCAAAGCGGCCTGCTCACCAAAAATAAAATTTCGTTTTATGCCGACCGGATTGCAAATACCATACCCGATGGCATTACGTTGACGGACTGGCAGTTTAATCCGCCGGCAGATCCGAATAAAAAAGAAACGTTCACTTTTAAGAACGGCATCATCGTCATTTCCGGAATCAGCAACCAAAGCGCCGGATTCAACGAATGGATTAAAGAGTTAAAAAGCGGTGAAGGAATCGAAAGCGCATCCATTCTTGGCTACGACCACGATATAAAGTCAAACACCGCATTATTTACCATTGAGTTAACCGTTCAGTAAAATGTTGGAAAAGTTAAGTTACAAACATAAATATTACTTGCTGCTGGCAGCGTTAGCGTTGCTGGTTGTGGTTATGTATGTGTTTGCCGTCAAAAAAACGATAGCGGTCATAGCCGAACATAACGATTTATCCGGAAAAATAGAATTGGCAGCCAGCGCACCGCAGCAAATTGTTGCCGCTGAAGCGCAGTTAAAACAAATGGAACAGTTGGTGGTCAATGAAAATCCGCTGGATTTTGAACAAGTGCTATTGGAACAAGTCTCCGGATTTTGTCAGAAAAACGGGCTGATATTGATTGAATTTCCCAAAACAACCGTTTCCGGCTACCGGGATTATCAAATATACACGAACCGGATTGTGCTGGAAGGCGGTTTCAAAAAAATGGTCGAATTTATTTACGAGGCAGAACAAAAATACAATATAGGAAAGATCGTTTCCGTTCAATTCAAACGCACAAAAGATATGCGTTCCAAACGGTTGTATCTGTATGCTTACATCTATTTTCAAAATATACAAATAACGCAAACAACTCAAAAATAAAATGAAAAAAGGAATATTTATACTATTATTTCCGGTTTTAGCGGTAACCTTCTGCGGTTGCGATGAATTTATAGAGAAAGACCTGAAAGGAAAAAAGGTTACGATGCTGGCTCCGGCCGACAGTCTGGTTACTTCCATTACGACCATTACATTCTGGTGGGAAGAAATAGAAGGAGCATCGGACTACAACTTACAGGTGATCAGTCCGGATTTTGACAGGGCTGAAAAGTTGTGGGCAGACACGTTTGTTGTGGGAAACAAGCTTGAAATCTCCTTAGTGCCGGGTAATTACCAATGGCGGATTAAAGGCATGAACGGCAGCAGTGAAACCGGATTTGCCAGGGCGTCGTTTTCTATTGACAGTACATTAAACCTCACGAACGAAACCATTGTTTTGCACTCGCCTGCCAATAATGCAGTAAGCAACCGACTTTCACAGGTTTTCAAATGGAACAAACTGTACAATGCCAACGAATATAGATTCACTATTACCGGCAGTTCCAATACGCTGTTAAAAGACGAAGTAACACAGGTGACTGAAAATTCCTTCGAATTTACGGATGACGGCGATTATACCTGGAGCGTGCGGGGACAAAATGAAATCTCGAACACGCTTTACACTTCCTACACCATAACGATTGATACGGAGAGTCCGGGCAAACCGACTTTGAAGGATCCTGCCATAAGGACCGACACTGTCCGTTTCGAGTGGACCAGGGTGGAAGAAAACGGTTCACTGCTGTTTGACAGCCTGTATGTATTTCGCGATGCAGACTTCAGAGAAAAAGTAATAGCTAAAAAAACGGATAAAACTTTTTACGAAGAGCTGCTCCAGCCCGGAACTTACCACTGGTACGTCAGAACCTGTGATGCCGCCGGAAACGTCAGCGAGAGGTCGGCAACATCCATGTTTACTAAATACTGATGAAAGCGCAGGAAATAACCCTTTTGCCTCTTCGTGCATTTTTCATTAACATAGAATTAAATTTGTGAAAAACAAAAAGCTCATATATATATTACTGCCACTCGCACTGTTCGTGTGGGGGATGATTGTCTATAAGGTTTTTTTCCGGACAAATGCGCCGGAAGATCCTGTCGCTTTTGTACCAAACAAAACAATAAAAAAGAGTGCCGCCACACTTCCCGATACGTTTGAACTGTACTTGAATTACGCCGACCCGTTTCTTAAAAACGAAAAACGGGTAATTCCAACCAACCCTCCAGCCACCAAAAAGGCGGTGGGAGCCAAGCCGCGAAAGAGTGTGGTAACGGTCAATTTTCCTGCTGTAAAATACGATGGATTGATAAAAAAACAGGAAAACGAACTGGCAATCGTTTCCATAAACGGTTCTTCCCATTTTATGAAAACAGGAGAAACAGCTAATGAAGTTAAATTAATAAGGATTTGCAACGACTCTATCATTGTAAGTTTCCAAAATCAAAAAAGAACAATAAAAAAATAATCCGATGAAAACATACGTAAAATACTGCCTGTTTTTATTCTTGCTGCTATCGGATACGGCAATAATAAACGCTAAAAATCACAAAAAAGAGTTTGATGAGTTGAAGCAATACCACAAGCTGCAGCTTGCCGATTCGCTCTACGATTACCGGTTTACCGTGATCGCCGTCCCGGACGAAAAGCCGGAGTTGGAAAAAACATATACCTGGTATATGAAAAACTCCATCCTGGTTACGCAGGGAAATTACAGCGGCAAGCTACTGCATGGCGCTTACACGAAATACTACTGCAAAACCAGCCAGTTAGCAGAAAAAGGCGATTACGGATACGGTTTGAAAGAGGGCGTCTGGTCAGAATGGAACAGCAACGGAACGTTCTCTTCAAACATAACATACAGGAAAGGGGTAAAAAAAGGGAAAGCGATGTTTTACGATTCATCGGGCAACATCGTAGAAAAATGCCGCTTTAAAAACGACAAAAGGAACGGGAAAAGTTATACATACATCGACGGAGTGGAACAAAAGCCCGTGAAATACAAAAATGGGATAATCAAACAGAAAAAGCCGCTTTTCGGCTGGCTGAAGAAAAAAAACAAAAAGCCGGAAACCGGCCTGCAAAAGGAAACTGCAAAGGAAAAACAACCCAAAGAGGTGAAAGAGAAAGAAGCGAAAGAAAAAAGTACGCTTCTAAAAAATGCGTTTAAAAAGAAGACAAAGGAAGAGAAAGCCGTTCAGGAGAAGAAGTGAGCTATTGACAAGGTTGTCTAAAAAGTCCTCATATTTTATTCAGGTCAAGAATTGTAACTTTCTTTCGTTAATTTGAAATCTTCGCGACTTTTCGTTCTTTGCATTAAACTATTATACATCTATTTATATCGGACTCACGTCAAGTTAGCAAACTTAAGTTGCAGCTTGAATTATCTGATAAAAAACGGTATGAAATTTCAACTTATAAATTCTTGAAATTTGAATATGACTTTTTAGACGGCTTCAAATAAGGAGAAATAATGCAAATGAAATTAAAACATATAAAAATATTCGACAAAAAGCCGGAAGCATACGCCCTGTTTTTTGCCATATTTATTTTCGTATTGATTATCATTCTAAGCAGTACGCTAATCCTTTCTGCCTACTACAACAACCATTTTTTTAACCGTATCATATTCATTGACAGGCTAAATACCAACGCATCTTCGGCGATTAACATATTGCTTGCCCACCCTGAAACGGTTGGCTATTCGGAATCTAAATTCCTGTCATTGTATGGCGAATACGGCGATTCGGTCAAACTGGAAAAGGAGCAGTGGGGCGTGTTCGACCTGTTTACCGTAACCGCATTCAACAAAGAATTGCAGGTGAAACGTTCCGTGATGACCGGCGATTACAAATACGATACCGAAAACATTGCCCTGTTTGTTCCCGACCAGGGAAAACCCATATCGGTTACCGGAAATGTTAACATCAAAGGAAACAGCGTCTTACCCGAATCCGGATTCAAACAGGCGCACATCGAAGGTAAAACCTTTACCGGTAACCGGATAACGGGCGAAATGCAAAAAAGCAGCCGGTCTTTGCCCGAATTGAATGAACGCATCGCCCGGTTGGAAGTCCGTTATTTTCTTGATAAATACCTTAACGAATCGCACAGGGTTATCCCTTTTGAAAAACTTGGAAAAGATACGCTGGTTGCCTCCTTCCTTGATTCCACCGTTGTATTGTATTCTCCTCAAACAATTCATCTGGACCGGCTTTTCCTCCGCGGAAAAATCATCGTTCTGTCCGAAGAGAAAATCCGGATAGGCAACTACACGGATTTAAGCGACATTATATGTGTAGCCCCTTTTATTTCGACAGAGAAAGATTTTACGGGGAAATTGCAGCTTTTTGCCGGCGATTCCATACATGTCGGTGATAATTGCCTGCTGAAATATCCTTCCGTGGCGGGAATTACAGCATCGAACGCAGGAACCGGATCCATGAAAATTACCATTGGCGAAAAAACGGCATTGAACGGCTTGACATTCCTCTACCAAAAAACAGCCGGTTCGGACAAACAGCCGCTTTTACGGCTGGAAAAAGAATCCGTCGTCAAGGGACAGGCATATAGCAACGGATATACCGAAATCAAAGGAAACATTTACGGCGCACTCTACACCAGCCGTTTTTTCCTTTCAACCCCTTCGGCTATCTACGAAAATACGCTGATGGATGTTGATATTGACATATTCAAATTATCCCAACATTATGTCGGCGCGGATTTAATCAATGAAAAAACAACAGGGGGCATCATCAAATGGGTTTATTAAATAAAATAGCACGAAAGCGCAAAAGCACGAAGGCACGAAAGCGCGAAGGTATTTCTCTGTGCTTTTTTCGCTCTTTCGCTCTTTCACACTTTCGTACTTTCGTGCCTTCACGCCTTCGTGCCTTCACCCTTGCCGAAGCCATTATCGCTATTGTCATCATTATGGTCTGCTTCGGGCTTTCGACAATGATTTACATCAATATTATCCGTTCGGACAACCGCGCGGAACGTTCGAAAGCATTTATGGAAACAAAGCGGAATGCGATTCAAACAAATATGGAAAAACGTTATTTCGATGAAGAGATAACAACCGACAGTTTACGCATAAAAAAAACAATCGAAGCATATCAAAACGATCCGGCGCTCAACATACTGACCATCGAATCGTTTAGCGGGAAGGGCAGGAAATTATCGTCGCACAAGCAAATAATTCTTTCAAAATGAAACGGTTACCCGCATTTACACTCACCGATGTCATTGTTACCATGATCATAAGTATGCTGGTGATGGGCATCGCTTTTAGCATATTCCGTTTTGCATACGACCAGATAAGCTCTTATCAAAGAGCAAACGACGATTACAAGGAATTGTACCAGTTATATCATGTAATGCAGGAAGACTTTCAACATTCCTCCGAATGTAATTACCGTCAAAATGAATGGCAAATGCTGATGCAGGGCGGATATAAAGAGTATCTTTACACGCTGTCGGACAATATGGTTATCCGAAAAACCGGTATAAGCAGCGATACATTCCGCGTAAGCATAGAAAATATCATTGTAAAATTCAATAATGAGGAACAAATTTCGGGTATAATTGACGAAATAGATTTTGACGTAACCACAAAAGGAATAACATTGCCGTATAAATTTGTAAAAGAGTATGCAGCGGAAATGAAAATGGAATTAACGGACGATGGCGTGGATATGCACGAAGGCACAAAAGCGCAAAGGTACGAATAAAATTTGCCTCTTTCACGCCTTCGCGCAATTCACACTATTACAGCTTTTATTAGAATAAAACAATATGCAGGGAATAGAAATAAAACAGATTAAAAAAAAGCAGCCAAAGGAAGAGAAATCGTCGAGGGCTGACAGCCTGATGACGCTGCTCAATACGGATATTTCGTTTGGTGCTAAAAAACTGAACGACAAAAAGAAATCAAACTTTTACAATGACCTGCATATCCTGCTGTCATCGGGCATTGACCTGCGCTCAACGCTTGAGCTGATGTGCGAGGAAGTAACCAAAAAGGACGAAAAGGAGATATACGAAAGCATCAAAAACAAGGTATTGAGCGGTTCGGGTTTATCCGAGGCGCTCGAACAAAGCGGAAAATTTTCGGCGTACGAATTTTACAGCATCCGGATCGGAGAAGAGACCGGTTGCCTGATTGATGTATTGAAAGACATTGGAAACTATTTCACAAAGAAAATCGAACAGAAACGGAAAATGACAAGCGCTTTTGCCTATCCCGTTTTTGTTTTGTCGGCAGCCGTTTTAGCCGTTATATTTATGCTGACCTTTGTGGTCCCTATGTTTGAGGATATTTTTGCCCGGTTTGGAAATGACTTGCCTTACCTCACGAAGGTGGTTATCAATATTTCAAATTTCATTTCAAATAATATACCACTGATTATTATGATTTTACTATTGACAGTGGTTGCAATCTATTACATAAGGAAAAACGAAAGATTCAGGCAAATGCAATCCTCGTGGCTGCTTCATATCCCATTTTTCGGGGAATTAAGCAGAAAGATGTACCTCGCCCGTTTTTGCCTGGCAATGGCATTGCTGACGGGAGCGCACACTCCGCTGCTGCAAGCCCTTGGTCTGGTAAAAAAAATGATTACCTTCTATCCGCTGCAAAAATCAATCGACACCATGGAACACGATATTATGCACGGGAAAACCCTGCACGAAAGCATGTCTAAATTCTCCATTTACGACCGTAGAATGCTTTCACTGGTAAAAGTGGGCGAAGAGGTAAACCAGCTGGATGCCGTGTTCAACCGCCTGAAAACGCAATATACGGACGACGTGGATTACCGTACCGGCATGATGGGCAGCGTTCTTGAACCGTTGATGATTATATTGATCGGTCTGTTTGTCGGCGTGATATTGATTGCAATGTATCTGCCGATATTCAAGCTGAGTACGAGTATTGGTTTTTAGATTACTTTACGGAAAGATGTTTGTCCGCGAATTATACAAATTAACACGAATTGCTTAATTTGCCAAATTACAGGCGATTCAACTATTAATTTCGCGTTAATTCGTATAATTCGTTGATTTTTAATATAATTATAAAATACTCCTAAAACTTTTTCATCGCCCTGTCCATCACTCGCTTGTCATCTTTTGCCTTTAAGGATTCACGCTTGTCATACGATTTTTTCCCTTTCGCTACGGCAATCTGAACTTTCGCTAATCCTTTTTCATCCAAATAAAGCTTAAGGGGTACGATGGTAAAACCGGTTTCTTTCGTTTGGCGGCGGATTTTATCCAGCTCTTTCCGGTTGAGCAGCAATTTACGATCCCGCCGCGGCAAATGGTTGTTGTATGAACCGTAAAAATATTCCGTGATGTTCATATTTTTCACCCATAATTCATCGTTTGAAAAAAAACAAAAGGTATCGACCAAACTTGCTTTTCCCTGCCGGATGGATTTTATTTCCGTTCCAACCAGTACAATACCGGCATTGTATGTGCTAAGCAACTCGAAGTCGAAAGTTGCCCGTTTATTTTTTATGCTAATATTTTTTAACCCTGAATTTTCCATATTTTTATCAGTAAACTAAGTAAACAAGTAATAACTAAACGAGAAATTGAAGCTTTTTTCTTGTTTACCCGTTTATTTATCACTCGTTTACTCTAAATATTATTTCATCATCATATACATCAGCTTTTCAATCAGGAAAGGCGACAGATACAGCAAGATAAAACAGATGACCGTAAAAACACCCTTCTGGTTTTCTTCCAATCCGTTGAAAAGAACGTCAGAACCTGTCCATATCACAAAAGCCGTGTAAAAATAGCCTATCCGCAGGATAAATAAATCGGGAACAATAGCCACAATGGTATTTATGCACAATAGAATAGACGAAGAGTAAGCCACCATCCGGACACACGCACTGTATTGTTTTTCCATGTTAAAAAGACTCGAAGATACGATCTCGTTCAACAGGATAACGGACAGAAAATAACCTGCAAAGTTGGATGTTAAAACCACAATCGACCGTTTCAGCATCTCCGGAAATTCAAATTCGCCCGAACCCAAAAACGCTCCTGCAATCGTCCCTAATGTAACCATCGCTACGAGCGGATAGAAAAATTTATTCTGAATTTCCCGGTTCCGCCTGTTTTCCTCCCTGATACGCACCCATGTGGCGCGAGGTGAGCGGATCAGGTCCATTACCCGGAGAATAATCGTGTTGTACATCGCTTTTTTTACCCTCATTTTTGAAAACAAAAGTACGACTAAAACCCAAGTTTTCAAAACTTGGAAAGTCTAATAATTTTCCATAATTTTACAGGCTTAATAAACGAAATAAAAAGATGGAACATAAATTAAAGATTTACAATACATTGAACAGAAAAAAAGAGACTTTTGTTCCCATCCATTCTCCATACGTGGGAATGTATGTGTGCGGTCCGACGGTGTATGGCGATGCGCATTTGGGGCATGCCCGACCTGCCATCACGTTTGATATCCTGTTTCGTTACCTGACGCACCTGGGTTACAAAGTACGCTACGTGCGCAATATCACGGACGTAGGGCATTTGGAAAACGATGCGGATGAAGGAGAAGATAAAATCGCAAAGAAAGCGCGCCTGGAACAACTGGAACCGATGGAAGTGGTACAATATTACTTGAACCGCTACCACAAGGCAATGGAAAAGTTGAACATTCTCGCTCCGAGCATCGAGCCGCATGCATCGGGACATATTATTGAACAAATCGACTATGTGCAGAAAATTCTGGACTCCGGTTATGCATACGAAAGCGAAGGTTCGGTTTATTTTGACGTAGAAAAATACAACAAGGCACACAATTACGGTAAATTATCGGGACGCAACATTGAGGAACTGCTCGAAACGACACGCGAACTGGACGGACAAAGCGAGAAACGCAGAAGCGTGGATTTTGCTCTCTGGAAAAAAGCATCGCCCGAACACATTATGCGCTGGTCGTCGCCGTGGAGCGACGGTTTCCCCGGCTGGCACCTCGAATGTTCGGCGATGGGCAGCAAGTATTTAGGCGAAGAGTTTGACATACACGGCGGCGGGATGGACCTGATTTTCCCGCACCACGAATGTGAAATCGCCCAATCGACAGCGGCTTTGGGAAAGGAAACGGTTCGTTACTGGATGCACAACAATATGATAACCATTAACGGACAGAAAATGGGAAAATCGCTGGGCAATTTCATCACGCTGGACGAATTTTTCCTGGGATCGCACCCAATGCTCACGCAGGCTTATTCACCGATGACGATCCGCTTCTTCATCCTGCAGGCGCATTACCGCAGTACGGTCGATTTCAGCAACGAGGCTTTGCAAGCTTCGGAAAAAGGATTGATCCGCCTGATGGAAGGTTACGGCAGGCTGTTGAAATTAAAACCGTCGGCTGCCACTTCGGTCGAAATAAACGGCTTGCGCCAAAACTGTGAAGAGGCAATGTGCGACGACCTGAATACGCCGATTGTCATCTCTCACCTGTTTGACGCGGTGAAATCCGTCAACATCGTTCACGACGGCAAGGGAACCGTTTCCGAAAAGGATTTGGAAGAGTTGAAATCCGTTTTCAGCCTGTTTATAGAAAACATTCTCGGATTGACTTCCGAAGAGAGCGACAGCTCGTCGAACGAAGCATACAAAAAAGCGATTGATTTACTCCTCGCTATCCGCCAGGAATCGAAACTGAAAAAAGATTGGGAAACTGCGGATAAAATCAGAAAGCAGCTTGCCGAATTCGGCTTCGAAATAAAAGACGGCAAGGATGGGGTTGAATGGTCGCTGAACAGGTAATAGCGCGAAAGCACGAAAGGGTAAAAATTTCCTTTCGTGCTTTCGCACCTTACTTAGCCTCTTCTTCAATAAATGCTCCTTGCTTGGTAAACGTCAATTCAACATTATTCGGCTTATTTAAGCTAACGCGAAATCCGTACCCCTTTCGTTCTATTTTTCGGATGAACTGGTCGGGGTAGTTTGTTTTTATATGATGTTCTATTTCACGGGGCAACGTCTGTAAAATGGATTCGGGAAACAGGTTCTTTTTGACCTTTATCTCTTCCCAACCTCCTTTACGGTCGAAGTTGATTTCCACACCATTTTCCAAACGCACTTCATAATCGCGATTTTCATCCTGTTCAATCGAAACAATCTCTATTCCGTCAAAATGTTTATCCAAGAATGTCTTTGCAGCCGAGGGCAAACCATCGGAATTCAGCATGGTACAAGCGCCAAAAAATGTCATAATTCCAAAAAGGAAAAGACAAAAGCCGCACATTTCTACTTTTTTCATATACTAATTCTGTTTTGTGATAAATAATATTTCAAAGATAAAGTTTTATCTTTGTAATTCGATAACGTTTGAATAAAAAATCATATTACTTATATGAACCACCTTATAAATCAGACACAAGAGGATGCTGTTGCGTTGCTGAAAAATCTCATTTCAATCCCTTCCTACAGTCGGGACGAGCAGTCGGCGGCCGATTTTTTACAAAAGCACATTGAGGCGGCAGGATACGTCTGCGGAAGAAAAGGTAATAATGTATGGGCGCTAAGTCCTGCTTTCGACACATCCAAACCGGTCATTTTATTAAATTCGCACATAGATACGGTCAAACCGGTACCGGGATGGAATAAAAACCCGCATGTTCCGGTTGAAGAAAACGGGCGTTTGTACGGATTGGGAAGCAATGATGCCGGCGCTTCGGTAGTTTCACTGCTCTCCGTATTCACGCTGTTAACGGCAAAAGAGCAACCCTACAACCTGATTTTTTCCGCCTCGGCCGAAGAGGAAGTTTCGGGGAAAGAGGGCGTTGAAAGTCTGTTGCGTGAATTACCGCGAATAGACCTCGCGATCGTGGGCGAGCCGACTGGAATGCAGCTTGCCGTTGCCGAAAAAGGACTGATGGTGGTGGACTGTACGGCTCACGGCATGTCGGGACATGCAGCCCGAAACGAAGGCGTAAACGCGATATACAAAGCAATCGAAGATATTGACCGGGTACGGAAAATGGAATTGCCTAAGCAATCGGAACTGCTGGGTGCGGTAAAAATGAGCGTAACGATGATTCAATCGGGCACGCAACACAACGTCGTTCCCGATAAATGCGATTTCGTGATTGACATTCGTTCTAATGAGTGTTATACGAACCGGGAAATTTTTGACATTCTGGAAGAGAATCTTCAAAGCGAACTGAAAGCAAGGTCGTTCCGATTAGGCTCTTCGGGAATCGACGCGCAGCACCCGGTAGTAAAAAGAGGCAAAAGTATAGGATTAAACACCTTCGGTTCGCCCACACTTTCAGACCAGGCGTTAATGCCTTTCGCGAGTGTAAAAATAGGACCGGGCGACTCCGCTCGCTCCCATTCGGCCGATGAATATATTATGATTCAAGAGGTGAAGGATGCGATTGAGATATATTATGATTTACTGGATGGGTTGAAAATCTGAAATTTTATTACGTACAGTTTCAAAAGTCCGCGAATTCATATAAATTTTTTATCTTAAAAAACATAAATCGCAGATAATCAAAAAAAATAATTTCGTGCAAATTTGTGTAATTCGCAGACAAAGATTTTTGAGACAACCCTGCATGCAGCGCGCTTTACGTTAAAGAAAAACTCAACGGCAGCAACATCTCCGTTCCTTTCACATAATAAATTTCCTCCGTACCGTAGAAATAATATTCAATTTCCCTGCCATACCGTTTTTCGCTTTCGAGCAACACCTGGCGGCAACTTCCGCAAGGAGTAACCGGTTTTTGTTGAAATTCTCCCCGGCTTTGCGCGGCAATTGCCAATATTTTTATTGCCTGTTCGGGATAAAGCGAATTGGCGGAGAAAACGGCTATCCGCTCGGCACACAATCCGTTCGGATAAGACGCATTTTCCTGATTATTTCCTGTTACCATTGTCCCGTCAGCCAATAAGACTGCAGATCCTACCTGAAAATGAGAGTAAGGAGCGTATGCTTTTTCACTTGCCGCTTTTGCCGCTTCAATCGCCTTTTTTGCCTCATCAGGCAATTCCGCCCAGGATAAAACGGATACCGTGTAAGTAAGCTTGTACTGTTTCATTTTTTTACCATATTTTTTCTTCGTATCCTTCCATCTTTACGACTTCGTGTTTTTTTGCATACAAGCGTTTAATACACGAAGAATTCAGAAAGGCTTGAAGATTAAGAGCTGTTTTTTTACAAATGTATAAAAAGGCTCTTATATTTCGCTAACTTTCCGTATTTTTGCGAAAAATTTCACTTATCACAATGAACAAGCGGTATATTTTTATTTCGATATTTTGCCTGTTTCTTTCGCAAGCATTTGTGGCACAGACAAAAAAGACTCAAGTAAACGTAGATTACATCGAAAAATACAGCGAAATCGCTGTCGGAAAGATGAAGCAGCACGGGATTCCGGCAAGCATCACGCTTGCCCAGGGCATTTTAGAGTCGGGAGCCGGAAACAGTGAACTTGCCCAAATAAGCAATAATCACTTCGGAATAAAATGCCACGAATGGGAAGGCGAAAGGGTTTATCACGATGACGACAAAAAAGGGGATTGTTTCCGCAAGTATGCTAAACCGGAAGATTCGTTTGAAGACCATTCGCAATTCTTAAAACGTCCGAGATACGCCTCTCTGTACGAGTTGGATGCTACCGACTACAGGGCTTGGGCGCACGGTCTGAAAAAGTGCGGCTACGCCACGGATCCCAATTATGCCCACCGGCTGATTAACATTATTGAGACATACGAACTGCATGCCTACGACAGTCAGATCGAGGCAGGAAAGGTGACAGGCGGAAAGGACAAAGCAGAAACTGATGCTAAACCGGAATATTTGCCGGAAAGTAAAATGGGCAATATTCCTGCCTTCCCAATACATCCGGTCAAGGAAGTCAACGGAAAAAAGGCGGTTATTGCAAAAGCAGGTGACACGTATGAATCTATCGCCCGCGAATTCGGACTTCGGAAGTGGGAAATCCGCTGGTACAACAAAGTAAAAAAAGGAGCCGTTCCGGAAGAAGGGCAGGCGGTGTTTATCCGGAAGTTTTAATTCAGGCATCATTTAACCGTAATTTAAAACCGATTTCACGCGATATTTATTTTATAATTCCATAATTAATTCTTATATTCGCGTGGCTTAAAAATCATATAAGCGCTTTTTGAAGATACTTATATGTCAACCGGTTACATTTGAAGATAAAACAGTTTCAATATTAAAAAATGATTTTTTATGATTAACACTAAAAATGCAAAATTGAATGCATGGGTAAAAGAGTGGGCAGAAATTTGCCAACCGGAAAACGTTTACCTTTGCGACGGCTCAGAAGAAGAATATTCGCGCCTGATGGATGAAATGGTTAAAAGCGGAATGGCTCGTAAATTGAACGAGGAAAAACGTCCGAATTCTTACTATTTCCAGTCAGACCCAAGTGATGTGGCTCGTGTTGAAAACCGTACTTTCATCTGTTCCGAAAAAGAAGAAGATGCAGGTCCGACGAACAACTGGGCAGATCCGAAAGAGATGAAAAAGACATTGCTTGCCAAATACAAAGGCTGTATGAAAGGTCGTAATATGTACGTGATTCCATACAGCATGGGACCTCTCGGTTCTAAAATCGCTCATATCGGCGTTGAACTTACCGACTCTCCTTACGTGGTAACATCCATGAAGATTATGACCCGCATGGGTAAAGCCGTATTGGATGTACTGGGAGAAAACGGAGAATTTGTTCCGTGTATCCACTCGGTAGGAAAACCATTGGCTCCGGGAGAAAAAGACTCTACCTGGCCATGCGCTCCGATCGACGAAAAATACATCACCCACTTCCCCGAAACGCACGAAATCTGGTCGTATGGCTCAGGTTACGGAGGTAATGCCCTTTTAGGTAAAAAATGCTTCGCTTTGCGTATTGCCAGCGTTATGGGAAAAGAACAGGGCTGGTTGGCAGAACACATGCTGATCTTAGGTCTTACCAATCCGAAAGGCGAAAAGAAATATATCGCTGCCGCATTCCCTTCTGCTTGCGGAAAAACAAACCTGGCCATGTTAGTGCCAACTATTCCGGGATGGAAAGTTGAAACCGTAGGCGACGATATTGCCTGGATGAAATACGGCGCCGACGGACGCTTGTATGCCATCAACCCTGAAGCCGGCTTCTTCGGCGTAGCTCCATATACTTCGATGGAAAGCAACCCTAACGCGTTGTTGACCTGCAGGGCAAACACCATATTCACAAACGTAGGCTTGACCCCTGACGGAGACGTTTGGTGGGAAGGAATCGGATACGATTGTCCGGCAGGAACGCTTGACTGGAAAAACAAAGTATTTGATCCGGCATCAGGCGAGCCTTGCGCTCACCCGAACTCCCGCTTTGCCGCTCCTGCAAAACAATGTCCGGTAATCGATCCTAACTGGGAAGATCCTGCAGGAGTGCCTATCTCGGCAATCCTGTTCGGCGGACGCCGTCCTTCGACCGTGCCTTTGATCCACGAAGCTAACGGCTGGAACCACGGTGTTTACATGGGCTCTATCGTAGGCTCGGAAGTAACTGCCGCCGCTATCGGCTTGAAAGCCGGTGTTCGCCGCGACCCATTCGCTATGTTGCCGTTCTGCGGTTACAACATGGGAGACTATTTCCAGCACTGGATCAATACCGGCAAAAGAACTGATGCCGACAAATTACCGAAGGTATTCTTCGTTAACTGGTTCCGTAAAGACAACGGTAAATTCCTGTGGCCGGGTTATGGAGACAACAGCCGCGTGTTGGCTTACATCTTCAACCGCTGCAACCACGAAGGCGAAACGGTAGATACACCTATCGGAAAAGTGCCGGCTAAAGGACAAATCGACATCGAAGGCTTGAAAGACGTTACCGAAGAAACTATGCAGAAAGTATTGGCAGTAAACGTTGATGAGTGGAAAGACGAAGTAGTTCTTATCGAAGAACACTACGCACGTTTCGGAAACCACCTTCCAAAAGAGTTGAGAGCCGAATTAGACGCGTTCAAAAAGAGACTTGGAATGTAATTTCAATCTTTTATATATGGAAAAACCGGTTGTCTCCAACCGGTTTTTTTATTCTAATAAAAAAGATTATCCGCAATCTTACCGCTACTTCCGATCCGCAGGATTGAATGTGAGCCAACGGTCAGCGTTAGCTAATAACCGCCAATGAAGCGAAGCGATTGGCGGTAAAAAAATAGCAACATCGCAACCACCGTTAGGCATAGCATCTTGCTATGTCTAAGTTAAAAGCAAATTTCAAATTGGCAACACATCAAATGCAGAGGAGCATTTGTTTTAACGTGGCGAAGTTAAAAACTTCGCCGAACGGGGTAGAACGAGAATAGAAACGATACACCCTGAAAATCAACCCCGTAGCGGGTTGAACTTTTTCGGAGCTGGGAAAGAGATAGCCGTTGCTCATCCCCCGAGCTGCGCTTCGCTTGCAAGGAGTCATCTTAGTGTTAGTCCTTCGGACTTGGAAACTGCTGTCTGTATATGCTTCCGGATGTATTTACCTGACCAAAAATTTCTTAACGGTATTCCGGCAATAATTCAACTTTTGCATCCGGGAAATACGTTTTGCAATATTCCCGAATGAAAAGCAAAGAATCGGCTTCAATCAATTTATTGGACGAGGGATACTGATTATATATAATAGAATGCAACTCTATATTCCTGCTTTTCAGCGCTTCCAGACTAAGCAGGGTATGATTCAGGCTACCCAGCTTTCCGGATGTTACCAAAATAACCGGATATTTTTGCCGGGCAACGTAATCTATCGTGAGCATCTCTTTGGAAAGCGGAACCATCAAACCGCCCGCTCCTTCGAGCAAAACTACGTCATAACGTGTTTCAAGTTGACGGGTACAGGTTGTAATATAGGAAACATCAACCGTTTGTCCATCTATCTCAGCTGCAAGGTGGGGCGAACACGGATGAGTGAAAACGTACGGACAGGTCAGTCCCTGCTTGTCCTCTTCACAGAAGGGCATGCCTGCCTCTTGACGGTGCGTCACAATATCTTCGGACACGCCGCTACAACCCGTCTGAATCATTTTTTGTGTGATGACGCGAATGCCTTCGGCAAGCATTTTTTTATAAAGACAGGCGGTAGCAATGCTCTTGCCTACGTTTGTGTCGATTCCGGAAATAAATAATACCATTTTAACGAAGAATTATTTTTTTAATCTGGCTATGAAGTAAAGCGGATGATAAGTCAATTTTACCTGTCCGCCGATGGAAAAAAGATTCCGGTACGCAGCGTCAAACCGGCTCATTTTAGCCGGTGTCCATATCGTTTTCTCCAGTTTAAACGCATTTACGCCGGTCTGTTTCAGGTGTTTCAGCACCTCTTTGGGAGAATCCAACCGGATTTCGATCAACTTCTCATCAGTCTTCATCAGTTCAAAATGGACGGAAAGCATTTTATCCCACTCTTTTTTAGAAAAATAGACAAGTCCGTTTCCGGTCAATATTCTTATTTCCTTCATGTTCTCCTGTCCGAATGTGCTGAATGCGAACAATCCGCCTGGCGACAAGAACTGCCTGATTTTTTTCAAAAAAACGGGAATATCATCAAACCATTGAAACACGGAAGAGGAAACGATTAAATCATACGTTCCGCCGAATTCCGCCTTTTCGGCATCTTCCGCATAAAACCGGAAATCATACTGTTCGTTCAAATCGGAAAAAAGCGGCTCGAAGGTTTTCGAAATATCATTCAGGTGCACCTTTTCAAATGCAAAATGAGGCAACAAAGCGCGCGTTAGCAATCCTGTTCCACAACCAATTTCCAGCATCGACTTACAGAAAGAATCCTGTGATACTTCACCCAATACCAATTCGCTCAATCGGAATGCGATCTCCTTTTGCGCCAATGCATGGTCATCATAAGTCGTTTGTGCTTTTGAAAAACGGTCGAGGATTAATTGTTTCATTCCTAATCGAAAGATGCTATATGAATGCAAAGGTAACGTTTTTTTGCGATTGAAGAAAAACATTTTTAAGTTAAGAATTGGTTTATTCTATCGAAGCGGCAGTAGTAAAAAGGCGTTTCGGAGGATTTAGTAAAAAATACGAAGTAGCCAACATATTTACCACATAAGCGTTTATCTTTTGACTGCCTTTTATTTTGCTATCTTTAAAAAGAATGAAAAAAAGAGGCTTTGTAATAATTATTTATACATTTGTGTTACATTAAACTAAATGATATGAATCCTCGAACAAGAAATAGACGCTTAAACGAATTGCCCTCTTATACCGGTCAATTTAAAACCGCGACAAACATAAAAGTCATTCAATATACTTTGCAAAGTTTTTCGGAAAAAAAGACGAATGATATTACTGAAATTCAGTCAGGTATCAATACCGATTGCGTGACGTGGATTCGGGTTTGCGGGATGACAGACTCGGATAAAATCATCGAGTTGACAAAAAAATTTGGTCTCAGCATGCTGGATGCTAAAAGAATTTTAACAATCCAATACATTATATCGGTGGAAGAATATGATGATAATTTGCTTGTTATAGTGCCTGCCGTTTATAATGTTAACGGAAAAACAAAAACAGAACAGGTAACGCTCATAATGGGTAAAAATTACATGGTAACGATTCAAGAGAGTAATTACCCGTTTTTTGAACATATTTATTCTGATATTCAAAATGAAAAGTACCTGAAATTCAACAATCGAAAATCGGATTTCATATTGGCGTCTATGATCAACGAAATAATCACGAATTATAGCGATGAAATAGCGCAATTGGAGAATGACCTGGAAGACCTGGAAGACCTGCTCCTGGATGTTAAACAGTTGCAGGACCTGCTCATCAGCAATATACAGGAAAAAAGGCGTGAAATGATTAATCTGCGCAAGTTACTGTCTCCATTTAAGATTGAGCTGGCAAAATTATTGCGGGTTGATACCGAACTCATTAGCCATCAAGACAATCTCTACTTCAAGGATATATATGAACAACTGCTTTATATTCTTCAAAACCTGGAATCCTGTCGAGAAATTCTCTCTTCATTAATCGACCTTTACCTCAACAACAACGATTTGAAGATGAACATCGTAATGAAACAATTAACGGTGGTGTCAACTATTTTCATTCCTCTCACGTTTCTTGTCGGCGTCTGGGGAATGAACTTCAAATTTATGCCTGAACTCGAATTTAAATATGGTTATCTTATCGCGTGGATATTGATGATTTTTCTCGGCTTGTTTATTTGGATTTATATGAAACGAAAAAAATGGTTTTGATGCAGAACAGGCTCTTTTATGAAAGGGAAATGTATTTTCCGGTTATGTCCTGGTATAAATTTTGTAGCTGATGCAGATAAAAAATCCCGGCGCTCAAAAATTTATCCTGATAAAGGCGATAACCGTTCTGTTTATTCCAATACAATATAAAATCGCCGTTTGAATATACCCTGTCCTGCATTTTTTCATACTCAAATTTAAAATCCAGCTTTAACAGCATCGCTTCGGTTAGCTTAACCGGATTGCACGAAGCGTTTTCTATTCCAAAAACTTCATTTTGGGATATATAAAAAATATCCGCTCCTGTTACCTTATGCACAGTGTTATTTATATAAATCTGGTTTCCAATACGGAGTTCTATTGCTTTCATATATATATTTTTTGATTCAAAAATAAAACAATAAACAAATCAAATTGTTCTATCGGGTTAAGGTCTCTACCGGCAAGCTGTTCCTAAAACTTATTATATTTCATACTGCTCCATACGCTGCAATCTTTTCCGTACAAATCTTTTTTATCAACTTGTTCAGACTCTCCACAATCGGGATAAGTACATCTATATCTTCTTTGGTAACTGCAAACTTCGGATTGTAGCGAGCCTCCACGTATGCTAACTTCAATAGCGTAAACAGTCTTTTTTCCTCTTTTGTTTTTTGTGGAAAGATTTTATCGAACCTTTCGGAGTATTTTCTTACCGATGCCAATAACTTGGAAAGGTTATGTTGTTTCCTGTTTTCCAGTGTAAAAGCCAAACGAACGGCATAAAAAAGGTTTTCACAGGTTTGATGAAGATGAAAAGAAGCCATTTTATAATCTCCATCATTACAATCATGTTTAACACTCCTCATAAAGCTATTTGCCCTGCCAAATTTCTCATCAGAATATTCCTGTGCCTGTTCCATGATTTCATCAAAGTTAAGTTTACGTCGTCTTGCAAGCTTGAACTTTCCACTGTTATAAAGTACAATTCCCTCTTCTTTCAACTGCGTGTAAAAATACCTGCCGTCCGAAAGATCTTTATTCAGTTTTTTTATGTCGTCATTGATGAATTGGACGGGAGTTTGTTCTTCCGGATTCCTGTAATAGATTTCTTCAATACTATCCAGCCTTTGGCCCACTTCTTTATCTTTTGCTCCACTGGTAACGACAAGTATATCATAATCACTCATGTAAGTTGTGCGAATGCCGAATTCGATCCTGCGGTCAAAGGCTACATACTTACCGGTAGCATAACTGCCGTAAAGAATAATCATCTGGGTTTGAGGAATTTTTTCCAGAATCAATTTAACCAGATAGTTTAAATCCTGCTGCTTTTCCTCCGGCAAGTACTTAATTGTCTTTTTCATGTATCAGCTGTTTTTAAGGCGGTAAAGATAGTAAAAGGTAAAAACTTTAAGATTAATATAATGAGACGTAAAAAACATTTTTGCTGTAGTTTAAAATAGTGTTGCAAACTGTATTTTGTGATAAATGTGGCAGAAGAGAATGCAACAATCGTAATTGCTGCATCTCCAATATACAAAAAAGGCGCCTCTACTGAGACGTCTTTTTTATATTATCCAATCAACTGAGTTTTCCTTATTCCGCTTCAATAGCTACTACCTCAGTTTCGGGAGCAGCTGTCGTTTCAGCGGCTTCTTTTTTCTTGGAAGAACGACGTGTTCTTGTTGCTTTCTTGGCCGTTTTTTGCTTCAACATGTTTTCGTTGTAATCAACCAACTCAATAAAACACATCTCAGCGGCGTCGCCCAAACGGAAACCGGTACGAATGATACGTGTATATCCTCCCGGGCGGTTTGCGATTTTTTGAGCAATTTCTCTGAACAGTTCGGTTACAGCTTCTTTGTTTTGCAAGTAAGTGAATACTGTTCTGCGAGAGTGTGTTGAGTCGTCTTTTGCTTTTGTCAACAACGGTTCCACATATTTCTTCAACGCTTTTGCTTTGGCAGTTGTTGTATTAATCCGCTTGTGCATGATTAAAGAAGTTGCCATATTGGAAAGCATTGCGTTTCTGTGGGCACTTTTTCTTCCTAAGTGGTTGAATTTCTTATTGTGTCTCATTTTATTTTTACTCTTTATCTAATTTATACTTTGAGATATCCATACCAAACGAAAGGTTCAGGTTATCCAACAATTCATCTAATTCGGTCAATGATTTCTTACCGAAGTTTCTAAATTTAAGCAGGTCGTTCTTATTAAATACTACCAATTCGCCAAGCGTTTCCACATCGGCAGCTTTCAAGCAGTTCAATGCGCGAACGGATAAGTCCATATCAACCAATTTCGTTTTCAGCAATTGGCGCATGTGCAATACCTCTTCGTCAAACTCTTCATTCTCGCCTCCATCGCTTGCATCCAATGTAATTTTTTCATCGGAGAATAGCATGAAGTGGTAAATAAGAATTTTAGCCGCTTCTTTCAAGGCGTCTTTCGGGTGGATTGAACCGTCGGTTTGGATTTCCAAGACCAATTTTTCATAGTCGGTCTTTTGTTCCACGCGGTAATTCTCAACGGTATATTTTACGTTCCTAATCGGCGTATAGATTGAGTCTATCGCAATTACGCCAATTTCCGCATTCGGATTTTTATTTTCCTCGGCAGGAACATACCCGCGTCCTTTTCCGATCAACAACTCTATCTGAAAACTTGCGCTCGAATCTAAATGGCAAATGATACTTTCCGGGTTTAAGACTTCAAATCCGGTCAAACTCTTTGAAATATCTCCGGCTTTGAACACTTCTGTCCCCGAAACGGTTATCGAAACCTTTTCGTTTTCTACCTCGTCAACTTTTTGTTTAAAACGTACTTTTTTCAGGTTGAGTATAATATTGGTCACGTCTTCGATTACTCCCGGAACGGTTGCAAATTCGTGATCCACTCCATCTATCTTAACGGAGGTTATTGCAAAACCTTCCAACGAAGAGAGAAGAATACGTCTCAACGCATTACCTACAGTGATTCCATAACCGGGCTCCAACGGACGAAATTCAAACTTTCCTTGAAAGTTGTCCGCTTCCAACATGATAACTTTATCGGGTTTTTGAAATGCTAATATAGCCATGAATCTATTATTTAGAGTATAATTCAACGATCAGTTGTTCTTTGATATTCTCAGGAATGTCGGCTCTTTCAGGGATATGAAGGTATTTGCCCGACATGGTTGCGTTGTCCCATTCCAACCAAGGGTATTTGCTGTGGTTGAAACCGGCTAAAGCCTCGCTGATTACTTCCAATGATTTTGATTTTTCGCGAACACCTACTACTTGTCCCGGTTTAAGGGTATATGAAGGGATATTCACTACTTTTCCGTCAACTACAATGTGTTTATGTGAAACCAGCTGACGGGCTGCCGAGCGAGTCGGAGCCAATCCCAAACGGAACACAATATTATCAAGACGTGATTCTAACAACTGTAACAACACCTCGCCCTTGATACCTTTGGTACGGGACGCTTTCTCGAACAAGTTGCGGAATTGTTTTTCCAATACACCGTAAGTGTACTTTGCTTTTTGCTTTTCATTTAACTGAATGCCGTATTCCGAAGTTTTCTTTCTTCTATTGACACCATGTTGTCCCGGAGGATAATTTCTTTTCGATAGAATCTTATCCGGACCAAAGATGGCTTCGCCGAATTTACGTGCAATTCTTGTTTTTGGACCTATATATCTTGCCATTTCTTTTAGTGATGTTAGTCAATTATTAAACTCTACGTCTTTTAGGTGGTCGGCAACCATTGTGTGGTAGTGGCGTTACGTCTATGATCTCTGTGACTTCGATACCTGCACCGTGTATGGTTCTGATAGCTGATTCACGACCATTTCCGGGACCTTTTACGAATGCTTTTACTTTTCTTAAACCAAGATCAAATGCTATTTTAGCGCAATCCTGAGCGGCCATCTGAGCGGCATACGGAGTGTTCTTTTTAGAACCTCTGAACCCCATCTTTCCGGCTGAAGACCAGGAAATTACCTGTCCTTCGGAATTTGCCAACGTAACAATGATATTGTTAAAAGAAGAGTGTACGTGCAGTTGTCCGTTTGCGTCAACTTTTACTACTCTTTTTTTTGTTGCTACTGCTTTTTTTGCCATGATTATCTATAAATTAATTACTTAGTTGCTTTTTTCTTGTTAGCAACGGTTTTCTTTCTTCCTTTACGGGTACGTGCGTTATTTTTGGTGCTTTGTCCGCGCAACGGTAATCCGAGACGATGACGAATACCTCTATAACAACCAATATCCATCAAACGTTTGATGTTCAGTTGAACTTCCGAACGAAGATCTCCTTCTACTTTGTAAGTTGCACCGATAATTTCACGAATCTTGCTCGCCTGATCATCTGTCCAATCCTTTACTTTGATGTCTTTGTCAACACCTGCTTCTGCTAAGATTTTAATTGCACTGCTACGACCGATACCGTAGATGTAAGTCAAACCTATTTCGCCTCTTTTATTTTGCGGTAAATCTACACCGACTATTCTTATTGCCATAAACTAATTTTTTGCAAAAATAATAAAATTACCCCTGACGTTGTTTATACTTCGGATTTTTCTTATTAATAACGTACAAACGTCCTTTTCTTCTCACGATTTTACAATCGGGAGTACGTTTTTTCAATGATGCTCTTACTTTCATATTTTTATTTTTTTATTTTAGTAAACGAGATTTTTAGTAAACGAGTAAACAAAATTTCATCAGCGCAAACAAGTAACCTCTCGTTTACTTGTTTACCTATTACTCGCCTACTTGTATCTAAAAGCAATTCGTCCTTTTGTCAAATCGTAGGGCGACATTTCAACTCTTACTTTATCTCCAGGTAAAATCTTGATGTAGTGCATACGCATTTTACCTGAAATGTGAGCCGTAATCTCGTGCCCGTTTTCCAATTCAACCCGAAACATTGCATTTGACAATGCTTCTACTATTGTTCCGTCCTGTTCGATAGCAGCCTGTTTAGCCATAATGCTTTTAAATTGCGTTTCCTGTTATTTGTTCTATATATTCAAAAGTCGATAATATATCTGCTTGACCTTTCCTGATAACCACCGTATGCTCAAAATGCGCCGATGGTTTTCTATCGCGGGTTTTTGCTGTCCAGCCGTCTCTTTCGATGTAGATTTCGTGCTTCCCCATGTTTATCATCGGTTCGATGGCGATTGCCATTCCCGATTTTAATTTGGGTCCGTTTCCTCTTTTACCGAAATTAGGGACTTCAGGATCTTCGTGCATTTCGCGCCCGATTCCATGTCCTACCATATTACGCACCACCGAGTATCCTCTGTTTTCGCAATAGGATTGGATCGCATAGCTGACGTCCCCTACCCTTTTTCCTTCTACTGCATTCTTTATACCTTCGTATAAAGATTCTTTAGTTGTTCTGAGCAGTTTTTTAACCTCTTCATCTACTTCTCCCACACAAAACGTGTAGCATGAGTCGCCGTGAAATCCGTCTTTTTCCGCTCCGCAATCAACTGAAACAATGTCCCCCTCTTTTAGTTCATAATCAGACGGGATTCCATGTACCACCTGGTCGTTTACCGATATACAAAGAGAATTGGGAAAACCTTCATAACCTAAAAAGGTTGGAACTGCTCCGTGGTCTCTGATAAAAGCTTCTGCAATTTTATCCAACCGAATTGTCTGAACACCCGGCTTGATATTTTTTGCTACTTCGGCTAATGTGCGTGATACAAGCAAGTTGCTGATTCGCATCAACTCTACCTCTTCATCAGTTTTTAAATATATCATCTCTCAACTAATTGATCACTCCCGAACGTCCTCTGATTCGTCCCGATTTTAACAGACCATCATAATGGCGCATTAACAAATGGCTTTCCACCTGTTGTAACGTATCCAATACAACTCCTACAAGAATCAGCAAAGAAGTTCCTCCAAAGAACTGAGCAAATTGCATATTCATTTTAAAAGCTGCATCCGAAGAAACTATTGCCGGCAATACTGCTATTGCTGCTAAAAACAGAGATCCGGGGAATGTTATGCGTGACATAATCAAATCAATGTATTCTGCAGTCGGTTTTCCGGGTTTTATTCCGGGAATAAAACCTCCATTGCGTTTCATATCTTCTGCCATCTGGGTCGGATTGATTGTGATAGCAGTATAGAAATAGGTAAATGCAATAATCAATAAAGCAAAAACCAAGCTATACCAAAATCCGTTGTTATCCATAAATGCGCTTAATATTTTCCCCGGTTGACCATCGCCTCCTGAAATCATCGGAGCAACAGTTAGCGGAATAAACATAATTGCCTGAGCAAAAATGATCGGCATAACACCCGAAGCATTTACTTTTAATGGAATATACTGACGAACACCTCCTGCCTGCTTGTTTCCAACCATTTTCTTAGCGTATTGTACAGGCACCTTGCGAACGCCTTGCACCAACATAACTGCTGCAGCAATAACAACCACCAAGAAAATAATCTCCAGCAAGAATTTAATTAAACCGCCGCCACCGCCGGTAAGAGATAACGTAAATTCCTGAATGATAGCAGCAGGGAAACGAGCTATAATACCCACCATAATGATGAATGAAATACCATTTCCAATACCTTTGTCTGTGATGCGTTCTCCTAACCACATAACAAACATACTACCTCCGCAAAGTATAATGGTTGACGAAATCGTAAACCACAAATCCGTAGGCATTGCTCCGCTCATTTGCAGTGAAAGGTTTATCAAATAAGAAGGACCTTGGAATAACAAAATCAATACTGTAAGATAACGGGTATATTGAGTGATTTTCTTTCTTCCGCTTTCACCTTCCTTTTGCATTTTTTGGAAAGAGGGAACTGCAATCGACAACAACTGGATCACAATTGAGGCTGAAATGTAAGGCATAATCCCTAATGCAAAAATGGATGCATTGGAGAATGCTCCTCCTGAAAACATATCCAGGAGTGCCATTAAACCTTCACTTGTCTGATCTTTCAATTCGCCTAATGCCTGCGGGTTAACACCCGGAAGCACTATGAACGAACCGAAACGGTATATCAAAACAAATAAAAGGGTAATACCTATTCGATTCCTTAGGTCCTCGATTTTCCAGATATTTTTAATTGTTTCAACTGCTTTCATTTTTTATAATATTACGATGTTTCCTCCTACAGCTTCGATAGCTGCTTTTGCTGATTTAGAAAATGCATGAGCCGATACGGTCAATTTTGCAGAGATTGAACCATTACCCAAAATCTTTACAAGATCTTTTCCCGATACAAATCCGGCTTCTGCCAATACATTCATATCTATTGCATCTACTTTTTTTGTTTCAGCAATTTGTTGAAGTACGTCAATATTGATTGCCTTGTATTCTACTCTGTTTACATTTTTGAATCCGAACTTAGGGATACGTCGTTGTAAAGGCATTTGTCCTCCTTCAAATCCAATTTTTTTTGAATATCCGGAACGGGATTTAGCTCCTTTATGACCTCTTGTAGAGGTACCGCCCATACCTGATCCCGATCCACGTCCAATTCTCTTTCTGGTTTTGGTTGACCCCGCTGCCGGTTTTAAATTTGATAAATTCATTTCTTTAATTAATAATTTAAAATTAATAATTAATAATCAGTAAGGAGATTTGGAATATACATTCTCAATTCTCAATTCTCAATTATTTTTCTACACTAACGAGGTGTTTAACCGCTTCGACCATTCCCAAGATTTGAGGAGTAGCTTCATGTTCCACAACCGAGTTTAGCTTTCTCAATCCTAATGCTTCCAAAGTCAATTTTTGTCTTTTAGGGCATCCGATTTTACTTCTTACCTGTTTGATTTTTATTGTAGCCATATCTCCTCCAATTATCCTTTAAACACTTTTTCCATTGATACGCCGCGATTTTGCGCTACGGTATAAGCATCTCTCAACTCGCTCAATGCTTCGATTGTAGCTTTCACGAGGTTGTGCGGATTGGACGAACCTTTTGATTTTGCCAACACGTCTGTTATACCGACACTTTCCAATACTGCGCGCATTGCGCCCCCTGCTTTTACCCCGGTTCCGTGGGAAGCGGGTTTCAAGAATACTTCAGCTCCTCCGAATCTGGCGATTTGTTCGTGCGGAATGGTTCCTTTCAGTACGGGAACTTTTACGAGGTTTTTCTTAGCGGCTTCGACACCTTTAGCGATCGCTGCGGTTACCTCGCCTGCTTTTCCCAATCCCCATCCTACGATTCCATCTTCATTGCCTACAACTACTATAGCTGCAAAACTAAATGCACGACCTCCTTTTGTCACTTTCGTTACACGATTGATAGCAACTAATCTATCTTTCAATTCCAAGTCGTTGGTTGTCTTTACTTTATTATTTTCTCCAGCCATAATTCTTAAAATTTAAGTCCGCCTTTACGAGCAGCGTCTGCCAATTCTTTGATTCTTCCGTGATACAAAAAACCGTTACGGTCAAATACCACTTCTGTAATACCTGCCTCCTGGGCTTTTTTTGCAACAATTTCGCCTACTTTTGCGGCAATTTCTTTCTTTGCTCCTTTTTCTTCCAATTTTAGAGAGGATGCAGCAGCCAATGTTTTTCCGGTCAAATCGTCAACCAATTGAACATAAATTTGCTTGTTGCTTCTGAAAACAGTCATACGGGGTCTTTCTGCCGATCCGGAGATTTTTCCGCGTATGCTTTTCTTTATTTTGAGTCTTCTTTGAACTTTTTCAATCATAATAATACCGATTTACGTAAATTACTTAGCACCTGCCGACTTACCGGCTTTTCTACGAATTTGTTCTCCTACAAACCTGATACCTTTTCCTTTATAAGGTTCAGGCTTGCGGAAAGAACGGATCTTTGCACATACTTGCCCGATTAGTTGCTTATCGCAGCTTTCAAGGATCACCAATGGATTCTGGTTACGTTCGCTCTTTGTTTCAACTTTGATCTCTTTTGGCAATTGCATAAAGATATTGTGAGTAAAACCGAGTGCAAATTCCAACACTTGTCCCTGGTTAGAAGCGCGATAACCTACCCCTACCAACTCCAATTCTTTCTTGTATCCTTGAGAAACGCCAATCACCATATTATTGATCAATGAGCGGTACAAACCATGCATTGAGCGATTAGGCCCTTCGTCGTTTGAACGGGTGAGTGTAATTTCTCCATCTTTTATTTCAACTTTTATTTCCGGATTGACATCTTGCGAAAGCTCTCCTTTCGGTCCTTTCACTGTAACTGTGTTATCTTTCATTGAAACTGCAACTCCAGCCGGAATACTGATTGGTAATTTTCCTATTCTTGACATTTACAATTCCTCCTGGTTAATAGATAAAACACAATACTTCTCCACCCACTTTCAAGTCGCGGGCTTCCTTATCCGTCATCACTCCTTTAGATGTTGATACAATGGCAATACCGAGTCCGTTCAACACTTGTGGCATGTCTTTATAACCAACATACTTACGTAAGCCGGGAGTAGAAATTCTACTCAGGCGTTTGATCGCGTTAACTTTATTAACGGGATCGTACTTCAAGGCTATTTTAATAGTTCCTTGAGGTCCATCTTCTACAAATTTGTAGTTCAAGATATAGCCTTTGTCGAGCAATATCTTGGTGATTTCTTTCTTCAAATTTGAAGCGGGAACTTCCAACACGCGGTGTTTAGCCATGATGGCGTTCCTCATTCTTGTTAGATAATCTGCTATTGGATCTGTCATAATAATAAATTAAATTGATCTCGACTTTCGAGACAATATTTAAAAAGCTCCCTAAATCCCCCTCAGGGGGGAATTTTAGAGATATTTTCATTCTTTACACACTACTCTTTTCCAGCCTACGCCTCACTTGGCGTTCTCTTAAGTCCTCTTGAGAAGGATTTAGAAGGGCCTTCTTACCAGCTTGCTTTTTTAACGCCCGGAATCAAACCGGCTGAAGCCATTTCGCGGAACTGAATACGTGAAATACCAAATTGGCGCATATAGCCTTTAGGTCTCCCGGTTAATTTGCAACGGTTGTGCAAACGTACCGGAGAGGCATTTTTAGGCAATGCCTGCAAAGCATCATAATCTCCTTCTGCTTTGAGTTTAGCTCTTTTTTCCGCGTATTTGGCGCAAAGCTTTGCCCGTTTTACTTCGCGGGCTTTCATTGATTCTTTTGCCATTTTTTATCTTTTAATGTTTTTAAAAGGTAATCCGAATTCTTTCAATAATGCGTAACCTTCTTCATCTGTTTTCGCAGAGGTCACAAAGGTAATATTCATTCCCAATAATTTCGATATGGAATCGATATTTATTTCAGGAAAAATGATTTGTTCTTGAATTCCGACGGTGTAGTTACCCATTCCGTCCAATTTTGAGTCAATTCCTTTGAAGTCACGGATACGCGGAAGAGCTACACGTACAAATCTTTCCAAAAATTCATACATTTTTTCTCTACGCAATGTTACGCGAACTCCGATTGGCATTTTTTTACGCAACTTGAAGTTGGAAATGTCTTTTTTAGACATTGTTGCTACGGCTTTTTGTCCGACAATTGTAGTAAGCTCGTTGATGGCAGTTTCGATGATTTTCTTATCTGCCACAGCTTGTCCTAATCCTTGATTGATTACAATTTTTTCAAGGACAGGAACTTGCATGACGGATTTGTAGCCAAATTCCTTCATAAGGTTCGGAACGATGCGTTCTTTGTATTCTTTTTTAAGACCGGCTGTATTCATTATTTAATTTCCTCCCCTGATTTTTTTGCGTAACGTACCAATTTTCCTTCTGCATTCAATCGGCGACCGATACGGGTTGGTTTACCAGTTTTCGGGTCAAGCGGATTTAATTTGCAGATATTAATCGGCGCTTCTTTCTTTATAATTCCTCCCTGCGGATTTTTTGAAGTGGGTTTGGTACTCTTTGATACCATATTAATACCTTCTACAATGGCGCGCTTGTCTTTTACAAGAACTTCCAGCACCCGTCCGGTTTTTGTTTTATCTACACCGGAATTAACGTAAACGGTATCTCCCTTTTTGATATGTAACTTACTCATTTTTGTTTAATTAATAATTAATAATTAATGATTAATAGTTGGCTTTGTCAGTTGCTCAATTTATAATTCTTAATTATTAATTCTTCATTATTAATTACTTAAAGTACTTCGGGAGCTAATGAAACAATCTTCATATTGGTAGCGCGAAGCTCGCGGGCTACCGGACCGAAAATACGGCTTGCTCTCATCTCTCCCGATGCGTTCAACAGAACACAGGCGTTGTCATCAAAACGGATATAGGAACCGTCTTGCCGTCTGATTTCCTTTTTGGTACGAACAACTACCGCCTTGGTAACAGTTCCCTTCTTCATATCGCTCGAAGGGATTACATTTTTCACCGTTACCACGATCACGTCTCCTACGGAGGCGTAACGTTTGCCAGTTCCTCCGAGTACTCGGATGCACAGTGCTTCCTTTCCGCCGCTATTGTCGGCTATAACTAATCTTGACTCTTGTTGTATCATATTACTTCGCTCTTTCGATTATTTCTACTAATCTCCATCTCTTTGTCTTGCTCAACGGACGGGTTTCCATAATTCTTACGGTGTCGCCGATGTTACAATCGTTTTTCTCGTCGTGAGCATGATATTTCTTCGTCTTGTTAACGAATTTCTGATAAATAGGGTGTTTTTCTTTCCATTTTACGGCAACGGTAATGGTTTTATCCATCTTATTGCTGAAAACAACCCCTTGTCTTTCTTTTCTTAAGTTTCTCATTTTATCAAGCTCAATTGGTTATTGTTTCATTCAATTCTCTACGACGCAATTCTGTATTCAAGCGTGCAATTCCTCTACGAATAGCTTTAATCTGCATTGGATTATCCAACGGAGAGATGGCATGGTTTAATTTCATACGAGACAAATTCTCGGTTTCGACTGCCAATCTTTCTTCGATTTCTGTACTTGTCAATTCTTTTATTTCTGCTACTTTCATAAATTATGCATTTTGATTTTGAGCGTCATAATCTCGTCTAACAACAAACTTGGTTGTAATCGGGAGCTTTTGAGCGGCAAGGCGCAATGCCTCTTTTGCTATGTCAAAAGGTACACCTTCTACTTCTATCACTATTCTACCGGGAGTAATCGGGGCAACAAATCCTTCGGGTGCTCCCTTTCCTTTACCCATACGTACCTCAGCAGGTTTTTTGGTAATCGGCTTATCCGGAAATATTCTGATCCAGATTTGCCCTTGTCTTTGCATATAACGTGTTACCGCGATACGGGCAGCCTCTATTTGTCGCCCGGTGATCCATTTTGATTCCAATGATTTGATACCAAATGAGCCAAATGCGAGTTGATTACCTCTTTGAGCGATACCTTTCATACGCCCTTTCTGCTGTCTTCTGAACTTTGTCTTCTTAGGTTGTAACATTTTCTTCCTTTAATTCAAATTCGTTAAACAGTTATTTTCTTTTCTTTTTGAAGCCCCTGTCGTTTCTGTCTCTTCTGTCAGGGTTTCCTTGATTGTTTCTGTCGCCTCCTCTTGAACCACCTTTTTCAGATGATACGAAATTCGGAGCCAAGTCTTTTTTGCCATAGATTTCACCGCGGCAAATCCAAACTTTGATGCCAATCAAGCCGACTTTAGTCAAGGCTTCTCCGAGAGCGTAGTCAATATCCGACCTCAACGTATGCAAAGGAGTTCTTCCTTCTTTATACATTTCCGAACGCGCCATCTCGGCTCCATTCAAACGTCCTGATACTAAAACTTTGATTCCCTCCGCTCCCATGCGCATGGTAGAGGCAATTGCCATTTTTACTGCGCGGCGGTAAGCGATTTTACCTTCTACCTGGCGTGCGATGTTGTTGGCAACAATCACTGCGTCGAGTTCCGGTCTTTTTACTTCAAAGATATTGATTTGAACTTCCTTGTCGGTAATTTTCTTCAATTCTTCTTTCAACTTGTCCACTTCCTGTCCGCCTTTCCCGATGATGATACCCGGACGGGCAGTGCATACGGTGATCGTGACAAGTTTGAGTGTACGTTCGATAACAATTCTTGAAACGCTAGCCTTCGCAAGACGGGCATTCAGATATTTTCTGATTTTGGCATCTTCCAAGATAGTATCGCCGTAATTCTTTCCACCATACCAATTGGAATCCCAACCTCTGATGATCCCTAAACGGTTACTTATCGGATTTACTTTCTGTCCCATCTACAAATTAATTTTGGTTATCGTTTGAATTTGTACTATCTGCTACTTCTGCTCCTTTGCTTTTGCTATCTACGAACAAGGTAATGTGGTTAGAGCGTTTTCTAATTCTATAACCTCTTCCTTGTGGAGCTGTACGCAATCTTTTCAGCATTCTTGCAGAGTCAACGTAAACTGCGCTTACGTATAATTCTCCGTTGTCAGCTTTTCTTTCATTCTTCTGTTCCCAATTGGCAATGGCAGAGCGAAGGAGTTTTTCCATGCGGATTGACGCTTCTTTTGTCGAAAACTTCAACACGCTAAGGGCTCTGTATGCTTCCATTCCGCGGATCATATCTGCGACTAAGCGCATTTTTCGCGGTGAGGTAGGGACATCATTCAACTTAGCGAAGTAAAGAGACTTCAAGGCTTCTTTTCTTGCTTCTGCTGATTGTTTTTTTCTTGCACCCATTTTTATTTGAACTTTTTTAATTTCTTGTTATACACGGATTATTTTTTCTTGTTGCCTCCATGACCTCTGAAGGTACGTGTCAGAGAGAATTCTCCGAGTTTGTGACCTACCATGTTTTCGGTAACGTACACAGGAATAAATTTGTTTCCGTTGTGAACTGCAATTGTGTGGCCTACAAAGTCAGGTGATATCATTGAAGCTCTTGCCCATGTTTTTACGACGGATTTTTTTCCGCTTTCATTCATTGCAAGCACTTTCTTTTCAAGCTTCACGTTGATATATGGACCTTTTTTTAGTGAACGACTCATAAGTTTTTTCTATTAATCAAATTACTTTTTCCTTCTTTCTATAATATACTTACTTGAAGCCTTTTTAGGAGCTCTTGTTTTGTATCCCTTAGCTAATAATCCTTTGCGAGAGCGTGGGTGACCTCCTGACTGGCGACCTTCACCACCACCCATTGGATGATCTACAGGGTTCATCACTACTGCACGGGTGCGAGGGCGGCGACCTAACCAGCGTGAGCGACCGGCTTTACCGGAGCGTTCGAGGGCGTGGTCGGAGTTTCCTACCGTACCTACAGTTGCTTTACAAGTACAAAGTATCATTCGAGTCTCACCGGAAGGTAATTTGACGATTGCATATTTTCCTTCTCTCGAAGCTAATTGTGCAAACGTACCAGCCGAGCGAACGAGAGCAGCTCCTTGTCCGGGACGTAATTCCAGGTTATGGATTACGGTACCGAGGGGAATACTTCCCAACGGTAAACAGTTCCCTACTTCAGGAGCGGCATCTGCGCCTGACATGATTTGTTGACCTACTTGCAATCCGTTTGGTGCAAGAATGTAACGTTTTTCTCCGTCAGCATAAAAGAGCAATGCGATGCGAGCCGAACGGTTCGGATCGTATTCGATTGTTTTTACTGTTGCCGGAACACCGTCTTTTTCTCTTTTGAAGTCAATTACTCTGTACTTTCTCTTGTGACCGCCTCCGATGTAACGCATCGTCATTTTACCGACATTGTTACGTCCTCCGGATTTATTAATACCTATCACAAGAGACTTTTCTGGTGCACTCGCGGTAATTGTCTCGAATGCGCCAATAATTTTGTGTCTCTGCCCCGGTGTTGTGGGCTTGAATTTACGAACAGCCATTTTTATTTATTAAATATTGCTATAAAAATCGATTACTTCACCTTGTTTCAAAGTTACGATTGCTTTCTTGTATGAAGCAGTGCTTCCTTTGATAACTCCAGCTTTTGTATAACGGCTTTTGTTTTTTCCGGCAACTTGCATGGTATTTACGGATTCAACCTGTACGTTATACATATCTTCTACTGCTTTCTTGATTTCCAGTTTGTTGGCATCAGGAGACACGCGAAATCCATACCGGGAATATTTTTCTCCCAACTGTGTCATCTTCTCCGTTACTATCGGTTTTGTTATGATACTCATACGTTCAACCTCCTTATGCTTTTAATAAATTTTTCTCAATATTAACCAACGCACCTTCTGTAAGAACAACAACTTTTGCATCTAAAATTCTGTATGTATTTAACTCAGAAGTAGTTACAACTTTGCTATTCTGCAAATTACGAGCCGACAAATATACGTTTTTATTTTGTTCTTCCAAAATTATTAACGATTTCTTATCAGAAACTTTCAAATTATTTGTCATTGCTATGTATTCCTTTGTTTTCGGAGCTTCAAATGTAAAGTTTTCAACAACAATAATCTGGTCATTTTTAGCTTTGTAAGCAAAAGCCGAACGACGAGCCAACTGTTTTACTTTTTTGTTTAATTTGAAGCTGTAGTCACGAGGAACCGGACCAAAAACACGTCCGCCACCTACTAACAGAGGTGACTTTACATCTCCGCGACGAGCACCGCCACCGCCTTTTTGACGACCTAATTTCTTGGTACTTCCATTGATCTCATTTCTCTCTTTCGATTTGTGAGTTCCCTGACGTTTGTTTGCCATGTATTGTTTTACATCCAGATAAATGGCATGGTCGTTAGGCTCAATACCGAATATAGAGTCATTCAATGTGACTTTTTTACCGGTATTTTCTCCTTTTATGTTATATACACTCAGTTCCATTATTTATTTACAATTACGATTGAACCTTTAGCTCCCGGTATCGAACCTTTTATTACTAAAAGATTGTTTTCGGGAATAACTTTTAACACTTGAAGGTTTTGTACGGTTACCGAATTACCTCCTGTACGTCCGGCCATTCTCATCCCTTTAAATACTTTTGAAGGATAAGAAGAGGCGCCGATAGAACCCGGGGCTCTCAGACGGTTGTGCTGACCGTGCGTTTGTTGTTGGATACCACCAAATCCATGGCGCTTTACTACGCCTTGAAAACCTTTCCCTTTTGAGGTTCCAACCACGTCGATGAATGTGTTTTCTACAAACAGATTGTCAACTGTGATTACATCGCCCAACTTGTATGGGTTTTCAAATTCGCTGAACTCGGCCAAGTGTCTCTTTGGAGTTGTTCCCGCTTTTTTGAAGTGTCCCAATTCTGCTTTTGAAGTGTTTTTTTCTTTTTTCTCTTCAAATCCGATTTGGATCGCTTCGTAACCGTCTGTTTCAACAGTTTTCACTTGGGTAACAACACAAGGACCTACTTCGATAACAGTGCATGGAACATTTTTTCCATCGGCACTGAAAACGGATGTCATTCCGATTTTTTTTCCTAATAATCCTGGCATTTCAATTAATAATTAGTTATAAGCCCCTTAAATCCCCCTCAGAGTGGACTTTCAGAAGCATTGTTTACTTTAGTTTGTTTATTTTTACCCCGAAAACGATACGAATACCGTCTTTAAGTCCCCTTTGAGAGGGATTTAGGGGGCTTTTTTTATACTTTAATCTCAACCTCCACTCCGCTTGGCAACTCCAATTTCATCAAGGCATCTACTGTTTTAGCCGTTGAGCTGTAAATGTCTATCAGTCTTTTGAATGCAGAAAGCTGGAACTGTTCTCTTGACTTTTTGTTGACGAAAGTAGCGCGGTTAACGGTAAAGATGCGTTTGTGTGTCGGCAACGGAATTGGACCGCTGACAACAGCTCCTGTCGCTTTTACTGTTTTTACGATTTTCTCGGCCGACTTGTCAACCAGGTTGTGATCGTAAGATTTTAGTTTAATTCTGATTTTTTGACTCATTGTCCTTTTTTTAAGAAGTCCTCTAAATCCCCTTGATGGGAGACTTACAGAAGCATTGATTATTAATTAATTTTTTGTTTACTTTTTAATTAAGAGTCATTCGCTAATTAAAAAGCTGAACCTGTTTTTTATCGCGTCCCCATCCCCTCCTTTGAGGGAGGGGATTAAGGGAGGCTTTTTATAATAATTCCGGTTTACCTTTAGCTTCCGTAACTACCTGTTTGGCAATCGAAGAAGAAACTTCGGCGTAGTGTGAGAACTCCATAGAAGAAGTTGCACGACCGGAAGTAATTGTACGTAACGTGGTTACATATCCGAACATTTCCGACAACGGCACTTTTGCCTTTACAATACGTGCACCCGAGCGGCTTGATTCCATTCCTTCCACCTGTCCGCGGCGTTTGTTCAAGTCGCCGATCACGTCACCCATGTTTTCTTCCGGAGTTACCACTTCGAGTTTCATCACAGGTTCCATCAGAACCGGTTTGGCTTTTGCACAAGCTTCTTTGAATGCAAGGTTTGCACAGATTTCGAAAGACAGCTGGTCGGAGTCAACCGGGTGGTATGAACCGTCAACCAATACTACTTTCAAGTGCTCCATCGGGAAACCTGCCAGCACACCGTTTTTCATGGCTGAGGCAAATCCTTTTTGTACGGAAGGGATGTATTCTTTCGGAATATTACCTCCTTTTACTTCGTCTACAAATTGTAATGAGCCTTCGAAACCTTCGTCGGTCGGGCCAACTTTTACTACGATGTCGGCATATTTACCGCGACCTCCGGTTTGTTTTTTATAAACTTCGCGGTGATCAACAGTTCTTGTAATAGCTTCCTTGTAGTTTACTTGCGGACGACCCTGGTTACATTCAACCTTGAACTCGCGTCTCAAACGGTCGATGATGATTTCCAGGTGAAGTTCTCCCATTCCGGAAATAACGGTTTGACCCGATTGTTCGTCTGTTTTAACAGTAAATGTAGGGTCTTCTTCTGCCAGTTTTGACAAGCCGTTTCCTAATTTATCAATATCCTTTTGAGTTTTAGGCTCAATGGCGATACCGATAACCGGATCAGGGAAGTCCATAGACTCCAATACCATTTTATTGTTTTCGTCGCATAAAGTGTCTCCTGTACGAATATCTTTAAATCCGACGCCTGCACCAATATCACCAGCTGAAATTACTTCTACCGGATTCTGTTTGTTGGAGTGCATTTGGAAGATGCGCGAAATGCGCTCTTTTTTATCCGAACGAACATTGAATACGTATGAACCTGCATCAATTTTTCCGGAATATACACGGAAGAAGCATAAGCGACCAACGTAAGGGTCGGTAGCAATCTTAAACGCCAACGCGCAAAGTGGCTCGTTTTCATCCGGGTGTCTGATAACCCGTTTTTCCGAATCATCTACGTCATATCCGATGATTTCAGGAGTATCCAATGGAGAAGGCAAGTATGCACATACTGCATCCAACAGGGTTTGAACACCTTTATTTTTGAATGAAGAGCCGCAAATCATCGGGTTGATTGCCATTGAAAGCGTACCTTTACGGATAGCCACTCTGATTTCATCTTCTGTAATAGTCGAAGGATCGTCAAAGTATTTTTCCATTAATGTATCATCGCACTCGGCAACTTTTTCCAACATTTTATCGCGCCATTCCTGAGCTTCTTCCAACAAATCGGCAGGGATGTCCATGATGTCATATTTCGCACCCATTGTTTCGGTATTCCAGATGATTGCTTTCATCGTGACCAAGTCAACCACCCCTTTGAATGTTTCTTCTGCTCCGATTGGAATTTGAATCGGACAGGGATTCGCTCCCAATATTTCTTTAACCTGTCTTACCACATCAAAGAAATTGGCACCCGAACGGTCCATTTTGTTTACGTAACAAATACGTGGAACGTTATATTTATCGGCTTGTCTCCAAACGGTCTCGGATTGAGGTTCAACCCCGCCTACCGCACAGAAATTACAAACCGCGCCGTCGAGGATACGCAACGAACGTTCTACCTCAACGGTAAAGTCAACGTGTCCCGGGGTGTCAATCAGGTTGATTTTGTATTTTGTTCCGGCATAGTCCCAACTTGTAGTAGTTGCGGCCGAAGTAATCGTGATACCTCTCTCCTGCTCTTGTTCCATCCAGTCCATCGTTGCGGCTCCGTCGTGTACTTCACCGATTTTGTGAGTTAAACCGGTATAGAACAAAATACGCTCAGAGGTAGTAGTCTTACCGGCATCAATGTGAGCCATGATGCCGATATTTCTCGTATATTTTAAATCTGCTTTAGCCATGATTTTTTATTTTGCTTTATTAAAATCTGAAGTGAGCGAAAGCGCGGTTTGCTTCTGCCATTTTGTGCATATCTTCCTTGCGTTTGTATGCACCACCTTGGTTATTAAATGCGTCTGTGATTTCTGCTGATAATTTTTCAGCCATAGAACGTCCACCTCTTTTACGGGAGTAAATGATGAGGTTTTTCATTGAGATTGACTCTTTTCTTTCGGGACGGATTTCCATTGGAACCTGGAAGGTAGCACCGCCCACACGACGAGACTTTACTTCCACTTGCGGAGTAATATTATCTAAAGCTTTCTTCCAGATTTCGAGCGGAGTTTTCGCCTCGTTCGGAAGTCTTGTTTTTACGTTTTCGAGCGCAGAATAGAAAATATCATAAGCAATGCTTTTCTTTCCGTCGAACATCAAATGGTTAACAAAGCGGCTAACCATAATTTCGTTAAAAACCGGATCCGGTAAAATGACCCGTTTTTTAGGTTTTGCTTTTCTCATTTTTACTTAAAAATTTCTGTTTTTGTTTTGGTTGCTTGTTTGTCTTCAACGGTTTCTCTTAACCATTTACTCAACCTTCATCTGCTACCAGTAAAACTCAAACTACGTTTTTACTTACTTAATTAAAAAAATTCTCTAAGCTGCCGGCTTATTTTTTCTTACCTTTTGCAGGAGCGCCTTTTGCAGGAGCTTGTCCCGGTTTTGGTCTCTTAGCGCCATATTTGGAGCGACGTTGGGTACGACCGTTAACACCGGCTGTGTCAAGGGTTCCGCGCACAACGTGGTAACGAACACCCGGAAGGTCTTTCACACGTCCGCCGCGCACCAGCACGATTGAGTGTTCCTGCAGGTTATGTCCTTCTCCCGGAATGTAAGCATTGACCTCTTTTTGATTTGTCAAACGTACTCTCGCTACTTTACGCATAGCAGAGTTAGGTTTTTTAGGAGTAGTAGTATATACTCTCACACAAACACCTCTTCTCTGCGGACAAGAATCCAACGCCGGAGATTTACTTTTGTCTGTCTGGCTCGCCCTTCCTTTTCTAACTAATTGCTGAATTGTAGGCATTTTTACTAATTTTTAATCCTTTTGTTTTTATTAATTTACTGATACTCTTTTGCTAAAAAGAGGGGCAAAGGTAAGGATTTTTTTTTAATGTGCAATAGGTTAGTGGATTTTTTTGATAAGAATCTGAAATTTATAGAAATTCTCAACGGGTCATGTTATTATGCACTAAAATTTGAAATATATTAATTTAAGTTGTCAGTTGAATTCAGGTCCGAAGGACTAACAGTCAGATAATCCCTTGCAAGCGCAGCTCGGGAGATGAGCAACGGCTACCTCTTTCCCGACTCCGAAAAAGTTCAACCCGCTACGGGGTTGATTGGCAGGGGTACATCGTTCCTATTCTCGCTCTGCCCCGAACTGCGCTTCGCTTGCAAGGGACTATCTGACTGTTAGTCCTCCGGACTTCGAAATAGAAATTATCTTGAGATATATAAATAGCAACTTAAATGAATTAGTCGAAATTTTTTTTCTATCTATAACTTCAATAGTCCATAGCATACAAAAAACAAAAATTACAGGTTATCTTTTATCTTCAAAAAATGATTCGTTTGAATATATTTATTGAATATTACAGAAATAATCCTGCCATTCGTAAAATCTTGGATAAGATTGATGCTCAAGAAATAGTGGTCAATGATGCTGTGTGTGCGGAAAGGAATTTTGGAGCAAAAAATAAACAGGAATTAGCTGATATTGTTGCCGATATGGAAAATTTGACCGTATTAACGATATTCCTGCAAATTTCCAAGCTCGCGGTGGATTTTGCGGAGCAGCATTGTCTGTTTCATAAATTAAAACTACCTGATGCACAAATTGCAGCAACAACGCTTTTTCATGATGCCGGACTTTTTACTCTTAATAAAAAGACTTTGTGTATATTCCGAATTTAAAATGATACGAATACCGGTTACTAAAACGTAAGACCCATTATTTTCATTCTTTATATCCGCACTTGCGTAAAAAACAAATCAGGCAATTGTAAATATTATCCTACTTCTTTTCCTTCAATAGCTTTTCAAGTAAAGCAATTTTCTCCTGTTCCTTTTCCAGTAGCTTTTCAAAAATTTCTGCAATTTTTTCTACCGGATTAAAATGGTTTGTGCTATTATCTTCATGAATAACATCGTGAGCAGCATTATTTACATCTGTTTCAACTTTATCATTATTCTCATTAGTAATGGTATTATTTTCAATAATAATAGTTACCGGATCTTCTTCCAACTCTTTAATCAATTGAGGAGCCACGCCCAATGCACCGGCAAATTTTTCGATCATATCTTCCTCCATTTCTTTTTTTTGTTCGTAGAACGATACTAAAGCCTGGCTTATTCCCATATCGGCTGCCAATGCTTCCTGTTTAATGCCCAAATTGAGGCGGAAGCGCTTAACGGCATGCCCATGATGCGTATTGTTCTTTTCTTTTTCTATTGTTTCCATTTTTATATGCAGTTTGGATTCAAATATACGAACTGTTATTGTTTTCAGCAAAAATATACAAAAATCTTGACCGGTAATAATTATTATGCTGTAATTAATAAATATCAATCGTTTTCCTGCAGTATTTCCCGATTGATAACGTTTATTTTGCCGCAAGGATTATAATATTTTTACAATGACCGATTTTTTGAAATATATTCTTCAACAGGAGCCATCCTCGTTCCTTGATTTTCCGGAATACATTGGGCAAACATTTGATAGAATTATACGGAAACATCCCTATTATAACCAACTGCCTTACTTCAATGAAAAAGAGAAATTATTGATCGAAATCCGCCTGGATGATGCTACCCTGTCATGCGTTATTAAAAACAATATTTGTATTGAAGCTTATAAATTCACTGATTTTCAGAATAATTAGCCAGTGCAACAACAAACAGAATAAGCATATTCGTTTGTATTAGTTGCTGAATTTTTGAAGCTTGTTCAAATTTCAGTCAAAGATGGAAATGAAAAACGGATAAAAGTGCGAAAATCCGCGTGAATCCATCGAAACCGAAAGATATTATAATGAAGACGGGACAGAAGGATAAAAAAGATTGAGGCTGTTTCAAAAGGTTTTTATCTGCGAATTATATGTAACGTATCGATAGATTCGCTACACATTTAATCTCATTTGTTTCGTTAAAAACCATTATCTTTCGAGCATGAAAGATAGAGAAAGACAAATAAGAGCACGCAAAAACTGGCT
>JAISVA010000038.1 GCA_031271815.1 Prevotellaceae bacterium | reverse complement strand
TGTGAACGGAACTATTCACGCCCGTGAGTTACTGCTTGACCTTCAGGCGGGAGCCGACTTTGTCTTTGAAGAAAACTACTCCCTGCGCCCGCTCAGCGAAGTGTCCGACTTCATACAGGCAAACAAGCATCTGCCCGAAATCCCTCCGGCTGCCGATATGGTCAATGCAGGAGTGGATATGGGCGAATTCCAGATCAAACTGCTGCAGAAGATTGAGGAGTTGACGCTGTATATTCTTGAACAGGATAAACGAATTAAGGAGTTGGAAAATAAATAAGCGTACAGGTATGAAGTTAAGATATTATTTTTTGATGTTTTTTTCGGGGATGGCGTTAAGCGTATCTTCTCAAAGAGTAGAATATACCTACGATAATGCAGGCAACCGTTTGACACGCACCATTATCCTGCCTTCAACGTTACGTTCGGCAGCCGTAGCTGTTGATGAGGAACCGGAAGAAGAACCACTCCCTCAGCAGAAAGTCTACTCCGACCATCTTAATCAAACGGACATCCTCATTTATCCGAACCCTACCAAAGGGTTGTTGAGAGTGAAAATAAGCGGCAACGCAGAAAACAAGCCGGTGGGCTTGCAAGTGTATGATGCCAGTGGCAGAGTTTTGCTGCAGGAATCAAATGCAGGATCATCGACTATACTTGACCTAAGCAACCAGCCATCCGGAATCTATATGCTGCGGCTGGTTTCGGACAGGGAAAAGAAAGAATGGAAAATTATTAAAGAGTAAAAACAATGAAAATTAAATATTTCCTTATATTATCATTTATTGCATTGTGTTTCAATTTATTATTACATGCGCAGCAAGTGCAGGAAAACTGGATATTGGAAACACCCGAGAGCGGAAATAAAGCTTATGTTGCAAGAGAAAGCATCCGAATAAAGCCGGGCTTTCGTTATACGGCAACTGCAGATAATACATTTACGGCAAAGATAGATCCGACCTTGTTATTCCCTCCAACCGGAAGTACCTATATTGATGCGAGTGGGAATGCTAATTCTACAAGTGGCGCGGTGGTCGGCAGCGTTCCGGGAGCATTTGACATAAGTGCGGCAGGAGCGGCAACATACAGCATACCTGTTGAAGTTCCTCCAGGAATACAAGGCATGCAACCGAACATTTCACTGGTTTACAACAGTCAGTCGGGCAATGGTATTGCCGGTCAAGGATGGAATTTGAGCGGAATGTCGGCAATAACAGTCGGAAACAAAAATATTTTCAGCGATGCTGCCGTCAGTCCGATTGGTTTAATGGAAGTAAGCGATTTATATTTAGATGGTAATAAACTGGTTGTTAAGCCGGGTTTTATTTATGGTGCCTTCAATGCCGAATATGAAACGGAAAACAAATCATACGTTCAAATAAAGCAGGGACTAAATCCCAAATTCATTGTGACAGGCAAAGATGGCACAGTAATGGAATACGGTCAAGCAGTTAAGCCGAAGGGGGCAATTTTTGACGGAGTAATGTGGTTACTCACTAAAGTAACAGACAGCAACGGCAATTATATAACCTACACTTATAAAACCAATGCGGCAGAAACACAAACTGTATTAGAGAGCATAAACTACGGCAGTAATGGAACTACAGCATCGCCTTTGAAAGTGCAGTTCTATTATCAAACCAATCTCTATCCTAAGAAACAATATATAAGCAGGTACTATTTTGAATACGACCAACTATTAGATTATATAACTGTTACTTCCAATGCTGGAAATTATCAATTGCGCAAATATGATTTGAGTTACGCTACAAGGGACAAGATAAATTTTATGACTTCCATACAGGAAACAGGTGAAAATGGCGAAACGTTTCCTCCTGCAAATTTTGAATACGGCATAGACTCTAAAGCGCTTGCAACAACGAAAGTAACATTATTCGGGGCGCCACTATTTTATACTGTTAAATCCCGCTATTATGCAGCAGCAGACATTAGTGGCAATGGTTATGCCGATGTGTTCGAATTTATCACAGATGAATATAATAATATGCACGTTCACAGTTATGATGGTAAAACATTTCAAAATTCAAAATATGCAGGTAAGCTGATTGCAAACTCAGCAATTCAAGGCAAAGATGCACAATGGTTTGCGAGCGGTAATCTTTTTGCCGATTTCAATGGAGACGGAAAAAAAACAATTATTGCTTCGGAGTATCAAAACATACAGGGAAATAACTGCATGATATTCGAAGATATAGATAATAACGGAGCTGCAGTCCACTTTCTAAAAACAAGTAAAGAAGCAACTATCTATGCTATAGCCGACTTAAATAACGATGGTCGTGACGAAATAATTTCAATAGAACGGGTAACAAATAATTCTAATGAATATCCCGGAAAAATATTTTATGCCGGGACAATCAGCAATAATTCCGAAATAGCCAATGCACCGGGAGGTACGTCGTTTGCTCAATTTGATGATATTAATGTCCCATGGATAAGCGGTGGAGACAAACCAAGAGAAATTTATGTTTCCGATTTTAATGCCGATGGTTTAAAAGACATAATGGTACTCAGCAGAAACGGATACCATATTTTTAGAAACAACGGCGGAACAAAAAAAGCTGACGGAATAGTACGCGTTTCATTTACTCATTTCAGATCGTTTACCGGCAGTATTAATGGCGCAGCCAATGGTGATATTAACCGTACCGGTGATTTTAACGGCGATGGGCTGTTAGATATTATAACTCGCAGAGGCGCAGAATGGAATTTATACCTGGGTACAGGTGAGCTCTTATTTCCATTTAATAAATATCTGCAAACCAACATTGATGCAAAAGACGAAGATACCGCCGATGATGACGAAAGGGATGATTGTATTGTTGTCGACTTTGACCGTGACGGCAAATCAGACATCGTTGTTTACAATGCAACATATAAAGAAAGCAGGGTTACCTGGTATAGATCAACCGGTACTTCTTTTGAAATCGACACTCATTTTTCCCCTAACGATACGGAGTATTACTACAAAGGATATGCTACCGTTGGCGACTTTGATGGAGATGGGCGTGAGGATTTATTCTCGTATGGCGCACGTTTGCTCTCTAAAGAAAAAGACACTAATAAAGGATTTATTCACAGATGCTTCAACAAAGACTATGATGCCAGTCTATTGAAAAAAATCAGTACCGGTATTAATCGCAACGATTGGAGTAATACGAATACGGTTGAAATAAAATATCAGCCGCTTACCTACACCAAAACACCCGCCGGAAAAGATTTTTATAAAAAAGGGAATACGGCAAAATATCCTGTTGCCGACATCCTGGCGCCTTTGTATGCGGTGAGTAAAACCATTGCTGTGGCAGGCGATAGAGTGGAAACGGATTACAGTTATGCCGGCGGCAAAGTGAATCTGACAGGAAAAGGGTTTCTTGGTTTTGAAGAAATGACAGCTAAAAATGATACTCGAAACATCAAAATAAAAACGACTGCTGCGTATGACTATGAAAAATGCTTACCCGAAAAGCTAACCGTAGTTACTTCTACTGTCGATGACAAAGTGATTTCAACAGTTGAAAATACATTTGAAAACAGCAAATCCGGTAAAATTTACTCTTCCGTTTTGAAGGAAACCCTTGAAACGAATCAGTTGAATACGCTGTCGAAAAAGACGGAATATTTAAATTATGATGTCCAGGGAAATTTGACTCAAAGCAGAATAACACAAGGCGGCTTGACAATTGAAGAAAACACCGTTTATGCCCCGAAAGGAACTTGGGCATGGGGCGCAAATAAACCGGTTTCCGTCACAACCACCCATAAGCAAACCGGCGAAACCGAAACTTATACGAGAAAAAGAAGTTTTGATTACGACGAAAAAGGGCGCATTACGAATGAAACAATAGACCCCGGTGACGACAATCAGTTAACTGCTGTGTATTCGGATTATGATGTTTACGGACACCCTTTAACCGTTACCACACAGGCAAAAGTAATGAATGCGGCAGGCAGTTATTCCGATGTAAGCCGCACGGTTAAAACCACTTACACTACTCCATCAGGCAGGTTTTTGCGCACAAAAGAAAATACGCTGGGCGAAATTACCACTTACGAATGGGATGAAATGCGCGGAGTGCTGAAAAGCGAAACCGACCATTACAACCGCAAAACCGCTTACGAGTATGATAATTTCGGGCGGCTCAAATTAACTTCATATCCCGACGGGAATAAAACGGTTAATACGCTGCAATGGGCAGGAGAAATAGCCGGAAAACCATATAATGCAAAATATTACAGCTACAGCGAAACCTCTGGGCAATCGCCCGTCTGGACATGGTATGATGATTCAAACCGTGAAATCAGAACCGATTCGTATGGCTTGAACAGGAAAAAAATATTGGTTAATACACAGTATAATTCCAAGGGAAAAGTGTCACGCATAAGAGAACCTTATTTCTCGGATGTTTATACGCCGGAAACCTGGTCGGTTGAATATGAATACGATGAATTTGGACGACCCGTACAAATGAAAAAACCTATGGGAACGGTCACAACCGAATACGACAAATTAACCGTCACCGTAAAATCGCCTTCGGATACAGCGAAAACAACCATCAATCAGGCAGGCTGGGTAGTTGAGAAAGAGACTAACGGCAAGAAAGTTAATTTTACTCATTATGCTTCCGGCCTGGTGAAAACCGCTACGCCCGAAGGCGGAACCGGCAGCATCGAAATGGAATACGATTTGCAGGGCAACCGCATTTCCATCAAAGACCCCGATGCCGGCATAATGGAAAGCCGTTATGATGGTTTCGGACAGTTAAGCCGGAGCAGCCAAAAGGTACATACCGACGCACCCGAAGAGGTGAAGATCACTTATACCTATCTGGCAGACGGGAGACTGAATCATACGGAAACAGCAGGAAAAAAAACGGCCACAGTAAGATACGAATATGACGCAAACAACCGTGTGCAGACAATCTCGCAGGAAGACCACAAGCAAACTTTCACTTACGATAATTTAGACCGTATAATTAAAGTCGGGGAAGAAATTGATTCGAGGTCTTTTGAGCATCAAACCTCTTATGACGCACTCGGACGGGTAGCCAGAGAAATCTACCCAACAGGATATTACACACTCAATGGATACGATAAGTACGGCATGCTGACTTCGGTAAAGGATTATTCCGGGCGACTGATCCGGCAAGCAGTGGATGAAAATGCCAAAGGTCAAATCACGGAAGAAAAGAGAGGCGAGCGAACTGCTAAATACACGTATGATAAGAGGGGATTTATGACTTATGCTCTTTTCTCTAACATTCCGGAGTTAACTGCTATCGGTTACACGTATGACAGTAAGGGAAATTTGGCATCAAAAACGTTAACCGGGGAATCCAATCAGCAGACGGCAAGATATACATACGACAGTAATAATCGCCTGACCGATTGGGAATACAG
>JAISVA010000026.1 GCA_031271815.1 Prevotellaceae bacterium | reverse complement strand
AGTAATAAAAAATAGTAATAAAAAATAGTAATAAAAAAATAAAATAATAATAAACGGTAAGGTGAAGAGTGATAAATGAAAAATATCACTCTTTGCTTTATTTTTTATCACTATTTTATAGTATCTTTGCGTACTTTTTTAATAATAACCGGTTGCATTTGTAGGCAGCTAAAGAACAAAAAGATATGATAAAAGTAACATTTCCCGATGGCTCTGTCCGTGAGTATCCGAACGGAACGACAGGAATGCAAATCGCAGAAAGCATCAGCCCGCGTTTGGCGCAGGATGTCCTTTCTGTCAGTGTAAACGGCATAGTGCAGGATTTGAACCAACCGATAACGACCGACAGCGCCGTTAAGCTGCATAAGTTTGATGATAAAGAGGGAAAACAGGCATTTTGGCATACATCGGCGCACCTGATGGCAGAAGCGTTGCAGGAACTTTATCCCGGAATTAAATTCGGAATCGGACCCGCAATCGAAAATGGCTTCTACTACGATGTAGATCCGGGTGAAAACGTGATTAAAGAATCCGATTTTCCTGCTATAGAAAAAAAAATGATGGAAATCGTTTCACAACGCCGTACATTAGCGCGCGAAGATATATGCAAGGCCGATGCTCTGAAATTTTTCGGCGACAAAAATGAAACTTACAAAACAGAATTAATCAACGAGCTGGAAGACGGTACGATTACCGTTTACAAACAGGGCGACTTTACCGACCTTTGCCGCGGACCACACCTGGCAGACGTTTCTCCGATCAAGGCAGTCAAACTGTTGAACGTAGCCGGAGCCTACTGGCGTGGTGACGAAAAGAGAAAACAGCTGACCCGCATCTACGGAATTTCCTTCCCGAAGAAAAAAATGCTGGATGAATATTTGGAGCTGTTGGAAGAAGCAAAAAAACGCGATCACCGCAAAATCGGAAAAGAGCTGGAATTGTTCGCATTTTCGCAGGATGTTGGTCCCGGTTTGCCGCTGTGGTTGCCAAAAGGAACTGCCCTGCGCGACCGCCTGGAAGATTTCCTGAAGAATGTACAAAAACCTTACGGCTATCAGCAGGTACGTACACCGCATATCGGGCAAAAACAGTTGTGGATTACTTCCGGACATTATGCGAAATACGGAAAAGATTCGTTCCAGCCGATTCATACGCCTCAAGAGGGTGAAGAATTTTTGTTGAAACCGATGAATTGCCCGTTCCATTGCGAGATTTATAAAACCGTTCCGCGCTCATACAAGGATCTACCCCTTCGTTATGCCGAATTCGGAACAGTGTATCGCTATGAACAAAGTGGTGAGTTGCACGGTTTAACAAGGGTACGCGGTTTTACACAGGATGATGCACACATTTTCTGTCGCCCGGATCAGTTGAAAGACGAATTTAAAAAGGTAATGGATATTATTTTCATTATTTTTAAAGCGTTGGATTTCAAAAATTTCGAAGCGCAAATATCTCTTCGCGACCCCGAAAACAAAGAAAAATACATCGGTAGCGAAGAAAATTGGATCAAGTCGGAAGAAGCAATTATCGAGGCTTGCAAAGACAAAGGCTTAGAGGCAAAGATCGAACTCGGCGAAGCTGCATTCTACGGTCCGAAACTTGACTTTATGGTGAAAGATGCAATCGGCCGCCGCTGGCAGTTGGGAACCATTCAGGTGGATTACAATCTTCCGGAGCGCTTTGACCTGGAATATACCGGTTCGGACAATCAAAAACACCGTCCGGTAATGATTCACCGCGCGCCGTTTGGTTCGATGGAGCGTTTTGTTGCCGTGTTGATTGAACACTCCGATGGGAAATTCCCATTGTGGTTAACTCCGGAACAGGTTGTTGTTCTTCCGATTAGCGAAAAATACAACGCTTATGCACAAAAAGTGGCTGAATATTTGGATCAAAACGATATTCGTGCCATTGTTGACGACCGGAATGAAAAAATAGGACGGAAAATTCGTGATAATGAAATGAAAAGAATCCCTTATTTACTCGTGGTTGGAGAAAAAGAAGCAGAAAATGATGAAGTTTCTGTAAGAAAACAGGGCGAAGGTGATAAAGGTTCGATGAAATTTATTACATTTGCGGGAAATTTGAAAGAAGAAGTCTCTAAAATGATGAATCAATGGTAGGCGAAACAGACTTGAAAATCTTTCAAATAGCAGATAATTAATAGTTTAACAAAAAATAAGGAGGATAAAACTATCGCAACCAAACCTTTTATTAAAAAAGCGGACAACAGAGGCGCTGTCAAAGAGCAACAGCACCGTACGAATGAGAAAATTCGCGTAAGGGAAGTCCGTTTAGTAGGTGACAACGTTGAGCCCGGAATATATACCATTGAGCAGGCTCGCCAAATGGCGGAAGATCAAGAACTTGATCTTGTAGAAATATCCCCTACCGCTGTCCCTCCTGTTTGTAAAATTATTGATTATCAGAAATTCCTTTATCAGCAAAAAAAGCGAGAAAAGGAGTTGAAAGCAAAAGCGACCAAAATCGTAGTGAAAGAGATTCGCTTTGGACCTCAGACCGATGATCACGATTATAACTTCAAGCTGAAGCATGCGATTGAATTTCTGAAAGAGGGATCCAAGATTAAGGCTTACGTTTTCTTTAAAGGTCGTTCGATTTTATTCAAAGAACAGGGAGAAGTGTTGCTGCTTCGTTTTGCCAACGACCTGGAAGAGTATGCAAAGGTTGATCAGCTTCCGCAGCTGGAAGGAAAGCGAATGATCATTTTCCTTTCGCCAAAGAAAAAAGCAGTAAAATAAAACAGAAATGAAGTACAGCGATGTACAATGTTTAACAATAATGTAAAATTAAAAAAATGCCAAAAATGAAAACTAATTCCGGTGCCAAAAAAAGGTTCACCCTTACCGGATCAGGAAAAATTAAGAGAAAACATGCATTTAAACGTCACATTTTGACGAAGAAAACAACAAAGCAAAAACGAGCCCTAACGCACGACACGCTGGTAAATCCGGCTGATGTTAAGAACGTTAAGTCATTACTTTGTTTAAGATAATCAAAAAGACGTTTTAATCAAAAGAGTTAATTTTTAATTTTATTAATCGAGTGATTAGCTTGAAGTTCTCCATGAAAAGAGGCGCTAACATTCAAAAAGCTAAAAAAAATGCCTAGATCAGTCAACCACGTTGCTTCAAGAGCAAGAAGAAAGAAAATCTTGAAACTTACCAGAGGATACTTTGGTGCAAGAAAAAATGTATGGACAGTAGCCAAGAATACTTGGGAAAAAGGTCTTCAATACGCTTACCGCGATCGTAAAAACAAAAAACGCAACTTCCGCGCCTTATGGATTCAGCGTATCAACGCAGCCGCGCGCCTGGAAGGAATGTCCTACTCCAAATTAATGGGCGCTATCCACAAATCGGGAATCGAAATCAACCGTAAAGTCCTTGCCGACCTGGCAATGAACCAGCCGGAAGCATTCAAAGCGATTGTTGATAAAGTAAAAGCCGCATAATTTGGTATATTTGAAGTCGTAAAAAAGGAAGATAATTGAGGTTATCTTCCTTTTTTCTTTATTTTCTATTCTCAATGGTGGACTTGCACCTTAATTCCGCACATGGAGATAAGCACCAAACACTTAACTTTGTACTATAAAAACGGGAAAGCTGAAACAGGTGATCTTTTGAGAGAGAAAAAATTTACAAGAAGAATTAAATAAAACCCGAAAAAATAGTATATTTGTAAGACAAACTTTAATGAAAAATAGTATGATGCTTGTAACATCAAATATTACCCAAGACAATATCATTTCCTTGCTTAATAATTCAAGAACAAAGCCCCGTAAAACGCTTGGCGATATTTACGGAAAATTAAAAAGAAGCATTGACGGATTGGAATACCAAAAATTGATGCGCAGTGAGTGTAATTGACATTTTGATAGATACGAACATTGTGATTTATGCAATGGAGGCTCATCCTGCCGTGAAAGGACTTACATTGTGTTTGCCGGCTATTTTAATTATTTCAGAGATCGAACTTTTAAGAAAAAAGGAAATATCCGCACAGGAAATTGTGAATATTCGGACTTTGTTGGAAGGATTTCCTGTTATTTCTATCAGTAGTAATGAAATAAAAGAAGAGGCAATATGGTTGAAACAGAAATATCCTATAAAAACAACTGATGCAATTATTGCTGCAACTGATAAAAATTTAGGACTGACATTCATTACCGCAGATAAGGGTTTCGAAAAAATAGAGGAAATTGATGCGATTGTTATTGATTTACAGAGAACAAAATGATTATGCTTGCTTATGCGTCTTTTTATATCTTCGAATTAAAAAAAATATTTTTTTGTTAAATTACATCCTGTAACTCTTGATAAATATTGTAATTTTGCATCTCATTGTCCCTGAAATTTTTATGACATACAACCCCAATTTCACCACTGCTGCATTTGTTTGAAAGAGTACGATTATTCGCAGTCAGGATTATATTTTGTAACGATATGCGTGTAAAACAGGAAATGGTTGTTTAGTGAAATTACAGACGGAATTATGGCGTTAAATGGCGCGGGACAAATGGTTAAACTAATGACAGCAAACGAATACATTCGCGGAATAAAACGTTGGAGAGGCAATTATTTAACAAAAAGTTGTGACAGCGTAATTATTGGGAACACATTTCCGCATGAGCATTCGCATCAAAATATTGCCGATTGCATTATTCACAATCCGATGAAATGGGTGAACGATAAATTTTATATGGAATAATTATGACTTATCCAACTAATTTTGAAAATAAAACAGGCTTCGATAAAATTCGACTTTTGATAAAAGAAGAGTGCCTCAGTCCGCTCGGAAAAGAAAAAACGGACGAAATGTCCTTTTCTACCGATTTTGAAAAGGTGTTGAACGAGGTAAATCAAACAGCGGAATTTGTCCGAATCACACAGGAAGAAGATGATTTTCCGGTTAATTCCTACTTTGACGTGCGCGAGAGCCTGCATAAAATACGGGTTGAAGGAACGTTTTTGGACGAGCGCGAACTGTTTGACCTGCGTCGTTCGATGGAAACCATCGGACTGATTGTCCGTTTTTTTCAACAAAAAGAGGAGGAGCAATATTATTACCTGAAACAATTAGCCGGCGAAATTTTTACGTTTCCCGATCTAATCAAACAGATTGACCGTATTTTAGATAAATTCGGGCGAATTAAAGATAACGCTTCGCCCGAACTGGCAGAAATACGACACGCCGTCACAACCACTCAAAGCAGCATTTCGCGTAACCTGCAAAGCATTATCCGTCAGGCACAAACGGATGGATACATTGAAAAAGATGTAAACCCAGCGATGCGCGACGGACGACTGGTTATTCCGGTTGCACCAGGCTTTAAACGAAAAATCAAAGGCATCGTTCACGACGAATCGGCGACCGGAAAAACCGTTTTTATCGAACCGGAAATCGTAGTGGAGGCAAACAATAGAATCCGCGAATTGGAGGCGAAAGAGAAGCGCGAAGTTATTCGTATTCTGACCGTTTTTACCAATGAAGTTCGCCCGCGGGTTCCCGAATTGTTAGTTTCATACCTGTTTTTAGCCGAAGTGGATTTTATACGCGCCAAAGCTCTTTTTGCCATAAAAACCAACAGTTTACTGCCTTCTGTCGAGAAAAAATTACAGATAGACTGGGCGCAGGCCGTTCATCCCTTATTATATCTTTCGCATAAAAAATTGGGAAAAGAGATCGTTCCGCTGGATATTTCGCTGGACGAAGAAAGGCGGATTTTACTTATTTCCGGTCCGAATGCCGGAGGGAAATCCGTTTGTTTGAAGACGGTCGGATTGCTGCAATATATGTTGCAATGCGGTATGCTCGTTCCGTTGCACGAGAGCAGCAGGATGGGATTTTTTGAAAAAATATTTATCGACATCGGCGATGAGCAATCCATTGAAAATGATTTGAGTACATACAGTTCGCACCTGACGAACATGAAATTTTTCATTCGTAACTGTAATGAGAAAACCATTTTATTGATTGACGAATTTGGCGGAGGCACCGAACCGCAAATTGGCGGAGCCATTGCCGAATCCCTGTTGGATCATTTCAATCAAAAAAGGGCATTTGGAGTAATTACTACGCATTACTCAAATTTGAAACATTTTGCAACTGAAACCGACGGTATTGTAAACGGTGCGATGCTTTACGACCGGCATTTAATGAAACCGCTTTTCAAGCTGGAAATTGGAAATCCCGGCAGCTCGTTTGCGATTGAAATTGCACGGAAAATCGGTTTGCCCGAAAGCGTTATTCAGGAAGCCTCCGAAAAAGTGGGCGTTGAGTATGTCAATATGGATAAATACCTGCAAGAAATCGCTCGCGACAAACGTTACTGGGAAGGAAAAAGGCAAAATATCCGCCAAAAGGAAAAACGGCTGGAAGAGCTGACTGAAAAATACGAGACAGAACTGAAAAACATCGCTTCACAACGGAAAGAATGGATACGCGAGGCAAAAAAAGAATCGCAACAGCTTCTTTCTCAAACGAATGCAATAATCGAAAATACCGTTCGGAAAATCAAAGAAGCTCAGGCAGAAAAAGAGAAAACACGCGAAGCGAGAAAAGAATTAGACGAATTTCGTGCCAGCATTTCGGACGAAAACAGTGAAGAAAATGAATTTATCAACCGTAAAATTGCGAAATTAAAGGAGCGTGAACTGAAAAAAAATCGTTCCGGAGAAAAACAGTCGCAAAACGGAAAAGAGACAAAAGAGGGAATTCAGGCCGGAGATTTGGTTCGCCTGAAAGGACAGACAAGCCACGGCGAAGTGCTGGAAGTGCAGGAGAAAAGCGCCGTTGTTGCTTTCGGACAACTGAAATCGTCCGTCAGATTGGATCAGTTGGAGAAGATAAGCAAAAACCGGATCAGGCGCGAGACGTCAAAAACAAGTTTTGTGAGCAGCGCCACTTCCGATGATATGCACCGGCGCAAGTTAAATTTTAAGCGCGAAATCGACGTGCGCGGTATGCGTGGCGATGAGGCGCTGCAAGCGGTTACTTATTTTATTGACGACGCGCTGATGATAAATGTTGATCAGGTTCGCATACTTCACGGAACCGGTACGGGAGCCCTGCGGCAACTGATTCGCGATTACCTGAAAACCGTTCACGGGGTTTCCGGCTTCCGCGATGAGCATGTGCAATTTGGCGGGGCAGGAATTACGGTAGTGGAGTTTTAAAATATTAACAATCAATTTTTTTTAATCTCATTTTTATTTTCTATATTTGTAAGTTCAAATAACTACATAATTATTAATTAAAAGCACATTGCCTATTGACAGACACTCATACTCTTAACTTAAATAGCAAAGATTATGGAAATGTTAGAAAAATTGACTGATGAAGAATTGGTTGAATTGTATGTAAATGATACAAACGAGGCATTTGACATTTTATTGTTGCGACACAAGAGCAAAGTGTTTTCTTATATATACCATTCGGTGAAGGACAGGGATTTAGCCAATGACCTGTTCCAGGAGACCTTTATAAAAGCCATCACAACCATTCGACAGGGACGATACACGGAGAAGGGAAAGTTTATTGCCTGGATTTCCCGTATTGCCCACAATTTGATTATCGACTATTTCCGTCGCGAACGAAATGAAAATACCATTTCAAATGAGGAAAGCGGAGTTGACCTGTTCAACAATGTGAAGTTGTGCGATGAATGCATTGAAGACTATATGGTACGCGAGCAGGTTTTTGAAGATGTCGCCAAACTGATGGAACATCTCCCCGAAAATCAAAAAGAAGTACTGAAAATGAGGTATTTCGAAGATTTGAGCTTTAAGGAAATTGCCGACAATACCGGTGTAAGCATCAATACCGCTTTGGGAAGAATGAGATACGCTATTCTCAATATGAGGAAGTTGGCGGAAGATAATAAAATTATGCTGGATTGTTAATTTATATAAAAAAGTAGATAAATTCTCGTTTTTGAATTAGAATAAAGAGCTTTATTAAAAGGCTCTTTATTTTTGATAAACAGGCAACAAATAACCGGATTATCCTGACATCAGAAAATAAGGTTTTTACAGAATGAATAAAATCGTCCGGATATTCATTGGAAATTAAAAATTGTTCAACTTAAAATATTAATGTATAAAGGTCTAATTACCATATTGTTGTTGCTATCCTTGCCCGCGCTTTGGGGACAGCAAGCTTCTATTTCCGAAAACGAAAAACGAATTGCCGGTTTGTTTGATTCATTAAAAATAAGTTCTTCGGACAGTGAGAAAAAAGCGATAAACGATAAAATAACAAAACTCTTTACCGAAGAATTACAAAATCCGGAATCTTTTTCAAACTCTTATTCTTCGCTGAACTTTGTCGGAAAAGTGCTTTCGGACGATGGAAAGGTGAAAATTTATACGTGGAATTATCCGCTTGCCGATAAAACATATCATTATGGCGGATTTATCCAGTACAAAACAAAAGACAAAACCGTCAAGACCATTCCGCTGACTGTCAAGAACGAAGCCTATCAACCTTTAAATAACAAACGGATACCGGCAAATGATTGGTACGGAGCTTTGTATTACAGGATTATTCCGGTGAAATACAGGAAAGAAAACTATTATGTGCTTTTAGGCTGGGCAAGGAATAATGCGGCATCCGAGTATAAATTAATCGAAATATTGAATTTTGACGCGAAGGGAAACGCCCTTTTCGGAAAATTGGTGTTGAAACAGAAAAACAAAACACATCAGCGGTTCGTTTTAGAATACAATGCAGAGGCAAAAATTTCGCTGGCTTACGACAGTAAGATGAAAAAAATAATATTCGACCACTTGATACCCCTCGAACCGGTTTATACAAACGTATATTCCTATTACGGACCCGATTTTACATACGACGCTTTCCGTTTGAAAAAAGGAAAATGGGAGTTTGAAGAAAATATTGATGTAAAGAATAAAGAGTGAACATGCAAAAATACATAACAATAATAGTAACGATGATCTATTTACTGACAACAGTGGGTTGCAGGGAAAATGCGCCTGCAAACAATGGAAATTTTTCGTATTCAGTCGACCGGTTTGCCGACTTGGAAGTGCTGCGTTATCAGGTTCCCGGATTTGAAGAGTTGAAATTAAATCAAAAAATACTGATTTATTACCTCTCAAAAGCAGCAATTGAAGGACGGGATATTTTGTATGACCAAAACAACAAATACAACCTTTCGATACGGAAAACGCTTGAAGCTGTGTACGAAAATTACAAAGGAGACCGCGATTCCGGCAATTTTAAAAAATTCGAAACTTACCTGAAAAGAGTTTGGTTTTCCAACGGCATCCATCACCATTATGCAATGGATAAGTTTGAACCGGGATTTGAACAGGCTTTCTTTGAGGAAGCCGTGCGCTCCATTCCTGCGGAAACACTTCCCATCTATGCGTATAACGGCAATGTAAACACGCTGTTAGAGGCGATTATTCCCGTTATGTTCGACAAAAATCTTTATGCCAAAAGGGTAAATCAGACGCCCGGCGAAGATTTGATCGTTACTTCTGCCAACAACTATTACGAGGGAGTAACACAGGCGGAAGTAGAGAGTTTTTATGATGCAATGAAAGACTCGAACGACCTAACGCCAATCTCTTTCGGATTGAATAGCAAGCTGATGAAAGAAGATGGGAAAATGGTGGAAAAACAATGGAAGGAGGGCGGAATGTACACGCTTGCCATCGAAAAAATAGTTTATTGGCTCGAAAAAGCGCAGGATGTGGCTGAGAATGAGCAGCAAAAACAAATCATTAAAACGCTGATAGAATATTATCTCACCGGAAATTTAAAGACATTTGACGAATACAGCATCCGTTGGGTAAAAGATTTGAACTCGCGTGTTGATTTTATCAACGGATTCATTGAAACGTATGGCGACCCGCTGGGAATCAAGGCAAGTTGGGAATCCATCGTCAATTTCAAGAATTTGGAGGCGACCAAACGTACTGAAATTATCAGCAGCAATGCTCAGTGGTTTGAAGACCGGTCGCCGGTTGATTCCCGCTTCAAGAAAAAAGTGGTAAAAGGCGTTTCGGCAAAAGTGATTACTGCGGCGATGCTTGGCGGCGACTGCTTTCCGCCAACGCCGATAGGAATTAATCTTCCAAACAGCAACTGGATACGGCAGATGCACGGATCCAAATCCGTCACCATTGAGAACATCACAGAGGCTTATGATAAAGCCGGAAAAGGAAGCGGATTTGCGCAGGAATTTGTATGGAGCGCCGAAGAAATCCGGTTGATAGATGAATACGGTTTCGCTACCGGAAATATTGAAGTTGACTTGCACGAATGCCTGGGACACGGTTCCGGTCAGTTATTGCCGGGAGTTAATCCGGATGCATTAAAAGCTTACGGAGCAACAATCGAAGAGGCTCGCGCCGACCTTTTCGCACTGTATTATATTGCGGATAAAAAATTGGTTGAATTGGCTCTGTTGCCGGACGAAGAGGCATACAAAGCCGAATATTACCGCTTTATGATGAATGGTTTGATGACGCAACTGACAAGAATCGAATTGGGCAACAACATCGAAGAGTCGCACATGAGAAACCGCCAACTCATTGCCCGTTGGGTACTGGAAAAAGGAGCCGAAGAGCGTGTTGTGGAATTTGCCCGGCGAGACGGCAAAACGTTTGTAGTGATTAACGATTATGGAAAAATGCGCGAACTGGTCGGGGCGCTTTTGGCTGAAATACAGCGAATTAAGTCGGAAGGCGATTTCAATGCTGCAAAAGAGCTGGTCGAAACTTACGGAGTGAAAGTTGATCCGGAATTGCACAAAGAGGTAAAAGAACGGTACGAAGCTCTCGGTTTGGCTCCTTACAAGGGATTTGTCAATCCGGTTTACAAACCGGTACTGAATAAAGACGGACAGATAATTGATGTAAAAATAGAATACGGCGAGAATTTCACCGAACAGATGTTGCGCTACACAAAAGAATACGCTAATTTACAAGTTGTCAATTAGAAGTGTTTTTTATCAAAAAAAACAGGCAAAGTAAAGTAGATATTAAATTTTTATCTTACATTTGCCTGCAAGTAGGAATTTTTTATAAAATTGTAGTATAATTATAATATTCATAGAAAATGGAAGTTAAGAAATCGCCCAAAGCAGACTTGGAAAACAAGCGTTCGATGTTCGTTTTAATCGGATTTGTAATGGTTTTTGCGCTTATGTACATCGGATTTGAGTGGACGCAATCAATCAAAAAAATTGAAGTTGCAGAAGATCCTTTTGCAGCAGAAGAGGAAGAAATCATAATGAATACCACACAAGACCAACCACCGCCGGAAGTACAGGCTCCGCCTCCGGCACAGGTAATTCAGGATGTATTAACCATTGTAGATGATAACATAGAAACGGAAGAGCCGGTTATTGTTTCGCAAGACGATGATACGCCGGTAGAAATCCCTGTTGTTGTACAGCAGCCGGAAGAAGTGATTGAAGAAATTTTCGTCGTTGTGGAAACTCCGCCGGCTTTTCCAGGAGGAGATAAAGCAAGAATGGAATTTCTTAGAAAAAACATGAAATATCCTACTATTGCCGCCGAAACCGGAATACATGGGACTGTTTACGTTCAATTTGTTGTAAACAAAGACGGTAAAATTGTAGATGTAACAGTCGTACGCGGTGTACACGAGAGTCTTGATAAAGAAGCTATCCGCGTAGTTCAACTTATGCCGCCGTGGTCTCCCGGAAAACAACAGGGGAAAGCGGTTAGGACAAGATTTACATTGCCGATCAGGTTCTCCCTTCAATAAAAGAATAAATAACGGGTGAAAGGGGGAAATAATACTTTTATGTATTATTTCTCCCTTTTTCTTTCTAAAAACTTTTTCCCTTTTTCATCTGTTATATTTAAACATTAAAAAATATTGAGATATGAAATTTGAACTACCGGTCCTCCCTTATGCGAAGGACGCTTTACAACCGGCTATTTCCGAACAGACATTGGAATTTCATCACGGAAAACATCTTTTAGCGTATATAAATAAACTGAATGAACTGGTCGAAGGAACCCGTTTCAAAGGTGAAACGCTGGAAGCGATGATCAGATCTGCAGATGGAGCAATATTTAATAACGCATCGCAGACTTGGAATCACATCTTTTATTTTGAAACTTTTTCTCCGAAGGGAGGAGGCGAGCCGAAAGGCGTATTAGCCGAAGCAATCAGTAAAAAATGGGGTAGCTTCGAGAAGTTCCGCCAGGAATTTAGCGATGCCGCAGTGTCGCTGTTCGGTTCGGGCTGGGTTTGGCTGGTCGAAAGTAGAGACCGCAGTCTGTCAATCATCAATGAAAGCAATGCCGGCAATCCGTTGCGCGAAGGACATATTCCTCTCTTGACCTTTGACGTGTGGGAACATGCCTACTACCTTGATGTCCAAAACCGCAGAGCCGACCATATTAAAGGATTGTGGAACATCATTGACTGGAATATCGTGGCAGGCAGAGTGATAAAAGATTAAAAATTGCCCCTAATCTCCTTTAATGGATTTGGGTATTCGTGTTTAAAGAATCGCAAAAAAGCCATGAGCGCAAAATATTTAAAACATTTTGCGCTCATGGCTTTTTTTATTCCACCGTAGTTATTGTTTCTTATTTATACTAAGAACAAGGAAACCGGATATAGCTGCGATGATTGATGCAGTAAAAATGCCGATTTTTGCCTGTGTCTCATATTCGGCATTGGTAAATGCCAGCGAGGTAATGAATAGAGACATGGTAAACCCAATACCAGCCAACATCCCGATACCCAGTAGATTACGAGGTGTCATGCCTTCCGGCTTAAGAGCAACTTTGGTTTTGATCAACAAAAAAGTTGCTCCTGATACTCCGATTACTTTTCCGATCAGTAAGCCGAGCGTTACGCCGAGCATTATATGTGTACTGAATAATGTATTCATATCCAGACTAAGCGATACACCGGCATTTGCCAGTGCGAATATCGGCAGAACGATGAATGTGGAAAACGGGTGTAGCCGGTGTTCAAGACGTTGCAAGGGCGGCATTGCCCTGTTCAAATCTTCTTTTGTTTTTTCCAGGATAAACAGTTGGGATTTTGTTAATGTCGGCATTTTATCGTTCATGTCAACGTATTTAAAACGATTCAGGTGTTTTCTTATTCTTTTCAACAAAACATCTTCCTTGATTTTTACATCGGCGGGTATCATAAAGGCTGCAATTACCGCAGCGATTGTAGCGTGGATGCCCGAAAGCAAAAATGCAAGCCAAACGCCGCCGATACCTAAGATGGCATAAAATAAAATATTGCGTATGCCCGCTTTATTGCCGATAAACATTAAAAATGCCGCGCCTAACCCAAACAGAAGGCTCATCACCGAAATTTCGGAGGTATAAAAGAATGCAATGACAATGACTGCTCCCAAATCATCTACCACCGCTACGGCTGTTAGAAATACTTTTAACGGAAAAGGCACTTTTTTACCCAGGGCAAACAGCACTGCCAGCGCAAAAGCGATATCTGTTGCCATCGGTATTCCCCAGCCCTGATGCGCTTCACCGAGCGGATTGAGGGAGATGTAAATCAATGCGGGAACCATCATTCCGCCTAATGCCGCACCAATGGGCAAAATAGCTTGGCGGGGGTTGGAAAGCTCACCGTCGATAAATTCCTTTTTCAATTCAAGCCCTATAACGAAGAAGAAAATTGCCATCAATCCGTCATTAATCCAATGCAGAATGTCGTATTCCAAATAGGATTGCCCGTTGAATTGCAGACCGATTTTCATCTCTAATATTTCGAAATAATGTTTTGACAAAGGTGCAAAATTAGCAATAAATAATGCCAATAAAACACTAACGCCAAGCACAATACCGCCCGATCTTTCGTTCGTTATGAATTGCGAGATTGGCTGGCTGATTTTTTCTATCGGATTTTTCTTGTACATATTTTATTTTTATTCTAATACATTAAAATTTGTTTTATGTGCGGCAAAAGTACGATTTTTTTTATTACAATTCTGTTAATTTTACCTTATAAGGACAGGTTTAAACTTTGTTCGACAGTAATTTTAGCATATTTTTTCTAATAAAAAAACTTATTGTTACACATAAAATGATCAGAATATAAATTGATTCAGAAATGAAAATTTTCTTATTTTGTTGATTTACAGTGCAAATAAGGGTTTTCCTTTTTGCTCCGTAGCATCCGGAATTTTACTCATCCTGAATTTTAGCTGTTAGTTTTTTTTAATAAATTTAATGACATGCTTTTTATAACACAACCGGATATATTTAAATTTTTGATTTTCATTTATTAATTGCAAATTCAAAAATAAAATTGAAATATTTTTCCTTTTTTCTTCTTTTATCGAAAAATTGCCTATTTTTACGCGGTCTTTTTTTGAAATAAAAACGTAATTTTCTTTGTATGAAGATAATTATAGCAGGCGCAGGCGAAGTAGGCACCCATTTGGCTAAAATGCTTTCCCGCCAGAATCATGACATTGTTCTGATTGATGACAATGAGGAGAAATTGCAGCAATTGGAATCTAATTACGACCTGATAAGCGTTACCGGATCGGGAACCTCTATTAATGATCTGAAAGAGTCCGGAATCTCGTCTGCCGACTTATTTATTGCCGTTACCCCTTTCGAATGTCAAAATATCACGGCTTGTGTCCTTGCTAAAAATTTAGGGGTAAAAAAAACGCTGGCGAGGATTAATAATTATGAATATTTACTTCCTGAAAATAAGAATTTTTTCGAGAAGCTGGGCGTCAATGCTCTTGTATATCCGGAAATGCTGGCGGCAGAGGAAATAGCTGATTATGTGCGGATAAACTGGGTCAGGCAATGGATGGATTTCCAAAATGAAGCCTTGATCCTGACTGCGATAAAAGTGCGCGGTAATGCTCCCATTGTTAATCAAAAGCTGATGTACCTGCCCGACAGTTCCAATTACCGCATCGTTGCTATTCGGCGTGGTGCGGATACAATTATTCCAACAGGTAACGATGAAGTGTTACCCAATGATATTGCTTATTTTATCACAACAAAAGAATATGTATCTCATGTGAGGGAACAAGCCGGTAAAGAAGTAATCAATACCAAAGATCTGATGATCATAGGAGGTAGCCGCATTGCTGTTAAGACCGTGAAAAATCTTCCGGATAATATAAGTGTAAAATTAATAGAAAAGGATAGAAGTAGAACTACAAAATTGGTTGAACAGTTAGACGACACGATGGTTATTCTGGGAGATGCAAGCAATATTGAATTGTTGAAAAAGGAGGGCATTGAGTCTATGGATGTATTTGTTGCCCTGACCGGCAGTTCCGAAACAAACATATTAGCCTGCACTGCCGCCAAAAGATTCGGTATAAAAAACACGATTGCAGAGGTGGAAAATATTGATTATATCCAATTAGCCGAAAGTTTGGATATAGGCGCTATTATTAATAAAAAACTGCTTGCTGCCGATTATATTTACCAATATACGCTCGATGTGGATGTCTGTAAAGTAAAAAACCTGACCTACGTGAACGCCGATGTGGTTGAATTAACAGCCAGGGAAGGTTCGAAAATCACAAAGGACAAGATTAAAAACCTGCGCTTGCCGAAAGATTTTTTTATCGGCGGCATTATTCGTAACGGAAAAGGATGTATCGTAAACGGCGACACAATCATTTTGCCGGATGATGATGTGGTTATTTTTTGCCTTTCTTCCAGCATACATAAAATAGCTAAACTGTTCTCTTAAAAATTAAATTTTGTTACGCGCAATGTTACTATGAAACAACCACGTCAAAAAATAGACACACGAGCCGATATTTATTTGGATGTACCATCCGCCAATAATTTAAAAATGAATGTAAACAGATGAAACAGGATGGAATAATCAATATTAAGCTGGTTTTACATACAATCGGATCCCTGCTGTTTTTTGAAGCTGCATTTATGTTGCTTGCCGCAGCCGTATCATACATATACGGAGAGCCGGATTTTTATTCGCTGTTAATCTCCTTTTCCGTTACGCTTGCAGTGGCTTTACTGTCCTATTTTTCAATAAAAAAAGATTCCCTCCAACAGTTGGAAAAAAGAGAAGGATATCTTATTGTTACGCTCATCTGGGTAGTATTTTCTCTGTTTGGTTCGCTTCCGTTTTTCCTTAGCGGATATATACCGGAATATACCGATGCGTTTTTTGAAACAATGTCCGGATTTTCTACTACAGGGGCAACCATCCTTAGCGATATTGAAGTGCTTCCTCACGGATTATTATTTTGGAGAAGCATTACGCAGTGGCTCGGCGGGATGGGAATAATCGTACTTTCTTTGGCAGTTCTGCCAATTTTCGGTATCGGCGGGATGCAGCTGTATGCAGCCGAAGTTCCGGGTCCCACTAAAGGCAAACTGCGTCCACGCGTGGCTCAAACAGCCAAATTGCTCTGGGCTATCTATGCGTCGCTTACACTAATTGAAGTTATACTGCTGAAAATCGGCGGAATGGACCTTTTTGATGCCGTTTGCCATTCCTTTACAACCATGTCAACCGGCGGTTATTCAACTAAAAATGCCAGTATTGCCTACTGGGATTCTCCCTTTATCGAATACGTTGTTATTTTCTTTATGCTGGCAGCAGGGATGAATTATGCAGTTATCTATTCGGCGTTAAAAGGAAATTTTAAGAAGCTATACCAAGACGAAGAGTTCAGATTCTACATCCTTTTTGCTTTCGGTTTCTCTTTTATTACAATGGCTGTACTTTTGTTTTCCGGGAATATGGGCGTAGAATCGTCAGCCCGATCCGCTACTTTTCAAGTTGTTGCATTAATGACCGGGACGGGCTATACTACTGTAAATTATATGAGCTGGATTCCGTTTTTATGGACTTTAATGTGCTTTATTATGCTTATGGGCGGATGTACGGGTTCCAGTACGGGAGGGATAAAAACCGTTCGTGTAGCCTTATTGCTGAAAAACAGCTATTATGAGTTTAAGCGGATTCTGCATCCGAATGCAGTTATTCCCGTAAAATTCGACCAGAAGGTAGTTCCCGTTCAAATCATAAACAATATCCTGGCGTTTGTGGTGCTTTACGCGCTGATTGCCATTATAAGCATACTGATTTTTACTTTGCTGGGAATCGGATTTATTGAATCGGTAGGTACGGTAGTGTCATGTCTGAGCAACGTCGGTCCCGGATTGGGCGCAGTCGGTCCGATGGATGACTATTCCCTGTTTCCCGATGCAGCAAAGTGGTATGCCTCTTTTCTGATGCTTACCGGACGGTTGGAAATCTTTACGGTACTTTTTATGTTGATGCCTTCGTTTTGGAAAAGATGAACAGTTGATTTATTTTAAATTACCCGATAACAGCAACACCAGTTTGACATTAAAACTCCGTCCTATATTATAAATTTCATGTACCTTATAACGCGACAAATGATCGTAATACGTTTCGTTTAACAGATTATTCGCAGATATATTCAACTGTATCAATTGGGATTTTATACCAAATTCAAACATAATGCCGGCATTCAGCAAATCGTATCCGGGCGTTGGAAGCTCGTTTTCGGCAACCCTGTTTTGTGCAAATGAATATTGATTCTGTAAATAAGCGGAGAATTTCCGTACCGTTTTTTTGAATAAAAAGTTGGCGCTGACCATAGCATTTATTTTCTGCGAAGGCGTTAATGCCAGCTCATTTTGTTGCGTATCCTGTCCGAAAGTACTGCCGTATGAACCTTCAACGTGCAGCCAGTCCAACGGGTGCGGGTGCAAATGGAAACCTGCCTCGCCGCCATACAGGAAAGCGTCGCGTTGCGTATAGTTGAAGACAGGAATGTTGTCTATCCCTCCGGCCGCCGGTTCCAGGTAGATATAGTTGCGTATATAGTTGAAATAGGGATTGATGAAAAATTCAATGTGTTTCGCGTTGTAATTTAACGATGCATCTGTTTGATAACTGTTTTCCGTTTTCAAACCGGGATTCCCGATTTCGTATCGATTCGTTCCGTGGTGAATGCCGTTGCTCAGCAGCTCATACATATTAGGTGCGCGAAAACCCGAAGACAGATTCAGGCGGAACGAAAAATCCCGGGCAATGGGTTGATATATTCCGGTGGAAAAATTAAACGAATGATATTGTTTATTAAATACTTCGCTCGAAATAAACCGAATATCGTATCGTAATCCAAGTTGCCAATAGGCTTTTTGAGCATAATAAAAATCGGTCATAGCAAAAGCGCCGAAGTCATACGTATCTGCATCGGGTATCAGGATTTCCTCGCCGTGATTGGCGTTTTTCTGCGCCATTCCCTGACTTCCCGCCGTCAATGTCCAGCGATCATTCCATCGTGGAGAATACCATTTAGCATTGTATGAAAAAGTGTGAAGGTTCATATTTAATGCAGCTTCATCGTGTCCGTGCGCTTCTGCCTCATTGCGCTCATGCTCTTCATGCTCATGTTCATCAGCTTCTTCATGTTCATGTTCAAATTCTTTTCTGTTATTGAAAACATAACCGATATCTATTTTCAGCTTGGAGGCATTGTCAAAAAAGAAAATATTTTCGGAGCTGATGATATGCGTGGTTAAATCCTGGTAAGGCAAAAATGGCTTTCTTCCGTTTTTATAGCTTTCTTCCGTTTCGTGTTCATGCTCTTCCTCTTCCTCCTCGTGATCTTCTTCATGTTCGTGTTCTCCGGCTTCCGTCAACCCGTATTTTTCTTTCAAAAAATTGTATTTTAACGAAGAGGTAAATTTATTTCCAGTGTATCCCAGTACCGTTTTTAAATTCCCGGTATTGAAGCGACTGTTCGGAACGAAATGATTGTTTCCGTCTTTATAGTCCGTATATGTGTTATATCCGCCGAATAAATTCCAATGCAGCCGGTTTTTTGATATTTTGAAAGCGCCGTTATTCCTGAGTCCGAGCGAATTGCTGTTAAATTCCGAACTGAGAACGGCTTCAATGCTGTTGTTTTTTGCATAGCGTTCGTCCACAAAATAAAGCACGCCACCCAGCGCATCACTGCCATACAACAGCGAGGCTGGACCTTTAATAATTTCCACCCGCTCGTAGCCGTATTCGTCAAGTCCAAGTCCGTGTTCATCGCCCCATTGCTGATTTTCGAGGCGTATTCCCTGCGAAAAGACAGCAATCCGGTTTCCGCTTAACCCGCGAATAACAGGTTTTCCAATGCCCGATCCCGTACTCAAATTGTCTATTCCCGCAATGGAAGCTAACTTGTCGGCAAGCGAAATGCCGTGTACGGTTCCGTTGGTTATGTTCAGTTTTTCTACGTTCATCACATTCTCGCCCTGTAAACGGGAAATATTACCCGACACAATGACCTCTTGCAATTCGTGCGCAGAAGGCTGCAAGTAAATAACCTGTTCGTTTTCATTCAGATGTATGCGATTGAAGAAAGTCTGGTAGCCAATAGCGGAAATTTGCACTAAAACCTGCGGCATTGAAAAATTCACGTTGAATTGTCCGAGCGTATCGGTTATCGTGCCTGTTTTTGTGTCCGGATAATAGACATTGGCATAAGCGACCGGTGTATTGTATTCTTTGTCCAAAACCCTTATTCGCGTTTGCGCAGAACCATTTATTTGTCCTGCAAAAAACAGCACGAGTAAACAGAGGGTCTTCAGCATGCCGCTGCATTTCCGGCAATAACCGGTAATATACGAGGACATGGATATTGCCCTATATCCCGAAGGAAGTTCCTGTTGGACAACAGGTTGCTCCATACAGGTAATCGTGTTGCAGCCAATGCAATGAAAATGCGGGTGATTGTCGTGGTGATTTCCGGTAGTGCAGTTGTGGCACAGGGCATAACAGGTTCTTCCGTCTTTATCTATTATTTTGTGTACTTTGCCGTCATCGCAAAAGCTTTGCAAAATACGGTAAATAGTTACCCTGTCTATTTTTTGTGTCAGGCGTTTTTCGATTTCTTCGTGGCAAAGAGCCGAGTTTGAGTTTTCCAAAACTTTCATTACCAATTGTTTTGTTTTGGTATTTCTTCTTTGTTTATCCATATACGGTATAAATTTATTAACGCCACAAAGTTACAATAATGTTTTGCTATTGTAACTTTGTGGCGTTAATAATCTTTAATTGTATTTTCAGTTCGTTTTTGACTTTTTTAGAACATTCCGGTTGGCTACAATCATTTATTTAATTTGCTATTTAGATACCTCAAAATAATTTCTATTTCAAAGTCCGGAGTTAATGTCAAATGGCATTAACTTCGGACTTGAAATTTCAATCTGATTTTTCGAGTAAGACGTATTTACTGTATTTCTCCGATCTGGTTCAGGCTGATTTTCCTGTTTCCGCCTGTTTTAACCTCTTTTTTCTCCAACAGTTCGACGACTTCTTTTTCCGTAAACGAATGATTTTCTATGGAAAAAGGAATACGCAGCTTGCATCCGTTTTTCCAACCTGAACAGCCATAAGCGGTTTTGCCTTTGAGCACAATTCCCTGCCGGCAAACAGGGCAGGAGAGGCCTTCCGGTTTTTGTACGCTAACTTTTTTGTGCGGTTTTTCTTTCGTTGTTGCCGGTTTTTCGGGCTTTGGTTTTGTCTCTTTTTTTGTCCCCTCAATCCTTTCTTCGATAGTTATTCGCTTGCCGGAGTCGTTTTTAACTGTTTGCACAATTTCGGAAACCATCGTTTTTAGTTCAGTCAGGAAAGTACTGCTCTCATAGTGGCTTCGTTCAATGAGGCGAAGTTTCTTCTCCCATTGTCCGGTCAGTTCGGCCGATTTGAGCAGTTCCTGTTGTATGGTTTGAATTAACTCTACACCGGTGGTTGTGGGGTAGATGTTTTTCCGCTCTTTCCGCATATAGTTGCGTTTGAAGAGTGTTTCGATAATGTTTGCTCGCGTGGATGGACGACCGATTCCGTTTTCTTTCAGCAAGTCGCGCAGCTCTCCGTCTTCCATCTGTTTGCCTGCTGTTTCCATCGCCCTGAGCAGGGTGGCTTCGGTGTATGGTTTGGGTGGTTGAGTCCATTTTTCGTTCAGATCGGGCGTGTGCGGTCCGCGTTCTCCTTTTGTAAAGGACGGCAGTGTTTTTTCATCGTCTTTTTCGTTTTCACTTTCGTCTTCCTCTTTTTCTTTTGCGAAAACAACGCGCCAGCCCGGCGCTAAAATCTGTTTCCCGGATGTTTTAAACTCGATTTTATCCACTTTACCGAGAACAGTTGTCGTAGATATTTGACAATCGGGGTAAAAATTAGCGATAAACCGTTTTGCCACCAAATCAAATACTTTTTGCTCGCCGGCAGTCAGGTTTGCCGGTTGTATGCCGGTGGGTATGATAGCGTGGTGGTCGGTGATTTTAGCGTTATCAAAAACTTTTTTCGTTTTCGGAATGGTTGTTGCCAAAACGGATTGCGTCAGTGCGTCATAATTTTTCAATCCGCGAAGTATTTCCGGAATTTTCGGATATATATCTTCGCTCAGGTAGGTGGTATCGACACGCGGATAGGTGGTTGCTTTTTTCTCATACAGCGATTGAATGTGTTTGAGCGTATCTTCCGCCGAGAAGGCGAATTTCCTGTTACACTCCACCTGCAGTGAAGTGAGGTCGAACAGCCGCGGCGCCGATTCCGTTCCTTTCTTGGTGGATACATCGGTAACTTCAAAATACGTTTCTTTTACGATGGCGAGAAACTGGCGTCCCTCTTCTTCGGAAGTAAATTTTCCTTTTGTGGCAGAAAAAGTAACTTCGCGGTAAACTGTTTTCAGCTCCCAGTATTGTTCGGGCTTGAAATTTTCAATCTCCAGAAACCGGTTTACAATCAGGGCGAGGGTAGGGGTTTGTACCCTGCCGATGGACAGTACTTGCTTGTTTTGTCCGTACCGGAGCGTGTAGAGGCGTGTGGCATTCATCCCAAGCAGCCAGTCGCCGATGGCGCGCATCGAACCGGCTTCATACAGCTTGTTGAAATCTTCCTGCGGACGCAGGTTGTTAAATCCTTCGCGGATAGCCTCTTCGGTCAGCGAGGAAATCCAAAGCCGCTTGACCGGACATTTGCAGCCGGCTTTTTGCAGCACCCAGCGCTGGATCAGTTCTCCTTCCTGACCGGCGTCCCCGCAGTTAATCACTTCGTCGGCATGTTGAACGAGCTTTTCGATGATGTTGAATTGCTTTTTCGATCCCTCGTTTTCAATCAGCCGTATGCCGAATCGCGGCGGAATCATCGGTAAGTCATACAATGACCATCGTTTCCACGACGGATTGTATTCGTGCGGTTCCTTCAGCGTACACAGGTGCCCGAATACCCAGGTGATTTGGTATCCGTTTCCTTCCAGGTATCCGTCACGCCTTGAGTTGGCTCCCAGAATGGCGGCGATTTCGCGGGCGACGCTTGGCTTTTCGGCGATGCAGAGTTTCATTATCAAAATACAAATTTGAAAGAATAATTTTTACAATTACGTTAGATTTGTAGAATTTAATGTTAATTCTCCATATTATTCAACCACTCTTCACTGCTTGCATCACTCGGCATACGCCAGTCGCCGCGTGGCGACAACGAAACAGAACCGACTTTAGGCGCATCGGGCGAACAGGAGCGTTTGAACTGCTGGCTGAAAAACCGGCTGAAAAACACCCGCATCCACTTTTTAATAATTTCCCGGCTATACCTGTTTTCAAATGCCTGTGTAGCGAGAAAGAATATTTTAGCAGGACTGAATCCGAAGCGGATCGTGTAGTACAGTAAAAAATCGTGCAGCTCATACGGACCGACAAGATTTTCCGTGTTCTGGTCGCATTTTCCTTCTTCGTTTACCGGCAAAAGTTCGGGACTGACCGGCGTGTCGATGATGTCCGATAGTGTTGCTTTTGATGTGTTATCTGCGGATGTTTCGGCGGCATAACGGACTAAATGCCGGAGCAATGTTTTTGGAATGGAAGCGTTTACGCCATACATACTGATATGGTCGCCGTTGTAGGTTGTCCAGCCGAGCGCGAGTTCCGACAGGTCGCCGGTCCCGATTACGAGACCGTTTACCTGGTTGGCGTAATCCATCAATATCTGTGTGCGCTCCCTTGCCTGGGCGTTTTCGAAAGTAACGTCTGCGACGGACGGGTCGTGCCCGATGTCCTTGAAATGCTGTTCGCACGCTGCTTTGATGCTGATTTCTCTGATCGAAACGCCAAGTGATCGCATCAGTTGCAGGGCGTTGTTGTAGGTTCGTCCGGTTGTCCCGAATCCCGGCATGGTAATTCCGGTAATATTTTTTCTCGGAATGTTCAGCTTGTCAAATGTTTTTACACAAACCAGCAATGCCAGGGTGGAATCAAGCCCGCCCGAAATTCCCAGCACAACCTGCTTAATGTTTGTATGGAAAAGTCGTGTAGCCAGTCCACTTGCCTGAATAGCGAAAATTTCTTCGCATCGCTCCTTCATTTCCGGAGCCGGCGGAACAAACGGATATGGGTTTACGGTTCGCGAAAGGGCTGTTTTTTCAAACACCGGAAGCCGGAGGGCGACTGTCCGGTAATTGTTAGCGGCTGCGTATGGATTTTCCTGTGTGAAACCGCTGTTTTTTAACCGGTCGCTGTTCAGCCGCTCAATGTCGATTTCAGAGGCAATGATTTGTTCTTCAAAAGAAAACCGGTTCGATCCGGCAAGAAAAGTTCCATTTTCGGCAATTAATCCGTTTCCAGTAAAAACAAGGTCGGTACTCGATTCGCCGAAGCCTGCGGAACAATATACGTATCCGGCTACACATTTGGCTGATTGTTGGGCTACCGTCTGTTTCAAATAGCTGTTTTTGCCGGTCAGTTCATTTTCGGCAGAGAGATTAAAAATGAGCTGCGCACCGTTTAACGCGTGTTGAGCGCTTGGAGATTGGGGAACCCAAAGGTCTTCTCCTATTTCAACGGCGAAACGGACTTCTCCGTCCGAAAACAGGATGTTGGAACCGAACGGAGCGCGCTGTCCGCACAGGCTGATTTCATCGCTCGTCGCATCTTTTCCGGAAGTGAACCAGCGATTTTCGGAATATTCGTTATGATTCGGCAAGTATGTTTTGGGCACAACGCCCAGTATTTTCCCGGATTGACAAATCGCAGCCGCATTAAACAGCCTGTTCGAAAGCATTACAGGCAATCCGGCAATAAAAACAATTTCCGAATTTTTTGTCTCTTCCAATAAATAAGAAAGATGCTCGCGGGCCGACTTTATCAAAAGTTGCTGATGAAACAAATCGCCGCATGTGTATGCCGTAATACACAATTCGGGAAAAGATATGATTTGGATATGATCGATCTCCGCTTTTTTTATCAAAGAGAGGATTTGCGCAGTATTATATTTACAATCCGCTATTTTTACGGTCGGAATGGCAGATGCTACTTTTATGAAACCGAAATTTTTCATACAGAATTTTTTATTTGGTCAAAAATACAAATTCTGTTGCAAATATTTGAGAATTTTGGTTTATAATATCAGTGTTGTTTAATTAACGGGGTTGTTTCTATCAAATCCCGAAAATTGAAAATGTTCATCGCTTCGCAAATTATGCAGGTTAATCCTGTTGATTTGTATACGCGAGAATATTTAAAATGATGTATAAGAAGATTCCTGCATCTGCGGAAATTCTTGTACAGGTGCAGGGAAAGAATGTTACAGGCCGTTTTCAGGAGGGCAAAAAATATTTTGCCTCAACGAGCGCGCCGGATGAATATTTTCGACCGAAAAATTGGCTGTTGAAAGAGGCTTGGGAGTAATATATCGGACAGTTATAAAATATATTGTTCGTTTTTATTTTTAGGAATAATATCAAATTCAGCATATTCACAATAAAACAGCTTCCATCCGCGGATGAATGCTTAAAATGAAAACAAATTGACCTTCCTCTCTTGTGAGAATAATAAAAAAAGTATTTTAACCTGGATAATCTTATTTTTTTATGTCAGGTTGAGATGCAAAGTGACAGTCCTCAAATGTTTATATTTTTATTGATCATACCATCTTTTCCACATTCATCACATAAGCGTGCAGTCCCTGCGCTTCGGTCTCCATATCAAGCGAATGCAGGATTTCGAGCAGTTTATCGACTTTTTCGTCTTCAATTACTGTGAAGATGGCGGCATTCATGGTAGGCCATGCGTGGTCGCCATAGTGAGGCTGTCCTTTTTTGGTGCCGCGTCCCTGCACGCCGTCCCAGTTAGTAAAACCTCTGATGTTCAGTTTGTCTAATATGCCTATCAAGCGTTCTTTATAGGCTTCATTATAGGGGATAAATATTGCTTTCATTTTAATTAATAATTAATGGTCAATTAATATGGTGCGAATCAGCGTAGAGACGGGGTGAGCCCCATCTCTACAGTCCGGTTCATTTCCGGTTCATTTTCTTTAATTTTTTCCGGTTCCTTTTTACGCCATTGGCTCCGAATATGGAGTACAGTGACGGTACGTAAATGAGGGTTAATATGGTGGAAAGGGTCAATCCTCCTACGATAGCGATACCCATCGGCTGCCACATTTCGGAACCTGCTCCGCGCGGAATGGCCAGCGGAATCATACCGAGAACGGTGGTGGCGGTGGTCATCAGGATTGGGCGGAGCCTTGATTTTCCGGCAGAAATAACGGCTTTGTCGATCGACATGCCGCGTTCCCGGTTCAGGTTGATGTAGTCGATCAGTACGATACCGTTTTTCACCACGATACCGATCAGCATAACTAATCCGATCATGGCCATCAGGCTCATCGGCTGCCCGGTGAGCATCAGCGCCAGCAACACGCCCGACAGACCGAAGCAGAGCGACAGCACGATGATGAACGGATAGGTGAGCGATTCGAACTGTGCCGCCATCACGATATACACTAAAAGTACGCAAAGGAGCATCAGCAGTCCGAGGTCGCTGTTTGTATCCTGCTGGTCTTCGTATGTTCCGCCGATCTGAATGCCGATTTCGGTTGGGATTTTGCCTTCGTTCCGCATTTCATCGATAACGGTGTTGACATCGGCTACCACGTCGCTCAATGCAGCGTTGTAAAGGGAACCCTGTACCATGTTTATGCGCTGGCGGTTTTGCCGGTCAATCTGAGGAAGTGAGGTTTTTTCCACTACGTTGCCCAATTCTCTGACTTTAATAGGTACTCCCATGCTGTTGACAACGGTTATGTCTTCGATGGTTTCGATGGACTGGCGGTACTTTTCGTCATACTGCACAACAATATCATACTCATCGCCGTCTTCGCGGTATTTGGAGCTGATCAGCCCGTTGATGCGGTTGCGGACAAAGTTGGCAACGGTACCTGAGTTCAGCCCGTTTTCAGCCAGCTTTTCGCGGTCGAAGTCAATCTGGTATTCCGTGCGGTAATCCTGACGGCTGATGATCAGGTCGCGCAGTCCTTTTACATTTGCCAGGCGGTTTTTCAGCTCACTGGCAATGCGGTCGGTGGTTGCCAGGTCATACCCGTAGATTTCAACATCTACCGTACTTGATCCGCTTCCCATTCCGCCGCTTCCTCCCGGAGTTACCTTAAACTTGTACAATTCAGGCATATTACTCAAGTCCTTACGAAGCGCATCGGAAATTTCATAGATGTCACGTTTACGGTCTTCCAGATCCACCATGCGGATGCGGTAGCTAACCAGGTTGGTGGCATTGGCATTCATGGCGGCAAACGTGTTGTTTTCGTCAGCCTGACCGACGGAGAACGACTGCACCTTGACCTCCGGATATTTTTCTTTTAATATATCGTTGATTTTTAGTGCTGTGGCGCGCGAAACTTCCATCCGGGTTCCTGTTGGAAGATATACATCAACCATAACCATGCTGTTATCGGATGCCGGCATAAAGTCGAATTTGATGAAAACCGACGATACGGCGAGGATAGCAAAGAAAAGGGAAAAGCAGATTACCAGCGTCTTTTTCCGGTTTCTCACTGCCAGGTTCACCACTTTGGCATAGAATACGTCCAACCTGTCCAGCGCCCGCTGAATAGGAGCGTAAAGCCTGTCGAAAAGTTTACCCTGCGTATTGGTCAGCCGCAACATCTGCGAGCAGAGCATCGGAGTCAGCGACAGGGCTACGACCACGGAAGTAACGATCATGATAGTAACCATCCAGCCCAGCTGTCCGAACATCACCCCGGCTAATCCCGTTACCATTGTCAACGGGAAGAAAACCGCCACGATGGTGAGTGTGGATGCCATAACGGCAACACCTACTTCGTTGGTAGCGTAAATGGCGGCTTCCTTAGGCGTACTTCCACGTTCGATATGGCTGGTAATATTTTCGAGTACCACGATGGCATCGTCCACTACCATACCGATTGCGATGGATATAGACGAGAGCGAGATGATATTCAGCGTTCCGCCGGTTGCCATCAGGTAGATAAAGGAAACGAGGAGGGAAATCGGGATGGCGATGATAACGATAAAGGTAGCGCGCCACCTTCCGAGGAAAAACAGTACCACGATCACCACAAAAAGAATTGCCAGCACGATGGTTTCCGTCAGGTTACTGATCGAGTCCTCGATGAAGGTGGAGCTGTCCATGATCATAGACAGTTCGATATCCGGCGGAAGCGTTTTCTGCAGCTGCGGGATCATTTGGTTGACGGTTTTGGCAATATCTACTGTATTAGCGCCCGATTGCTTCTGTACTACAATCGTAGCTCCTTTCACCCCGTTGGTGTAGGTTTCCTGGATACGCGGCTGAATGGTGTCGTTGATGGTTGCAACGTCTCTCAGGTAAATATTCTTTCCGGCGCGGCTTCCTACTACGATTTCCAGCAGCTGGTCGCTTTCCTTGAATTCGCCTTCGATGCGTAATCCGTACGTTTCGGTTCCGACGTCAAAGCTACCTGCGGGAACGTTCAGGTTTTCCATCTGGATGATATTACCGATCTGTTCTACCGTGAGGTTATAGGCTTCGAGCTTTTCGGGCGATACGTTTACCTGCACCTGGCGTTGCGGCGCTCCGGCAATGGTTACGGCGCCCACACCGTTTACGCGGTTCAGCGGGTTGGCTATCTTTTCGTCCAGGATCTTGTAGAGGGAATTGACGCTTTCCTTTGCCGTTGCCGAATAGATCACAACGGGAATCATATCCATACTGAACTTGAAGATAATCGGATTGCTGATTTCGTCGGGTAGGCGGGATTTAACCATATCCAGTTTGTCCCTGACGTCGTTCGTTGCGATATTAATATCTGTGCCGTAATTAAGTTCCAGCGTTACGAGCGACATGTTGTCTTTCGACTGGGAAGTAATTTTCTTCAGATTTTCGACGGAGTTCAACACGTCTTCGACCGGACGCGTCACGTTCGTTTCAATGTCGGAGGCGCTCGCTCCGGGATAGGCTATGATGACGGTGAGCTGGTTTGTTTCGATTTCCGGAAACAAGTCAACCGCCAGCCGCGTGTAGGAAAACAGCCCGATGACCGCCAATCCCACAAATATCAGTGCTGTGGTAACCGGTTTTTTAACCGCTGATGAATATAATGACATACTTTATTTTAATTTAAGAGTTAAAAATGAAAAAAAATGTAAGAATGTAGAAATGTAAGAATGAAGGAATTAAAGAATAAAGAAACAAGGTGTATTTTCATTCCTACATTCTTACATTTCTTCATTCCTACATTCCTCTTCATTCCTTAATTTCAACCGGAGTTCCTTCGATCAGGCGTGTTTGTCCGGCGGTTACGATTATTTCGCCGGGCGTTAGTCCGGAAAGGATTTCGTGGCTGTCGGCTAAACGTCTTCCCAATTCAACCTTGTGGTATTTGGCTGTGCCGTTTTCTACCGTGAATACGAACTTGTCGTTTGAGCCGGATTGCTTCTGAACGGCTACGTCAGGCACAACAATGCTTTGCCGGGTGCCGAAATTCAGTGTTGCTTTGGCATACATTCCCGGACGTATGCGCAAGTTGGCGTTGGCGATGGTAACTTCTACCGCGAATGTGTGTGTGGATGCGTCGATGGTCGGGTAAATCAGGCTGACTTTCCCCGTGAACGGTTCGTCGGGATATACGTCCAGGCGAATATCTACGCTCATTCCCACTTTGATTTGGGAGAAGTAGGTTTCGGAAACGTTGATTTTCATTTTCACCGGTCTGATCTGCATCACTGTCAGAATGGGCATAGCTCCCGAATACATGTCGCCGTTGTCAAAATTACGGGCTGTTACGACACCGGAAACGGGACTGACAAGATTGACGTTTTCGGACAGGTTCTTATAGGTGGTGCGCAAGTTGTCTAATTGTACTTGCAGCTGGTCAACTACCTGCTTGGGAGCGCCTCCGGCATTAAACAGCTCGGATGCGCGCTTGTATTCAACTTCCAGGTTGGCAAGTTGTGTTTGGGCTTGCAGCAGGCTGGTCGGATCCATTTTGACCAATACCTGTCCTTTTTGTACTTCTTTGCCTACTTCGGTCAATATTTCGACGATACGTCCCGGCATGGAGGCGGCAATATTGTTTTTCGCTTCGGGTTCTACCGTAGCGGTAAAGCTGTATAGTTGTTCTACCGGCTGGAGTTTCACCGTGTCAATTTTTACTAAAACCGTGTCAACTTTCTCACTTGCGGCATCTTCTGCTTTTTTTTCCTGAGCTCCATTGCAGGAAGAAAACAAAATCAACGATGCCAGCATCATTCCTGTTAATTGCTTACTCTTTTTCATATAATTGTTCTTAATAATATTAAACCTTAAACCTATCTAACATACTCATTATAAGCATTTCCCAACACCTTATCCAGCGCATTTTTAGCTACAATGTAGTTGTAGATAGATTGGTAATGGTTGAGGCGCGCTTGTGTCAGCGCGTTTTCGGATGAAATTAATTCGAGCGAGGAGCCGGCTCCGACCTCATAGCGTTTTTGGGAGATGGTTACTCCTTTTTCGGCAAGTGCGACCGCATCCAGGGTAGAACCGATCTGCTCTACGGAAAGGCGTATCTGGTCTATGCTTGCCTGCAACTGCATACCCAATTGCTGGCGTACATTCTCCATGGTGTAAGCCATTTCGTCGTAGGCAATCCGGGCTTGCTTTTGCTTGTAATAGCGTGCTCCTCCCTGGAAAATAGGGAAGGATAATGTAACGCCAGCCATGCTGTATGGAAATATTTGGTATTCCGAAAACTTGAAATCGTTGTTGTTTGAAATCCATTGGTAAACAAATGAAAGCGAAAGTGTCGGGTACCATTGAGCTTTTTGCAGCTTCAGCTGTCTTTCGAGCAATTTGGCGGAAACTTCCAACTGGCGAATGGTCGGGTTGTCTGCCAATGTAGTATCTACGTCGCTGATATTCACGATTTCAAACATATCGCGCTCGTAATCGGCTAAGGTGCCGACTACCGAAACCGGTAGAATGGACGGAACGCCCATCAGTACTTTCAACTGTAATTTTGCCAGCTCAATGCCGTTTTGAACGGAAAGGAGTGCCGGCTGCATATTTTTTACCTGCACTTCAGCCTGTATCATATCGTATTCCGAAGCCATTCCCTGTTCGTATCTCGTTTTTGCAATCCGCAGGTTTTCGTTGGCAGTTTCGAAACTTTTCAACAGTACGTTGTACGAATCCTGTGCGTTCAGGATGCCGTAAAAAGCTTCTGTTACCGCAGCCACCATATCTATTTTAGAGGCGCGTGCGGCTTCCACTTTGCTGTTTACGGCTTCGGCAGTCAGTTTGATGGATTGCCAGAGCGGCACGTTGATAAGCGGCATGCCTGCACTGAATCCTGCCGACCAGGCATTGTCCATACCGATTTTCATCGGTTCGCTGCTGCCCTCTTCCTGGGCAGGCGGCATAACGGGGTGTCCCATTTCCGCAAGCGCTTCGTAAATAGGCGTCAGCATATCGGCAATTCCCGAGGTGAATGCGCCCGGATCGAGGCCGGCCATCACCTGTTTTTCAATTGTCCGCTGGTAAGATGCCGATGCGCCGATGTTGGGAAACAGACTTCCGATGACTTCTTTCCGTGCATAATCGGCTTTTTCAATCTCCATATCGGCTATTTTGATGGTGGGATTGGTACTGATGGCGATCTCAATGGCTTTTTTCAGGTCAAGGTTCAGCACCTGCGATTGTTCCGGGCGATCCGGTAAAAGCTCTTCCTGCCCACACACATTTATGTATGTCAACACATATAATGCGGTAATCAATACTCCTCTAAATAAATTTTTCGTTCTCATTTATGTATAATTATTTATTTACTTCCTTTTGTACGAAATTATCTATTATTTTCATTCCCTTATTTGTTGCGATCCCTCTTAAGAAGATGAAAAACAATGTTTTATAAACATCAAAGAAGGAAAATTTGGAAGAAAGGGAAAAATTCCCGTTAAAAAGCAATTCCATTTCCTCGGAAATAATCAGGCTGAGGATTTCAGGATTTAATTCGCTCTTAATCCACCCTTCATTGATTCCTTCCTGGAAAAACAGAACGCTTTCGCGGATATTCTCCTCTTTTTTCCGGTCGTGGCGTTCCCGTATTTCTGGGAAATACTTTTTAATATCGTCTATAAATTTCTTGTTTATTTTCTGCATATTCATCAGGCTTTCCTGATAGATTCTCATTAAGAGTTCAAACATATTTTCCGACTGGTCGGATATGTGCTTCATCCGTTGTTCATGCAGCTGTTCCAGGTAAAGGACGCATTCGTCAATCAATTCTTCCTTGTCTCTGAAATACTCATATATGGTACGCTTGGACATGCCCATGTATTGGGCTAAATCGTCCATCGTAATTCCCTTTATGCCGTTTTCGGTAAAAAGAGAAGAGGCTCTTTCTATAATTTTATCTTTAACTTCCGAATCCATTAATTTTCCGTCATAAAAAATCGCTGCGAAGGTATAGTAAAAAACTTTCAAAACCAAAATAGTTTTCTATGTTTTTATGTTTTTTAACACGATTTCAATAAATATAAAGGTTATAATATTTCCCGGAATTATGAATGGGAAATCAACGGATCTTTTGGCGAAAATTGCGCTTGTTGCCTGTTCGGCTTTTCATTTTTCCATGCCGGACAAAAACTTTTTTAATTATCCGCCATAATACCGCTAACGAAGAACAATAAGAAAGAATAATAAGAAGCTGTCTTGAAAGGTATTTGTCCACGAATTACACAAATTAGCACGAAATGAATATTAAACTGATGTGAACTTTTTCCATAAGGTCTAAAAAAACGTGCTATCCCAAAACTTAAGTATATTTAAGTGCTAACCGATATGAAGCGTTGATTCCCAAAGTGGAACTGCTCCGAGATATTCCCAAACGGATTTGTGAGGAGCGGATTAAGGGGTATGGGGAGAAGGAGTGAAAACTTAGCCTGAATAAAAATCCTGCTCAAACAACAAATAAAAAGACAACATCAAGCACAGCTTCTATCACTTAAAGGGCAGCCTCAAAAGAACGCGGATGACGCAGATAACACGGATTTTTATATCGTTGATAATTAAATTCCTGTTTGTTTGTTATGGCTGCAGTTTAAAATAGCGTTGCAATCTACATATATTTACGAAAACCTTTGTATACAGGTAGCCCTCCGGGCTGGCTTATTCATATTTTCATTTGTTTGTCGCACTGTAATATTTATAAGTTGCAACGAACAGGGACTGTCAATCCGAAAATGAAGTTCAGGCATCCTCCTTTTTATTAAAAACGGGAGCCACTTTTTCAATAATAAATTGCTTTGTCCTTACCAACTTGATGTATGCATTTTTTTCCTTTATTCTGCAAAAATAAACCAATCGGTCTTGTTTTGCAAATAATTCAGGTAAAATATTTCCCGACAATGTTAAAATACGGATTGAAAACTATCAGTATGAGGTGGAGAGTAATGTTTCGTATTAATTTTTTTTTCCTGTATATGATATGAAAAAAACGAAAAGTTGAAAGCGAATATTTTCATACTCTTTACTTTCAACTTTTCGTCTCTTTTTAAAATTCGTAACCGCCACTTTTTACCTTTGTTCGACGCGGTGTCCTAATATTGCAGTGCAACAAGTAAACGAGTAAATGTTTTTTCATTCTTTTCTCATCTACTCGTTTACTTCTTTCTCGTTTACTTCTTCACCTTCTTTTCCGCCGTTCCGTCCTCATACGTAATGATGTAGATGCCGCTTTCGGGCTCTTCCGGCAGTTTTACGCCCAGTACGCTGTAATAACCGGTGATTTTTGCGGGCGAAAGATTTTTCGCCCCTACGGTACCGGTGGTCTCGCCATTTGTAGTAAATTCGCCCGATTGCGAAAGCAATACCATATCATTCGCCCCAAACGTTTCGAGCGTGTAATAATAAGTGGTGTTATTCGACAGATT
>JAISVA010000024.1 GCA_031271815.1 Prevotellaceae bacterium | reverse complement strand
AATCTGTCGAATAACACCACTTATTATTACACGCTCGAAACGTTTGGGGCGAATGATATGGTATTGCTTTCGCAATCGGGCGAATTTACTACAAATGGCGAGACCACCGGTACCGTAGGTGCGAAAAATCTTTCGCCCGCAAAAATCACCGGCTATTACAGCGTACTGGGCGTAAAACTGCCGAAAGAGCCCGAAAGCGGCATCTACATCATCACGTATGAGGACGGCACGGCGGAAAAGAAGGTGAAAATGAAAAAGAATTAATCCATAACAAATTTAAAAGGTATGAAACCCGCACGAACGAACGTTCGCCAAAGAGAATGAACCAACGGTCAACGACCAAAGGGAGTTAAAATGCCTGCGGGTTCCATACTACCTTAGTGTAAAAAAAGTATTAACATATGAAAACAACTTCAAGATTTATCTTTACAATAGCATTTATACTGCTTGCCTGTGGGTCGGCAACGGCGCAAACACCCAAAATCAAGGGAAAATGGCAAACCGAACCGGATAAGAATTTTGACAAAACATCTTTTTTTGAACGTTTCCTGGGTCAGGACGATGACAATTATTACCTGTTGATCCGTAAGATACGCAACTCGACCTACTCTAATACGGAATACGATATTGCGAAGTACGACAAAAAAACGCTTTCGGTAAAAGAGCAGAAGAAAATGGATCCGACCGTGACGTTTTTTGAAGAGGTCTATGACATTGCCGGGGAAACGTATGCCCATATCTGGGAAAATCCGCCATCCTCAGCATTTAATGCTATGGATCGCTGGAAGAATAAAAAGCACGGTTTCTATAAATTCAACACGGATAAAATGGAGTTTGAGCTTTTACCCGGCAGGGTAGACTTTTTGCCTTATTACTTGAAAACGACACACTGCGTCGCTCCGGATAGCTCCAAAATACTTTTTGTATATAATAAAATTTCGGAAAAAGAAAATTTACATCGCCTCGTGCTGCTTGACAGGGAGATGAATAAGATATGGGAAAATGAGCTGGTTCTCCCTTTTCCCTTTTTCGTAGTATCGGGCAATGGATTCAAAAGCTTTTATACCAATGCAACTATCGCATTGGATAATGACGGCGCTGTTTATTTTGCAGGCAGAATTTATTCTTCAAATACGGACTATGATTACCAAATCTTAAAATACAACGGGGAAAAGTTTTCACAAAACTTTAAATTAGCTATGAACGGATTGAAGTACCACAATTGCCAGGTTAATTTTGACAAAAACAACAACCTCTTTGCCGTCGGTTTCTATTCCGAAAACGAAAAAAAAGCAGGCGGATATTATTTTACGCTGGATAAAAATATGACGCAGGCAAAAAATCTTTCCCTGAGCGAGATAAAAGCCGGAAACCTGTTTCTGACAGACCCAAGTCGGACGAAGAAGAAAACCGTAGGCGAAATTTTGGAAGAGTTTGCTTTTCTCCCGCCAAAGTATTGTGCAAACGGCGATATCGTAATGGGCGCCGACGGAGCCATTAACCTGGCGACACCCGAAACACAAACCCGGGCCGCCAACGGGAGGATGGAAACCGAACGCGCAGATAACGGCAATCCCGTCGATACATACGTTTTCAGGATAAAACCCGGAAGCGGAATTGCGTGGCTGAAACGCGTCGCCCAAAAACAGGTATCAACTCAGGGGGGATATTATGCTTCCAATTCGGACAAAAAAGGTTGCCTTTTTTTTGTGGATGACGACAATGTTACCCTGCTTTTTAACGACCACCCTAAAAATGCCGGCTTGGACGAAAATGCAGCTGAAGTACGTCTTGCCTGGAATCTGAACGTCAAGCCAATGACCGTAATCATTGATAAAAACGGGAGCTTTTCAGTGTGCCCGACAAGTTTGAATTGATTCCCGAAATTTCGACCGCTCATTTTGTTGCCGGTAACAAAGTGTTTATTTCGGCCCGTTATAAAACTAAATCCAGGATAGGGGTTATAACGGCAGGAGAGTAAGTTCCGGTTTTCGTTCGATAACAGAATAATGAGAATAAAAAATGAAACAGCTTAAATTATTTTTAACGGCGCTGGTTGGATTGTTATCCCTGTCAACCCTGTCGGCCCAGCCTGCAGGCGGAGGGATTGAAATAGCCTATATCCGCCCAAATCCCACGAAGGAGTTTGGTTTTATATTAAAACAGGCGCCGGGATTGGCGATTACCACCCGCAGCTCAAACGAATACCGCTTGCGCTGGGGCGTTTCTTTCGGTTACGTGCCTTTTAAGACAACGATGGACGAATTCCCGTCTTTCGCATACGAATCGGGCGGGAACGAAGAAGCATATTACCAGGGATATGACTCTTTTAAAAACAACAGTTTCCACTACTTCTACGCGGCGATTACAGGGGAATTCAAATTTTTCAAAACCCTTCTCAGCCCGATCGTCGGATTGGATTTCCGGATTAATTTTTCAACACACACGCAAATTTCGTATTTTCCCGAAAATCCCCGTTCAGGCGGAATGGAAGATTCTATCAATCAGAATTCCATGTCGTTTGTTCCCAAAGCAGGCGTTGTGTATGACTATCACGATCTCTCTTTCCTGCTTACCGCAGGTTACAACTGGGATCTTACTCCTCAAAATATGTATCCCTATACAACCGTTTCTTTAAGTGCCATTTATTATTTTGAATAACAATGATGAAATATATTATTTCTTTTCTGACGGCAGCGCTGTTTCTGACAGGCTGCAACGAAGATAAATACCTCCGGTTGCCGGCAGTGGAAACTTCTTCCGTAGAAGTTTCGGGAACAGACATCATCCTTACCGGAAAAATGATCGACAACGGCAATGCCGGGGTATGGACACTTGGCTTTTGCTACGACCGCGACCGGGTGCCGGCAACAATTCAACGAAATCAGACGCTGGTTGACTGGGTGTATGAAGACGGAACGTTCCAAGCCTCCCTGCAAGGATTGAAACAGGATTCAACCTACTATTTCCAGGCGTTTATAGTTACGGATTTGGGATTTGCCACCGGCGAAGTCATTGAATATACCGTACCCCGTTTTGAAGCGCCCGAAGCGCCTTGTGAAAACAACCTGACAATGAACCGGGTAACCGATGACGGACGGAATTATACGGTCACGGCGTATGCGCGCGAATCCGATTTTTCCGAAACGTACGATATTGCAGTAGATTGCGGTCCATGGAACCCGGATATCACATTTTCCTTCAGGGAAAAGCCCGTAACCGGAATTTACAGTACCGCCAACCGGATCGACCGGTATGGCACCACTAATGACGTATCGGTAAAAATCACTAAAACAGTTGGCTACGGCGCAACAACCATACCTGTCAATTCCGGGCAATTTGTTTATGTAAATCGTATGGATGAGGATAAACTCATCCTGTCCTTTTGTGATTTAGCCTATAAAATGAACGTTAATAATATGAATTTCGACGTCGTGTTGAGCGGTAAGGTCGAATCTGAGGTCAGGTAAAAAAGTCGTCAATTGATATGTACCGGGCGGCTTGAAACAGAACACTCCTTGCAAGCACAGGAATCGTTCCGTTATCTCCGGAAACCGGCATTACTTGTCCGGAAGTCAATGGCGCTTACCCGGTAGCTGATTATGGATACTTTTTATTACAGGAAGCTGTTCGAATTAATTAATTCAAGTTGCCGGTTGATTTCAAGTCCGGAGTTAATGTCAAATGACATTAACTCCGGACTTCGATATAGAAATTATTTTGAGATATATAAATAGCAACTTAAATGAATCAAATTCTACCGAGCGATAATCCCTAACGGGATTTTTCAGCCAATCTCTCCTTCTGGGAAAATAATAACAACTCAAACAACTTCTAAAATATCAAAAGCAAGTGCAAAACGACAGGGCTTTACACTTGCTGAGCAGCCTATTCCGTGATAAGAATCGGTAGTGTTTTATGTGGTGTCTGAAATAAGGTTAAACTTAATTTCAAGTTCAATCCTTTCAAACGGGTAACAGGCTGAAAAGAATTTTATTCTACTTTATCATATAAATTACATCGTTAATTCTATACGCAAATAAACTCCAAATTCAGGATACTTCCTATCAGTTTAATTGATAAATTATAAAAAATGAGTTAGATGTTATCTAATGTTTTTTGATAATATCTAATGCTTCTTTGATATTACAAATTGTACGGAAAAATAAAATAAAAACCGGATAATTTTGTATTTTTGCCGGAAACACAATAATAAATCATTAAAAATCTATGGAAGCAACAACAGACAAAAAGAAAGATCACGGAGCCAACGTAAAACGCTGGAGAGAATGGAGAGGAATGAAGCAGGAGGTACTCGCCGAACAAGTAGGGATGTCGCAGGCAAACCTTTCCTATTACGAGAAAAAAGCAAAAATCGAACAGGAAGTCTTAGAAAAACTTGCACAGGCATTAGGTATTCCGGTAAAAGCCATTACAGAATTAGACGAAAATTTGCCGATAAATATTATTACAAATACATTTAATGGAGAGGTTACAGGTGCAGGCGCTGTTGGTTCTGGAACCAATAATGTTGAAAACTATCAGCCCACTTACAATCCTTTTGATAAAATTGCAGAACTCTACAATGAAAAAGATGCCTTGTATGAACGAATGCTGAAAGAAAAAGAAAGCGTGATTAAGTTGTTGCAGGAAATTGTGAAGGAAAGAAAGTAAAAGATTATGGTAAATAATATGACTATCCGCCATATTACCCTTAAATCTGCCGAACAGGAATTTACTGTAACAGAATTATGAGAACAAAAAACGAGACTGCCTCGCCGTAAAATAGCAAGTACCTTACGTCTTCAAATATTCCTTTCTGCTCGCATCTAAGCGCAGAAAAATGAATAACAGAATCGTAAATCCCCAAAGCGATGAGCCTCCATAGCTAAAAAACGGCAACGGAATACCGATTACCGGCGTTAACCCGATAACCATTCCGATGTTAATAGCAAAATGATAAAAGAGAATTGCCACCACGCAATAACCGTAAATCCGGCTAAACGGAGAACGCTGCCGTTCGGCAAGGTAAAGCAGCCGCAGCAGTAAAATCAGGAACAGCGCAAGCACCGTCATTGTGCCGATAAAACCATGTTCCTCGCCTACCGTACAGAAAATAAAATCGGTATCATGTTCGGGTACGTATTTCAATTTGGTTTGCGTGCCGTTTAAAAAGCCTTTTCCCGAAAATCCGCCCGAACCGATGGCGATGACCGACTGTTTCACGTTGTATTCCACGCCTTTCGCATCGTCAATCATTCCAAATGTTGCCTTGATGCGGTTCTGCTGGTGCGGACGCAGCATATTATCAAAAACATACTCCGTTACATTTGCCAACGCCAATGATCCGATCAGGAAAGAAGCAATCCCGACGTACGCCCACTTACGGCGTAAAAAACCGGTAACCAGCAAATAAACAATAGACAGTGCAATAGTCAGATAACCCACCAACGTAAAACGAACCGGTATGTGAAATAGAAAGTAAAGCGCCGAAACAATCCCGAATATAACCAGCGTGCCGATCAACAGATTCCGGGCGGTCAGAAAATCTTTCGGATAAACCTGCAAAAATACAAGTTGGACAGCCATCGACATAATCATCACCAAAAGCAATCCGAAAGCCTCGTTCGGATAGGCGGGAATAATCGCTACATCGCCAAATTTAATGGCAACAATACAAAAGACGACCACACAGAAAACGAGAAAAAGTATAATCCCCGGCATTCCCTCGCGATACAGTACAAGCAGCAGCACAAAATAGACCGTTGCCAAGCCTGCTTCATCCTGCAAAAAAATCAAAGCAACCGGCAAAAAGATAATGGCGCACAACCGGAGAATATCTTTTATGTTCGTCATCTTAAATCCGTAGGAACTCATAAACTTAGCCACTGCCAGGCAGGTAGCCGCCTTGGCAAACTCTGCCGGCTGGATGTTGACCGGTCCTAATACAAGCCACGAGCGCGAACCTTTTATTTCGGGAGCAAAAACCACGGTAACAATCAGCAGGAAAACGGATGCGCCGTAAATGAAATAGGCAAAACTGCTGTAAATCCGGCTGTCGAGCATAAGCAAAACGGTGGCGATAACAAACGAAAGTCCAATCCACACAAGCTGCTTTCCATACCGCTTCGAAAAATCCCAAAGAGCAGTGTCTTCAAAATTGTAAACAGCGCCGTAGATAGCTGCCAATCCCAGGATAACCAACACCAGATACAACGCAATCGTGAACCAGTCGAGACTTCGTATGATACTAATTGGGCGTGACAATAGGCAAAAGATTAGCGTTAAACATTCTTTCTTCCAAATATTTCCGGTTGGAGGGTATATAGCCTTTGAGGTGCTTCTCCATCATCAGCGAGGCAATCGGGGCAGCCCATGAAGCACCGAATCCGCTATTTTCGACCACCACGCAAATAGCAATTTTCGGGTTCACTTTCGGTGCAAAGGCGACAAAAAGCGAGTGGTCTTTTCCATGCGGGTTCTGCGAGGTCCCGGTTTTTCCGCAAACCGTAATGCTGTCGATGCGCGAACTCCAGCCGGTTCCGGCTCTCATCACCAGTTCCATTCCTTCAATAACCGGATCGAAATATTGCGGATCGACAGTAGTTACTTTCTTTTGAATAAAAGAACGGTCAATTTCTCCGCCTTCAATTCCCTTAACCAGATGCGGTGTATAATAATAGCCGCGGTTTCCGATAATCGCCCCCATATTGGCAATCTGCAACGGCGTGGCAAGAATTTCTCCCTGTCCGATAGAGAGCGAAACAACAGTCAGTGACCTCCACCGGTCTTTTCCGTACAGTTTATTAAACACTTCCGAATTGGGAATATATCCGCGTTTTTCATTCGGCACATCGGCTCCTAACCTATAACCAAAACCAAGCGAAACAACGTGGTTTTTCCAAACCTCAAATGCATCTGCCACTTTCTTGTATTTCGGCGCATCCAGCATCGTGCGAAATCCGGCGCAATAATAGGCGTTGCACGAATGCTGTACCGACTGTACCAGGTTGAGCGGCGAAGCGTGCGCGTGGCAGCCCACTTTGAAACTTCCAACGTGATAACCGCTTGCACAGCCGTAGCTCGTTGTCCGGTTAATTATTTTTTCCTGCTGAAAAACCAGTGCATTTACCAGTTTAAAAGTCGAACCGGGCGGATAGCACGCCATCATTGGCCGGTCAAAAAGCGGCTTTAACGGGTCGTTGACCAGCTGCATATAATTTTTGGTGCGTTGCCGCCCCACGAGCTGCGAAGGGTCGTAAGTCGGACTTGACACCAGCGCCAAGATTTCGCCCGTTGAAGGATCAAGTGCAGCGATACTTCCCACTTTATTGCGCATCAACTCTTCGCCATACGCCTGTAAATCAATATCTATCGACAACATCAGGTTCTTTCCCGGAACGGACGGTACATCATGTATCCCTTCCTCATACTTTCCCTGTATGCGTCCGTGCGCATCACGGAGCAGGATTTCCACCCCTTTCTCTCCGCGCAATTCTTTCTCATAGGTCAGCTCGATGCCGTTTTGTCCGGCAAAATCGCCTGCAACATAAAAATCATCGTTTTCGATTGTCTTTTTCCGCACCTCTCCGATAGACCCGAGCAGCAACGCAGCATTCGGGTAATCATACTCCCGCAACGTACGTTTCTGAATGTAAACGCCCGGAAACCGAAACAGCTTTTCCTGTAAAACACCGTATTCGGCAGCCGACAACTGGTTCATAAAGGTTTGCGGCGTATAACTCGAATAACCGGCTTTATTTTCGATTTCTTTCATACGGGCATTAAAATTTTCCACATCAATACCCAGCGTGTTACAAAAATCAAGTGTATCCAATCCTTTTATCTCGCGCATCACAATCATCACATCGTAGGCCGGTTTATTGAAAACCAATATCTTTCCGTTCCGGTCTTTAATTAATCCCCGAACCGGAAATTCAATCTTTTTCTGGAAAGCGTTGCTGTCTGCCTTATCCTGATAAGATTCGTCAACAATCTGCAAATTAAATAACCGGACGACATAGATGAGTACCACAAGTATCATCAAGCCTCCGATAATCAATTTTCGATTTTGAAAACGGTCGTTAATCATTCAGAATTCGTGAATTATACAACAAAAAGCTACCATACAAAAATACATTAAATCTTTCGGAACAACAAGCATTATGATAATTAGAAATCCATACAAAACAATTGATGTCATTTGGTATCCAAAACATCATTTTACTTATCTGTTAATCAGAAAATCAAATCAAGAAAACAACAGGAAAAATGCTGCCGGTATAATAATACCTTATTGTTTGGGAAAATGCTTTATGTTTCCTGTTATCAAAAATTCGGCTTGCGCGGTTTTGAAAACCTCATAAAACTTTTTATCGTCATCGTCATTAAATATCATATCTTGTTCTACTGCCTGAATAAATATCGTTTCCGATTCTATAAAATTCAACAGATAAGTAATCAATCTGCTATCAAAATGAAATTTATCTCGATGTTAAACATTCCTGTACTCCGTTAATATCCGAGTATCACAAAATAGTTTTATTGTGCATTCCAAAACAAATTGTAATATTTTTTCGGGTAATCCGTTGGTATTCAACAAGGCAGACACAAGTACATCAGTATCAATTACAACATTCATTATTATTTCGTGTATCGTGCCTGTTTGATTTCATTGTTAATATCATCAGGGACATCGTATCCAAACCTAACAAGCGAGATTTTTGTTGTATTAATTCCAATGCCACTACGCATCGTCTTTCAAACTGCTGCCAACTGCTGCACTTCGCACCGCTACCGGGCATACATTATTCTTTCGTGTTCATATTAGTGTTTTCATAACAAATATTATTTTTCCACACGAAGAAAACCCTTTTATTCATTCTTGCAAATACAAAAAATAACCTTTTTGCTTAATTTAAAATTCTACAAAAGACTCATTTTTATCAACGTCTGAATTTAAAAAATTCCAAGCCTGCAATAAGCAATATGGTGAATGCCGAACTGCAAACGGTTTTCAACAAAATGCTTCCGATGTGGGCTACAGAAGCCGACTCGATAACGAAAAACGTAAAATGGTGTATCAGCACCAGGTATCCGGCATATTGTAAAAACATTCCAACGCCGTAAGTTTTGATTGAGGGAACTAAAAAATCGTGCTCTTCGCGCGGACCAAATGTTTTTTGAAAAAGGGGTCTGATATATGCTATCAACACTGTTGCAAAAGCGTTGAAACCGGGCGTTCCGGAAAATATATCAATGATAAGTCCCATCAAAAATCCGACCAGGAGCGTAACATCACGCGTGGTGGTTGAAGGCAACGTGATAATAAAAAAGATGTATAAATACGGATTGATAAAGTCGAGAAACAAAATATTGTTTAAAATCAACACCTGAACCAGGACATACAGGACAAAATAGAGCGAATATTTTAAAAATAAACTAATCATGTATGCCCTCCTTTTCTTCTAATTCTTTCTGCTCCCTTGCATTTTTATAACTGATTACATCGACGAAAGAGAGTTGGCTGAAATCTGTAAACAGCTCGACTTCAATGAAGTAAAAATTGTAGTTTTCTTTCCGAAATTCACGTACTGTTCCGATGTTTATTCCCTCGGGGAAAATGGTAGAATTTCCGCTTGTCACAACCGTATCTCCTTTTGTTACAGGAAAATACAGCGGAACTTCTTCCAATAAGGCGATTCGCGCATCGCCGCCTTTCCAAACGAGCGAGCCGGCATTTCCGCCGTTTTTGATCTTCGCGCTGATTTTAGAAGAAGGATTCAAAATCGGCAACACAACCGAAAAATGTTCGGACGCGCTGCTTACAATTCCGACTACGCCCAACGCGTTAATCACGCCCATATTCGGACGAATACTGTCTGCCGAACCCTTGTCGAGCGTTATGTAATTCTGATATTTATTGGTCGAAGAATTGATCACTTTTGAAGTGATGAATGTAAAATTCTTTTCGGCTGCAAAGTCTTTTCTTCCCTGATAATTCGTGTCTTGCTTAATAAAATTCAGTTCGTTTTCCTGCACGTGAAGCAGATTTCTCAGTTCGGCGTTTTCCTTTGCCAAATTTTCATTGACCGTTTTCAGGTTGAAATATTCGGAAACGGAATTGGAAAATGTATAGATTTCTCCTACAACCGCATTGCTTGAATTTAAAAACCAGCTTCGTTGAAACTGATTGTGATTTACAATCAATATCAACGAAACGATCTCTAAAAACAAAAAAAGAAATAATGTTTTAGATTTAAGTAAGAAACGAATTAACGTTTTCATATTTTTTTGTTTAGTAAACGAGTAAAGCAGCCGTTAGGCTTTCGTTTACTCATCTGCTTTTTACTCGTTTAACGCATCAGGAACGAGAATCTGTCCACATTTTTAAGTGCCACTCCCGTACCTCGGGCAACTGCGCGCAACGGATCATCGGCGATATGAAACGGAATACCGATTTTGTTGGTCAAACGCTTGTCTAAACCGCGCAGCAACGCCCCGCCACCTGCCAGCCAAACACCTTTGGTTACGATATCGGCATATAATTCAGGCGGCGTTTGTTCCAGCGCGCCCAACACCGCAGCTTCTATCTTCGAGATCGACTTTTCGAGGCAATGCGCCACTTCCTGGTATGAAACCGGAACTTCGACCGGAAGAGCTGTCATCCGGTTCGGACCGCGTACCACGTAATCTTCCGGCGCATCTTCCAAACTTGTTAATGCCGACCCGACGTTTATTTTAATCAGTTCTGCTGTCCGTTCGCCCACTTTTATATTGTGCTGGCGACTCATATACTCCACAATATCAGCCGTCAAGTCATCGCCCGCGATGCGGATTGACTTGTTCGACACGATACCGCCGAGCGAGATCACCGCTATTTCGGTCGTACCCCCGCCAATGTCCACAATCATAGTTCCTTCGGGAGCTTCTACGTCGATTCCTATGCCGATCGCCGCTGCCATCGGCTCATAAACCATATATACTTCGCGTCCGCCTGCGTGCTCCGAAGAGTCGCGGATTGCCCTGATTTCCACCTCTGTACTTCCCGAAGGAATACAAACCACCATCCTCAGGGAAGGCGAAAACAGCCTGTTTCCCGAAAATGCCATTTTAATCATACCGCGCATCATCTGTTCGGCAGCGTTAAAGTCGGCAATCACCCCATCGCGCAACGGACGTACGGTACGGATATTTTCGTGCGTTTTACCGTGCATCTGACGCGCCTTTTCGCCGATTGCAATCAACTTATCCGTGCGACGGTCAAGAGCCACCACCGACGGTTCGTCCACCACAATTTTGTCGTTGTGAATGATAATCGTGTTGGCGGTTCCCAAGTCAATCGCTATTTCTTGTGTGAATGAAAATAGTCCCATTTTTAATGAAGAATTAAGAATGAAGAGTGAAGCATCAAGAATAAAAACGGGATAAACCATTCTTCATCCTTCATCCTTCATCCTTCATTTATTTTTAGTGTTTAAAGTGTCTGAAACCTGTTGTTACCATTGACATTCCGTTGGCGTTGCAATAGTCAATAGAGAGCTTGTCGTTGATTGAACCGCCGGGTTGAACTACGGCAGAGATGCCTGCTCCCTTCGCAATTTCCACACAGTCAGGGAATGGGAAGAATGCATCGGATGCCATTACCGCGCCGTTCAAGTCCATATTAAAGGAAGCGGCTTTTTCAATCGCCTGCTTCAATGCATCTACACGCGACGTTTGCCCTACGCCGCTTGCACAGAGCTGTCCGTTTTTCGCCAATACGATTGCATTTGATTTCGTGTGTTTTACGATTTTATTTGCAAAAATCAAATCCTCAATTTCCGTATCGACTGGTTCTTTTTCGGTTACGACTTTGAAGTCTTCCGCTGTTTCTGTTTTCAAGTCTTTATCCTGTACCAGAAATCCGTTTAACAGCGAACGCATTTGTTTAGCCGGCAATTTGATCTCTTTTTGAACTAAAATGATGCGGTTTTTCTTTTGAGTCAGAATTTCCAGCGCTTCTACGTCATAATCGGGAGCGATGATTACTTCAAAGAAAATTTTGTTGATTTCTCCGGCTGTCTCTTTATCGACTACTGCGTTGGTAATCAGCACGCCGCCAAAAGCAGAAACCGGATCGCCGGCAAGCGCGTCTTTCCAGGCATCGACCAGCTTCGGACGGGAAGCAACTCCGCACGCATTGTTGTGCTTGAGGATGGCGAAAGTTACATCGTCAAAATCAGCAATCAGATTAATCGCCGCATCAATGTCCAGCAGGTTGTTATACGAAATTTCTTTTCCCTGCAGCTGTTCGAACATTGCTTCAAAATCACCGTAGAACAATCCTTTCTGATGCGGATTTTCTCCGTAACGTAGTGATTTCATGTTGTTTGCGGAGCAACGGAAGGCAGAACCTTCTTCCCCGTCGAAATAGTTGAAGATCGCTGCATCGTAGTGCGAAGAAACGGAGAAAGCCTCTTTGGCAAACCATTTGCGCGTTTCGATGGTGGTTTCGGCTCCCTGTTCGTTCAGCAGATTCAACAGCGGCTCGTATTGCGCCTGCGAGGCTACAATCACTACATCTTTGAAATTTTTTGCTGCGGCTCTGATCAGGGAAATGCCGCCTATGTCAATTTTTTCAATAATATCCTGTTCTTCGGCGCCTGATGCAACCGTATCTTCAAATGGGTATAAATCAACGATAACCAAATCAATCTCCGGAATTTCGTATTGCGCCAACTGTGCCAAATCCTGCGGGTTTTCTCTTCTTCCGAGAATGCCGCCAAATACTTTCGGGTGCAAGGTTTTTACTCTTCCGCCAAGAATAGACGGGTAACCGGTAAGCGACTCTACGGCTTGACAAGGGATACCAAGCGACTCTATAAACGTTTGAGTGCCGCCGGTAGATATAAAATTTACCCCTTCCGTATGTAATTTTTTGATAATTTTGTCTAAGTTATCTTTATGATAGACAGAGACTAATGCGTTTTTTATTCTTTTAGAATCAGCCATTTGATTATACCATTTTTTATAAGTAACGCAAAAATAGTAAATATAACTCGGTTTTTGAAATAAAATTTCGATTTTTATTACTAAAAAAATTGATTTTTAGGAGGATATGAAAAAGCTTCCTGAGGTGGCGTCAAAAAACGCTCATCCGCGAATTACACGAATTAACGCGAGATTAATATCTTAATTCTTTACAATCTACGATTTTAAATTAAATAATTTGTGTTTATTCGCAGACTTTTCAGACCTGTCATTACCATTTCTTCCTTCCGTAAAGTCCGGCGAGAGCCGCATAAACAATATAAAACGGATAAATCGCCGCCACCGGAAAAACCCATTTCAAGCATTTTTGCAAATTAAAAAAAGAAGCCGCAGAAGAGAGGAAAAAGAAGTCAATCAACCCTTTCCACAGAAAAACGAACAGCAGCAAGTTGAAATTTCCCGTCAGCAGTAAAAGCAAAAAAAGAACCGCCACTCCGAATACGGAAAAGGCAGTCAGCAACACCGCAAAATCTCTATACCCGGCGCTTTTGGAAGCCCAACGCCGGCGTTGACGTAAAAAAACGGAAAGCGCCGGTTCGGCTTTCGTTGTTATGGTCGCTTCGACCGATTTCAGGAAAGTAATTTTCTTTTTCAGCTTTTTGGCAGCTAAAAGCAGAAACATATCATCGCCTGACGCAAATTCTTCGTGTTGCGCCTTTACCGCTTCATTCCAAAGAGAACGTTTGTAAATCAGATTAGCTCCGTTACACATAACCGGCATGCCCATTGCCGCTGCACCTGCGCCGGAGGCTACCAAACTCATAAATTCCAATGCCTGCATCTCTTCAAAGGCAGAAACCGGATTCATTTTTACAGCGCCGATTACAAGGTCACTCTCATTTTCAGCCAGATAAGCTGCAATCGTTTCGAGCCATTTTTCCGTGGGAATACAGTCGGCGTCGGTTTGCACGATAATTTCGCCGGAACTTGCCGCTATTCCATCTTTCAATGCGCTTTTTTTTCCTTCTTTTTTTGCATTTATTACGCTAAAATTCGGATTTTCTGTTGTAAAAGAATGGACGATGGATTCGGTTTTGTCCGTAGAACGATCGTTCACTATGATTAATTCAAAATTTTTATATGATTGATTTTTAATTGCTTGCAACAGTTTTGGTAAATTTTTTTCTTCATTTCGTGCACAAACAACAACGGAAAGGAAAGGTTGCTGTCTGACATTTTTTTCTTTTGCGGAAAATAAGGGCGTTCGCCTCCAACCTCTTTCAAAAATAAGGATTAAGAGCGTGTAAAGAAAAAGAAGCGATATGGAAATGAGAGTGATCAAGTTGTTTTTTATTTATTTACAAAAACCCGACGCGTTTTGTTCTGATTTTTGAAGTCTGAAGTCAATATCGTTAATTAAACAGAATTTACATCCTGCTTATTATTAAAGTAATGAGATGTTCAATATAAAAAATTTAAATTCTTCGTGTTTATAAACACGCTTTTGCACAACGAATAAACAGAAAGACAGGAAGGTTTCTATTTTCAGATATGATCATTTTTCATAAATCCGTTAGATCGAACTTATGTTAAATTCTCAATCACTACCATCCCGGCAACCCGCAAATCTTCCCAATAATTCGGGTATGATTTCGTCACCACCATCGGGTTTTCGATTTGAATTTCGCCCGTTTTCAGGCATACCGGAGCGAAAGCCATTGCCATACGGTGGTCTTCGTAAGTTTTTATGACTGGCGTTGAGTCTGCTTCACAGCGCTTGCCGTTCCATTCGAGAATACCGCCGGCAGGTTCTTCAAGTATGAAACCGAGTTTTCGACATTCGTTTTGCAGTGCTTCCACGCGGTTTGTCTCCTTTATTTTAAGGCTTTGCAATCCTGAAAAACGGAAAGGTATTTGCAGGAAACAGCAAGTAACCACGACCGTTTGCGCCAAATCGGGCTGGTCGGTAAAGTTATAAATCAACTTATTTGTCAATTCATTGCTTTTAGTCAAAATAACCTCATTTTTCTGAAATTTAGTACGAACACCCAATGAAGCAAAAATTTCTGCCACCTTCGCATCTCCCTGACAGCTATTTTTATGCAGTCCCAGCAGTTTTATTTCACTTTTTTGTGAAAGGGCGCACAGCTGATACCAGTAGGATGCTGCCGACCAGTCGGATTCGACCGTGTAATCCGCCGGTTTGTATTCCTGCGGAAGGATTGTAATAGTGTTGTCAGTCCACGAAGCTTTGACGCCAAAATCTTCCATTAACTTTAATGTCAGATAAATATAAGGTTTGGAAATGGTTTTTCCGGTCAGCTTCAACGTCAGTCCGTCGCGCATGGTGGGCGCAATCATTAGCAGCGCTGAAATGTACTGGCTGCTGACGCTTCCGTCCAGTTCTATTTCGCCGCCCTGCAACGCGCTTCCGTGTATGCGCAGAGGAGGAAATCCTTCTTTTTCCTCGTACTCAATATGCGCGCCGAGTTTATTCAGGGCATCGACTAAAATGGAAATCGGGCGCTGTTTCATCCGTTCGCTGCCGGTAATTATCCACTCGCCAATAATTTTGGACAGAAATGCGGTAAGAAAACGCATCGCTGTGCCGGCAGCTCCAATATCGAATATGTGCGCGTTGGAATGTAACGCTTTTACTAATACGCCTGTGTCGTCGCAATCGGCAAGATTGTGTATCTGCCCGTCAGCATAGCTCAACGCATGGATAATTAATGCGCGGTTGCTGATGCTTTTGGAAGCGGGGAGTTGAACGGTAGCATTTATTTCTTTGTTGTTTGGTGAGAAAACTGAGTATATCATAAAAATAATAATTTTTCTTTTTCGTTTCTTTCTTTTTTTGGTAAAAAAACAAATTTAAGATGTTTTTGAATCTCTTACCAGTATTTTTTCTTCTTTTGATAATTTATATATTGCATCCCTTTTCATGATTATATTCCTTTATCCACTCTTTAAGTTTATTTTGTATCAACATTTTATCCGGCAGATAGCGTGTGTATTGGGCAGCATAAATATTCGCATTTTCAGGCAATGTAAGTTCTACCAGCGTTTGATTTGCAGTTTCACAAAGAAGAATGCCGACAGTTGGATTTTCATAAGACTGTTTGACATTTCTGTCATAATAATTTACATACATCTGCATTTGTCCCAAGTCTTTGTGAGTAAGTTTTTTGTTTTTAAATCAATCAGTATGTATGACTGTAAAAGGCGATTGTACAATACCAAATCTAAAAAATAGTGTTCTTCATCGAAGGTAAAACGCTTTTGCCGCGCTTCAAACAGAAAGCCTTTTCCAAACCGTTTTATTAATTGCGTAGAAAGTTCTTTCAACACTGCTTTGCCATATTCAGCACGCTGTTCGCCTCGCTGTTCGTCTTCCACAATGTAACGACCTATTTCATAATAGGCATAAACCATCGTGAGATTAACGGAAGTAGCTGCTTTTTGTCTCGTTTGCTCAATAATTACGGCAACTTTGTCGTACAATTCGCCTTTCTCCCGAATTTCGTCAGAACTATTGGCGGAATCTTTGTTTTGCTTTTCAATTTTGTTCATTGTTTATATTGTTTTATATATTATGTGTTTTCTTTTACAAGATGTTATGACTAAAACATCGCTGTTAAACTTTAAATCGTAAATAAAATCATATCCCTACCGCATCGCGATAAAAATCCAACGCTTCAAAAATATCCTTTTTCTCAACATTCACGTTGACGCGAATATCGCCGATATTTCCTAATAGGGAAAAGAGAATCCGGCCGTCGCCCTCGTTTTTCTTGTCGTGCGTCATCAATTCATATAAGCGGTCGTATTGCTTGCAGGTAATGTAAAATGAACCGTAATTTTCTCTAATTAAAGAAACGGTTTCCTGTAGCCGATCTTTCGGAAAACCTGTTTTTTTGTAGGACAGGTAAAGTTCGGCAATCATTCCCCAAGCCACTGCATAACCGTGAAGAATGGGGTTGCCCGATTCCAGCGCGTAACTTTCAAATGCGTGTCCGATGGTATGACCGAAATTCAATGCTTTCCGGATATTTTTCTCGGTCGGGTCTTTTTCGACAAAATCTTCTTTTACGCGAATGGATTCTTCCAGCAAAACAGATAACCGGTCGTAATCAATTATGTCCAGCGGGAATTGCAAAATATGTTCCCACACCTTCGGCGAGGAAATCAAACCGTGCTTAATCATTTCCGAAAATCCGGATAAAAAGTTCTTTCTGTCCAGTGTTTTAAAAAAGTTAACGCCAATCAACACGCTTTCGGCAGAATTAATTACACCGATTTCATTTTTAAATCCGTTAAAATTTATTCCTGTTTTTCCACCGACGGCAGCATCGACCGCTCCCAGCAGCGTGGTGGGAATGTTGATATATTCCATTCCCCGTTTGAAAGTAGATGCTGCAAAACCGCCAAGGTCTGTAACCATGCCGCCGCCGAGATTAATCATTAATGATTTCCGGGACGCGCCGTTTTGACATAAAAACAGCCAGACTTTTGTAAGCGTTTCTATGTTTTTATGCGAATCTCCGGCAGGAATTTCGATAATTTTCGTCTGCCGAATATATTCTTCATTTCCCAACAGGGGAAGACATAGCTCTTTTGTAATAGAATCAACCAAAATGAAAACACTCGCGGGATTTCGTCCGGAAAGTTCTTTTGCCAATTCGGCTTTCAAATCATTGCCAATGTATATGTGTTGTGCCATTGTATTTTAATAGAGCCTCTCCTCCAGCCTCTCTCCACAAGAGATTAAACAAAAAGGAAATGCCGGTTAATCAAACTGATAATGAGATATGCTCCACTCCCTTCTCTTGTGGAGTGGGATTGGAAAAGAGGCTTTTAAAGCGATTCCAACATCCGTTTTATCACCACTTGCGCCGAAATTTCGCGGTTAGCCGCTTCAGGAATCACGAGCGATTGCGGACTTTCGATTACATCATCGGTCACAATCATATTACGGCGCACGGGCAGGCAGTGCATAAAATAGGCTCCGGCAGTCAGTCCCATTTTTTCGGTGTTTACCGTCCAATTCATATCCTTGCTGAGGATTTGTCCGTAATGCGGATCCCGATAGGCTGCCCAGTTTTTGGCGTAAATAAAATCGGCTCCTTCAAAGGCTTTGCGCTGGTCGTATTCTACTTTCGCGCCTCGCACAAATTGCCCGGCAAGTTCATAGCCTTTCGGGTGCGTAATTACGAAATCGACATTTGCTTCGTTCATAAAATCCGCAAAAGAGTTCGGTACGGCTTGCGGGAGTGCGCGCGGGTGCGGCGCCCAGGTTAAAACAACTTTCGGGCGTTCTTTCTTTTTATATTCTTCAATTGTGATAAGGTCGGCAAAAGCCTGTAACGGATGTCCCGTAGCAGCTTCCATACTGAAAACAGGCTTGCCGGAATAACGGATAAACTGATTCAGGATTTTTTCGCTGTAATCGTCTGCCTTGCTCTCGAACTGTGCGAAAGCGCGCACTCCTATTATGTCGCAGTAGCAAGCCATTACCGGGATTGCTTCTAAGAGATGTTCGGGTTTATCGCCGTTCATAATTACACCACGTTCGGTTTCGAGTTTCCATGCTCCCTGGTTTACGTCGAGTACCATTGTGTTCATGCCCAGGTTCATTGCCGCTTTTTGCGTACTCAAACGGGTGCGCAGGCTCGAATTGAAAAATATCATCAAGCACGTTTTGTCGGTACCAAGATGCTTATAGGCAAAACGATTTTTCTTTACTTCGAGGGCTTCTTTGACGGCATCTTGCAGGTTGCCGAGGTCTTTTACGCCGGTGTATGTTTTCATTATTATTCTGTTTTTTTATTTTCATGAAAATTTACCGCGAATATACACATTTTTTATGAAAATAGCAGGGGCAACCTTAGCGGTTGCCCCTTGATGTTGATAATTTATTATATGTCTTTAATTTTAAGTGATAAATAAAAAATATCACTCGTCACTTTACCGTTTGTCACTCAGGTTTACTTTCTCAACAGCGTGAAGTGTCCCACATACTGTTTGTCGATCTCCTCAATGTCAATCACATACCAGTAGTCGGTTGTCGGCATATCCTTACCCAGGTATTTGCCGTCCCATCCGGTGTC
>JAISVA010000011.1 GCA_031271815.1 Prevotellaceae bacterium | reverse complement strand
AAAGACAATGTTTTGCCACTTATTGTAACAAACGGAAGTTTACCGGATGTATTTTGTTTTATTGATGTTGTTTCCATAGAAACAAGCGCTACATCGCTTATTGTTACGTCTTTTGCCGTCCCGCCTAAATTAAATGCAAGTTGAACATTTGTATCGGTTGGGTCGGTCATATTAAAAGTAAGGGTGTACGTATCTTCTGTGCCTGTCAGGTTGAATGTTCGGGCATTACCATAAGTGTATCCCCATTCTATATCTTCTCCTCCCATTCTTTCCAATTGAACGATTATTGTTCTGTTAGCCGACGCCGATGCTTTAAAGCTAAGTTTGTAAGATCTTCCCTGTTCAAGTGTTATGTCCTGCTGTATAAGTTGGGGTTCATAAATTTCCGTACCAACTTTTGTAACAGCAATTTTTGCTTTGTTGCATTCAACAAATGCGGATGCTTCGGCTCCTCCGCTCACATTAGCCAAACTCCAATTTGAACTGAGCGTTGTTCCGGAGAAAATGCCGTCGCTTACCAGATTATTCGGAGTAGGAGTTGGTTCCGGATCTTCGCATACTACGGGCTCTTCTTTAAAAGTTGGGTTATTTCCATCGCCCCATTCCGATTCAGGTACAAGCGAGAACACGGCGTTATAAGCATCTTTCTTTTGACTGTTTTTGTCAAAAAGCGTAGCTTCATCGTCTCCTCTCCAAGTATTTGCATCATTTGGTCCCCAAACAACAATTGCCGTGAATCCGGGGTTGCCTTTTGCGCGTTCTCTGGCGTTTACCTTAATGGCATGGTCAAAGATTTCTCTGTATTTGGTCGCTTGCTGCTGAAGGGTAAAATTCTTTTTACCAATATCCAGCTCTGTTATATGAACTTCGATTCCTAGCGCTGCATATCTATCCATAGCTTCTGTGAATACTGCCGTTCTTGACCATGCCCACTGACCCGGGTCGCAATCCACATGCCCTTGCATGCCCATTCCGTCTAAATAACCTTTATCTCTAAGCGGTATAAGAATTTGATTTATAATATAATCTCTTTTGGGAGTATCCCATTCGTTATAGTCATTATAAAAGAGTTTCATATTGGGGAAATACGTATTACGGGCTTCCGCTGCATATTTGAACGCACTTTCTATAAAACTGTTATCGCCGTAAATTTGCACCCAGGGCGAGTTTCCGTTCTTTGTAGGGTCAACGCCGCCGGCGCCATCCATATCATAACCCTTTCCTCTTGGAACGCCTACACCGTTACGGACATCTACCGCTTCGTTTACCACATCGTAAGCGTAGAGATTGAGTCTCGGATAATCCCTTTTAATTAAAGCGAACAGGTTGTTGATGTAGCTTTTCAGGCGTTTTTCCATTTGAGCTTTTGTTGCCCAGTTTACGGATGAGGTGTTCGCCGGAGTTGCCGGTTCGGTCAAATTGGACGTAAAAAACCACTTTGGACTTTGTCCATGCCAAACAAGCACGTGTCCCCTTACCGGTATATTGTTGTCTTCGCAGAATTTAAGCACATTGCGGGCGCCGTTGCCGAGCGATGCTACAATATTGTCATCGGTTGACCCCTGCCGCGTCATGGTTTGATCCGGCTTCATCTCGTTCTCCATGGTGATACTGTTGAATTCACGGAGAATCAGGTTTTTTATTCCGGCATTATTAACAGTGCTGTTGTTAAGGATGTTTCCCACTCGGAACTGATTTGCGTAAACATCTTTAAGTCCGGTTTGCGCATTTGCAGCAGTAAAAAAACCGGCAAGGATGACAAGGAAAACGCTACAACTTCGTGCGAACGTTTGTGCTTTTGAGTTACTTCTCAATTTGTGTCTTTTCATGATGGAGTGTATTTAATTGTTATTGTGAGGTAAAAATATGAGGACTTCTGAAGACTGTTCTTTTACACGCTGATTCTCGCAGGAAACTGAGGTTCGTTTAAACTCTTTCTGAGATCCGCACAAATGTCATAATAATATTCGAATAAAACAACGATTTTTACACGAATTTATCCGTCTGTTTATCTGTTGTTTAACATAGTTTTTTGCAGTCAGCAGGTAACAGATTAAGTCTTATAATTTGCTTATAACGACACCCATTGTAAACGGGATTTATTAGCACGTTACCTCGTTCGACGGAGCGTACAAATGACCTGAATTATCCCTTTGCGTCTTAGCGCCTTTGTGTTCTTTGCGTTAAAGTGTAATTGAGCGCTTGCGCTTTTCTACTGACATAACAACTGTATTTTTCAGGAATGAATAACCCCCTCACGTCTCAGGTATCCTGACACTACTGCCGGCGTTCCGGTTCGTTTCCGCGTACCACACCATAACTTATATTCTTGCAAACAGATATTTCTACAACGGTAACTTGCAGCAAACCTCCGCTACCAGCAAATCGAACGGTGTTGTTATTTTGATGTTTTCGCGGTTTCCTTCCGTCAGGCGGATTGGATGACCGTATTTTTCAACCACGCTCGCATCGTCGGTGAAAGAAGGGGAAAACGGCTGTAAATAGGCTTCCTTCAACATGCCGGTTTTGAAAACTTGGGGCGTTTGAACCATTTTCAGTTTTGTCCGGTCTAATGCTTCGCTTCCGTTTCCGGTCAGACTGCGAACGGAATCGACCGGATCAATTGCCGGGACAGCCGAACCGTATTCACCGGCACAGTTGAACGCTTCGGAAATCGTTTGCCGGCTTACAAAAGGACGCACGCCGTCGTGTATCGCAACCAGCGATTCCGCCGCATCGGGAACCAGCATCAAGCCGTTTTGCACGGAATGAAAGCGCGTTTCACCTCCGTTTGCAATGGCGTGTGCCTGCGTGAATTCGTACTGCCGGCAAAGAGATTGCCAATATTCCTGCTGCGAAACGGGGAGAACCAGTATCAATTCAATATTATTGTCGTAGCGCGAAAAGGCTTCCAGTGTAAGCATTAACAACGGTTTCCCATTGACGGGAATAAACTGCTTGGGTAATCCGGCGTTCATACGAAGACCTTTTCCCCCTGCGACTATGATTGCGTATTTCTTCATTTTTTTACTGTAAAATCCATCTTAACATCCCATTCCCGGCAGGGAACAGATTCGACTGACTGGCAAGGAAAACAAACCCCGATTTTCGTTCCTGAGATTTTCGGGAGCAGCCGGTCGTAGTATCCTTTCCCGCGTCCAAGCCGGTTTTGGTTGCAGTCGAAAGCCACACCCGGGACAAGCGTCATATCTATTTTGTCCCATTCTGTGAACGGTTTCCCTTGCGGTTCTCGGATTCCGAAAGCGCCGGCTTGCAGCTTTTCGTCTCCTTCGTAATATCTTAATTCCAGCTCATCACCGCTGACTGCAGGCAAGAGCAGGCATTTTTGCTTATGCCATTTTTCCAGAAAATCGTGCGTGAAAACTTCGTCGGGAAGCGACCAGAAAAGCAGGATGTTTTTTGCCTTCTTAAATTCGGGCAACCGTTCTATGCTGCTAAGAATTTCGTCGGACAAACGCCGCTTTTCTTCCCTGCTTAATCCGGCAATCCGTTCCTTTATCTTATTCCTGAGTGCGTGTTTCATTCAACGATTTTATTATGAAAATTCAGTATCGTTTAATTTTAGAAGATTAAGTAAATGAGATTGATATATGAGTTCATTTCATTTATTTAACTTGACGAATTTTAACGCTTCTGTCCGGTCGGGATAAACAATGTGCAAAAAGAAAATTCCATTTTCGCAAAATGAATTTGTGAACAATGTATATGGAAAACGTCCGTGCAGATTGTCTTCTATGAATAAAATCCTGCCCGAGAGATCGGACAATCGTAGTTGCACCGGATAGTTACCTTCCGGGAAACGAACCGTCAACTCATTTTGGGTAGGGTTTGGGAAAATTTCCGTTTTTTTCGATATGGTATCAAACTGGCCGGTCGAATTAGCATCCGAAGGACGCACCACCGCATCTACCATAAGTGATGCCGGGCGAGTGGCTAACGGGTTTTCGGTGAACGGCTTCCACTGCGCGCCGTCTTTGAACCAGGCGGTATTCAAGCCGTCCGTACTTCTACCGGTTGTGTAATAAAGCGCGAAAGTATCCGCCGGCATTTCCGGAAGTTTGAATACCACAAAAAAGGAGGTATCCACGTTTATTGTTCCGGTGAACCGTAAATAATTTTCCTTTTGCCTGAAATAGGCGAGATTTTTCTCTGTAAAACCGGTTCCCGGCTCATAGGCGGTATTGGTCATTTTTACCTCTTGCCGGTGCAGCAGGTTTTCGGGAGCTGTATTTCCGCTGTAAACCTCAGCGTAAACAGGAGCTGAGGCAGAATATAATCCTTTTTGCGGAAGAAAATAAATTCCGTATAGCCTGCTGCTTTCACGCGAAGAAAATCTTTCGGCATATTCTGTAATTCCCCGTTTGTTATGTCCTGCTGCGTATCCGTCGGGCGAATTCGTTGCCGTCAACTGTTCGCCTTCCATCCGGTTGGTGAGGCGGATACAGGGATTTTCATCCTGCTCTTTCCCGTCTAAAAACAGTGTATGGGTGTTGGCAGGATCTAACCATGGCTCCAAGTTTTCGTTTGCGTTATTCGATGAGTTCCAGGCGACATTCAACCGGTAAAAAAAATCGTTGTAAGGCGCTGTACAGACAGAACTTCCTCCGGAGAGATTCCCGATAAGCCGGTTTTGGGCGTCAAACAGTCCGGAACCCGAAGAGCCCGCTTCCGTTACTCCTTCTTCCCAATGGCTGATTTGCCAGTGACCGTTGGGTAAGAAAAGGTTATCGAACGTAGAACTGACGGGTATGGGAGGATGTTCGTCAACGGATCTTTTTTTCAGATTTCCTTGCGGATGATGGAAAAGGTATGCCGGAGCAGAAGCAGTTTGCGAGATATTCCAACCTGCATAATAAACGCGGTAATCAACCGGCGGTTCCTCATTCAAGCGAAACAGCAGCATATCCCTTTGTTTGAGCGCCGCCTGCACGGTCGATCCCGCCACGCTCATCTCCATTGTTCCCTGAATGCCCGGAAAGCAGTCAGGCGTTTCGTAGTTGAAAAAGAAAACGCTTCTTTCCGCTTTTGACGGAACTATGTTCTGCCTGTTGTCATACAGGCAGTGGGCAGCCGAAAGCACGTAAGGAGTGCCGTCCTGCGCGGTATTGTTCACCAGGTTTCCGGAGCAGTACATATTCCCGTCCACAATAATCAGGCAGGTGCTGCGCCGCTGTTCGGGATGGACATCGCTGCACGTGGCGTTTACTTCACACGGCTGGAGCTGCTTTCCGCTTCCTGGCAGGAGGCGAAGAGCGGCATGCAAGCCCCTGTAATCGTGGTTAACCTCGCCTATGCTTATTTTTCCTTTAAACGGAACATTTGCAGGCTCGCTATACTCCACGATGATTTCATCGCCGTCTATGGGAGCAACCGGTAAAATGCCGCCCGGTTGGTTGTTCTTTTCGGTAAAGGCTCCCAAAATCGTATTTCGGTCGGGCGAATAAACGAATACCTTAGCTCCGGGAGGAAGCGAAAATTCGGTAAAGAGAATGTTCAGCGAAAATGCCTCTCTGGAACGGATTCCTACCCGCCACACTTTTGTCCCGTCGGCAAGAAAGGTCGATATGCCGGCATCATCCGGCGTAATCGAAACGTTAAACTTACGGGCAAAACGGAATCCGCCCGCCCGGTTGTCCGCAAGCGAATCTTCGCGCAGGATTTTATCCCTGTCAAAGGCAGGCATTTCGACAAACGGTACCTGTGAAGATGCTGCTGAGGAAATGCTTCTGAGGTTATTCACGGTCAGTTGTTCGGGAAAAGGGAATCCGCCCTGACTCACCTGGGCATATACGGAAATGCTTCCAACCCAAAGAGTGAAGCAGAGAGCGATTTTACGAATATTTTTTTTGCTCATAAACAAAAAGTTATGGTATGAAAAAACATTGTTTACTTTATATAAGGTTTACAAAGTTATAAAAAATTCTTTTTTAATCTCTTAAAAAACAAA
>JAISVA010000002.1 GCA_031271815.1 Prevotellaceae bacterium | reverse complement strand
CGCTGCTCTTCCGTTTCAATAATGCAGACGTTATGGTATCCCTTGTATTTTTTTGCAAATCTATTGGCAACCTTTGCCAGTGTTTTAGTTGCTGCAATGCCCATTGAAACGGGTATTCCGGTACTCCTTGTAACATATTCCGTTACCTCGGTTCCGTATTTCTTCCAGCCAAAATGCTCCATTCCCTTAAAGTTCAGGAAGGCTTCATCTATTGAATATACTTCTATTTCAGGAGAAAAGGAAGATAAAATAGACATCACCCGTTTTGACATATCGCCATATAGCGAATAGTTTGATGAAAAAACCTGAATGCCGTGTTTTTTGATTTCATCTCTTACCTGAAACACCGGAACACCCATTTTTATACCCAGCGCCTTAGCCTCATTACTTCGCGCAATAACACAGCCGTCGTTGTTGCTAAGCACAACGACAGGCTTGCCGATTAACCCCGGATTAAACACCCGTTCACAGCTCGCGAAAAAGTTATTGCAATCGACTAATGCGAACACAGCTATCTATATTTTCTCTTAACCCTTTCGTCACGAATTGAATATGTAACTACTCCCCAAATCATAAAGTTATCGCCGGGATTTATCTTTATCGGTTTATAGTCCTGATTGGCAGGCATCAGATAAATGCCGTCTTTCTCCTTTTTAAATGTTTTAAGCGTAAACTCGCCGTTGATATAACTGACAACAATATCGCCGTTGAGCGGTTGCAGCGATTTGTCAATAATCAGTATATCACCGTCGTCAATCCCTGCGTCTTTCATAGAAAGTCCCTTGACGCGGGCAAGAAATGTGCTTGCCGGATTTTTAATAAGTTCCCTGTTCAGGTCAATACTTAACTGGATATAGTCTTGCGCCGGACTTGGAAAGCCTGCGCTTACTCCTAAATCGGCGAAGGGCAATTTTAATTCTCTGTCTTGTTCGTTTCTAAATAATTCCAATTCTCCGCAAGCCGTGTGAAATTTATAAGTTACGCCGTTAAGCAATTCTGCTTTAATTTTTCTTTTATGAAAAAATTCGGCTATTTTCTTTTCATAACGGGAAATATCTTCCGGCACAGCAACAGCGAAAGAAAGCATAATAGAGACTATTACGTCTTTTGATGCTGATTCGTGTTCCTGGTTAAATTCCACATTATCAATTTCCGGGATTCCGTTTTTTAGATCTTCCAAAATAAGGCGATATTCGCTTTCGGAAATGAACCGGTCTATTTTATATTGTAAGGTTTCCATGTTTTTTATCCTGATTCAAATATCTACAAAGATACACATAAATAAGCAAAGACTATCTCGTTTGAAAGAGTCCAAACGCGCGATATTTTCATTTTTTGCGTATTCTCAGGTTTGTCTTATATCGACGTAAAACATCTTACATGCGAAAATATTCAATCTTCTGTTGATGAGAAATTGTGGATAAGAGGCAAATGATTGAAAAAATAAACATATTACATCGCACTGCTTAAGACATGAGTTGAATTTGCAATTACCAATAAATCAGAAGAATAATATCCATATTATCTCCGGAGTTAGTAAACTCTACGGCAACAATTTCAACGTCCCTTTCAGGTTTGTGAACGAACTGTCGGGAGCGGCGATATTTGTCCAGACGACGCCCTGTCCATAGTCCTGGATCTGTACAACATGCGTGTTATCGGCTTCCGTCCAATAGACCAAATAAACCAGTGGTGCGATTTCGATGGCAGTATATTGAACCGTATCGGTCATCAGGCGACCTCCTCCACGCTCTTTCAGCGCCCGGAATGTCATGGTACGCTCGTCTTTGAAGTCCAATTTGAAGTGGTATTCGCCTCCGAAATCGACTTCTATTTGACGAGCGATAGGCGGAAAGGCTTGTACGACTTTCCACGGGCTTTCGCCTTTCAGCACCTTTGCCGTCGTTTCGAGGGCATCTTCGCCGGGGAGGTCGGGATAAAGCGCTTTCATGCGGGCGATTACTTCCGCCGGGGTCGTGGTCCGGGCGAGCACGGTTTCGAGTTTTTCTAAATAGCTGCGGGTAAATTCAATAGCGCCGGTGTTTATGACCGAAGGCATACCGGGTTTCGCAGGTTTGAAGTGTGACGGGATCGCCATATCTGGACCAAGGGCATCCATGGCGTCCAGGGCGGCGATCCACTTCGTGCGGTCAGACTTTAATTGTGAGTCTGCCGCCCAAACGTGTTCGTTCGCTATGATATAGTTCGAACCGAGAACCGTGCGCGTAGAGGGAATCCACAGGTGGGCATGTTCCTCGTCGCCCGGCAGCTGTTTGATCTCTACACGCTTGCCCGAGACTGTGAAGTGATCGCCCGAGAAAGAGTCTGGGACGATGAGGCGTTTCGGCACCAGACCGGCGCCAAGTTTGGCGAGTTGCGGTATCCAGATATTCCACTTGTTGTCTTTAGTCGCATTAATCAGCCACACGGTTTGGGGCGTAGCAATAATACGCGCGTCGGGAAATGCGCTTACGATGGTGTCAAGACCGAAATAGGTATCGGGGACGAATGTGCTAATGTAGATCGTAGTCAGCGGTTTGCCTGTCGAGCGGATAATGCCGGCTACCGCGGAAGCATTGTCAACGCTGAATTGTGCATCGACCAGAGCTACCTCATCCGGGCCTTCGATCACTACTGATGTCATTTGAAGGATCACCAGTTTACTTGAATAGACATGCAGGCGCAAACCGTCCTGTTCAATCACGCTAATATTTTGTTCCATAGCTTGTTAGATTAATATTTTTAATTGAATTAGTTGAAATTACACAAAACAACCGCATAAAAATATTAAGTCTATATGATATATCCTAATTTCTGACCGGTTTTGTTTAGAAAAATGAATATAAGTAAATTAACGTGAGTTCGATATTATTTTTTAAGATTGCCGATAATCTTAAAAAATAATATCGAACTCACGTTAATTTAAAATAATTATTGACCTGCTTTTCAATGCCGTTAGGCATTTTAACCCGGTAGAAAATAGATACACGCCAAACAACGTGCCGTCAGGTACGCAACATTGTCTGTTGGGGTTGTAAACCTGCGGCTTGCTATCTCACGTTTCCACTCTTTTCTACCGAGCTTGAATCCCGTCAGGGATTTTTTATGCAACATTAAATTCTTTTCATTATTTATATATGTGATTTTCCGGATATAGAATATTTTAGTAATGAACACAAAAATCATTCTGTTAAAAAGTTGATTTTAATTAAATATAAATTCCTGATTATTTGTTTGTTTGGTAGTTTTTTGCTATCTTTATTTATCTTATATGAGAACATTCCCAACTTAATTTGAATTAATTTATAATAAAAGAAAGAATATGAAAAGGTTATTTTATTACCTTGCAACTGCTTTGGCAATAGTTGCCGTCACACATGCACAAAAATCGGAAAATATGAAACATCTAACTGATTTCGAGAAACATGTTATTCTCAACAAGGGAACCGAAGCCCCTTTCTCGGGCGAGTATTGCAAATTTCACGGCGCAGGAACATACTTGTGTAAACAGTGCGGAACGCCCCTCTACCGCTCAACAGACAAGTTTAATTCGGGTTGCGGCTGGCCGAGTTTTGATGACGAGATACAAGGCGCGGTTCGGCGAACGACCGATGCTGACGGCAGCCGCACCGAGATTACCTGTGCTCATTGTGGCGGACACCTCGGTCATGTTTTTGAGGGCGAAGGCTTCACACCGAAAAATACACGCCATTGTGTCAACTCGGTGTCGCTGACTTTCGTGCCCGAAGTAGGTGAGACTCCAACCAAAACCGGCACGCAGACGGCTATTTTCGGCGGCGGATGCTTCTGGGGCGTCGAATATATGATGCAGCAGCAATCGGGTGTTCTATCGGTTCAATCGGGCTATATGGGCGGCCACGTTATCCGGCCGACCTATCGGCAGGTGTGTACCGGCAAGACCGGACATGCCGAGGTGGTCAAGGTCGATTTCGATCCTGCTGTGGTGTCGTACGAGACGCTGGCAAAACTCTTTTTAGAGATCCACGACCCTACGCAGAAAGACCGTCAGGGACCCGACATCGGCAATCAATACCGCTCGGTGATATTTTATACCACTGAAGAGCAGCGACAAACAGCTGAAAAACTTGTGGATGAGTTAAAAAAGAATGGTTACCGCATTGTTACACAGATAGAGCGTGCAGGTACATTCTGGCCCGCCGAAGATTACCACCAGAACTATTACGAGAATAAAGGTACGACTCCTTACTGCCATGTTTATACCAAGCGGTTCTGAACGATTGGACTTTTCCGTGTCGTTGACCTTCGTGTCGGACAATGCTAAATGACGATCATTTGTATGCGATTGCATACTTCCAAAGAAAATAATGTTGAAAATCATTTTAAATCGCAATTCCTGTATTTAGGAACTGTTGCCAAAACGAAACAAACTCATTAGTTGGAGATTGTCAACTTTTTCCGTAAGGTTCTACAAATGCGGCAAGTGAATCGTTCGATGCTAAAATTAAAGCGTTTAGAGTACAATTTAGAGGGGCGAAGGATGAAGTTTTTTCCTGTTCGGGTTAACTGAATCGTATGCTTAAAAATTAATCCCTCAACTTTTTTCATTGACACTCGGTAGTTTTAAAAATTCAAAGACAAACTAATCATAACCTATTGAGTTTTATTAGTTTGTCTTGAAAAGTGCGCAGGATGAGACTCGAACTCACACACCGGAACCGGCACCACCCCCTCAAAGTGGCGTGTCTACCAATTTCACCACCTGCGCTAAAAAAATTGACAGATCGCTCTGCCAACTTGGAGCGGAAGACGGGATTCGAACCCGCGACCCTAACCTTGGCAAGGTTATGCTCTACCAACTGAGCTACTTCCGCGTTTTAGTGGTGCAAATATAACTATTTTTTTTTTCTTCCCAAATATTATTGAAAAAAATCAAAAATATTGTAGTTGATAAGACTGTATTTTATCAAAAAATTCTAATTCTGCAAATCAACTAATTTGCGTTAATTCGTGTAATTCGTGGATAAAATTCTAATTCATCCTTCGTTTATAATCCTCATACCCAAATTCCCTTAACAGATTTAATTCTCCGTTTTTTGTCCAAAGAGCAATTGAAGGGTGGGAAATACCGTTGAACATGGTGGTTTTCACGGTGGTATAATGCATCATGTCGAGAAATACAATCCGGTCGCCTATTTGAAGTTCACGGTCGAATGACCAGCTTCCGAAAAAATCGCCGGAAAGGCAACTGTTGCCGCCCATACGGTACGCCGGTTTGCCGGGTATTTCATCTGTCGCTCCCAAGATCGCCGGTTTATAGGGCATTTCCAGGCAATCCGGCATGTGGCAAGCAAAGGAAACATCCAGCATAGCGGTTTTAATATTTTTGTTTTCGACAATATCTAAGACCGTAGAAACCAGTTCGCCCGTTTGCCAAGCGAAAGCGCTGCCCGGTTCCAATATAACCTGTAACCAGGGATAACGCGAACGAAAGGAGTGCAGCAACGAAATGAGATGCTCCACATCGTAATCCTTCCGGGTCATTAAGTGACCGCCTCCCATATTGAGCCATTTGATTTGCGGGAAATATTTCCCGAATTTAGCCTCAACCACTGCGAGCGTCTTTTCCAGGTCGAACGACGAAGATTCGCACAAAGTATGAAAATGCAGCCCCTCGACACCCCCTGGCAGCGTATCACCGAGTAAATCAGCCACTATGCCCAGGCGTGACCCCGAGGCGCAAGGGTTGTATAAATCGGTTTCAACATCCGAAAATTCCGGGTTTATTCGTAATCCGCAGGAAATATGCCGGTCGAGTTTTTTCGTAAAAGGCTCAAAATGATGAAATTGGTTCAGCGAATTGAACGTAATATGACTGCTGCACGCGGCGATTTCCGGAAATTCTTTGTCGGTATATACCGGCGCATACGTATGAGCCGGGTTGCCCATCTCCTCGAATGCCAACCTGGCTTCGCTAAGTGAGCTTGCCGTAGAGTAGGGGATATACTCCTTTATAACGGGAAAAGTTTTCCAAAGTGCGAATGCCTTGAATGCAAGGATAATCTCTGCTCCCGAACGTTCTTTTACCGAGCTAATTAACTCCAGGTTTTTGCGCAGTCGAACTTCATCGATTACATAACAAGGCGATGGAATTTTTGAATAATCAATCATAATTTTTAATTTACCGTATAATTAAACTGCAGTGAGCGCAATGATTAATAAAAAACATTGCGCCCACTGCGTAAATTCATTGCGCTCATTGCGGTTTAAAAATTTACTTGTACTGCAACGGGATAACCAGGTATGAACAAACCGCCCGTCCTTTCACCTTAGCCGGCGTAAGTTCCGGAAATTTTGCTACGATATTCATTGCATCTTCGTCAAGTTCAGGCGAAAGTGGAGTACGAATGTCGGTTCTGATCACTTTTCCCAAATTATCAACCAGCAACTTCAATGTGAGGCGACGAGAACCGCCGATATTTACCATCTCATTCGAAAATTTTGAATTATCCTTAAAGAAATACATTAATTCGGAAGTTCCACCCGGAAATTGTACCTTTTCATCCGGCAATGTGTAAATGGTATCACATACTTCGGCGCTATCTTGCAATTCATACGGAAGTCTCTCTTTTTGTTGAGAGAAGGCACTAAATACTGATGCGATAAACAATGTTATCAGAGTAAAAACTGTCTTTTTCATAAAACTTGAATTTTATAATAAATAATTAATTTTAATTTCTGTAAAAAGTTTTGACCGGCAATAAAAAAGCTATTGTTATTGCAATGTCCTGATTGTTGGAACGCTGGTAAATATCGCTTTTCGAATTACTGTACACATCGCCGAAACCATACGTGTATCGTGCTTCTATGACAGTGTGCAGGCGTCCGATTTGCAAATCCAAACCGCCTCCTCCCGAAAGTCCGTAATCCAGTTTGCTGTGTTCGTTGTTTTCGTCATGAATTCGCGGGTCATTTAGCTTGAAAACACCAAACTGATTGGATGACAGATTACTTTCCAATTTTCCGTATGTTGTCAAAAATCCCAGTTTCGGACCCAGATTGACAAAAAAACGCAGCTTTCTTCCAAAGTAAATATGTGCAAGCAATGGGATTTCAATGTAATTCAACCGGCGGGAAATTTTTACATCCGAAAAATTCACATTGTAAACATTTTTATTAGATTTGAATTTTTCATTCCATCCGCCTTGCATAAAATTTGCCTCCAACTGTACACCGAAATGTTTCATCGAGATATATCGAACTGAGATTCCGCTTTTCACTCCCATTGACATCCCCACATTGCCCAACTCCTGATCCATAGCCCGATTATTGTATTTGAAACTGACTTTGTAAAGATTGGCTCCCCCGTTCACACCTATTGCAACTTCATGCAAAAAGTTATTTTGCTGAGCCGACATGGCAAAAGTAGAAAAAATGAAAAGAAAACCAATAATTATTTTATACATCATTGTCTTATCAAAACGTAAAATCGTAAATTATATTATGCGCAAATTCTCATTCAGGTGTATGCACTGAAACACCTGCGGCGTTAAAATTCTTTTGTCCTTAATTCATCATTCACTTTTGTCAGTCCCGTCACATCATTATGATTCGTGATGTAAACATTGCTGTTATAAAATCCTCCGTTTTCGTTTATTTGCTTGAATTTGAAATTCATCTGCAGTAATTCAGGAGAAAATTGCTCTAATTCTTTTGTAAAATCGTGACCGTATTTAGCAAGGGCTTCCGAGAAATATGTGGCAATGTCGTACCCAAGCAAACCGTATTGCGGAACAATATTCGCCGGTTCGGCATTGTAAAAATACCTATATTTCCTTAAATAATTCTTGACGTTCACCGATTTATAATCCACAAAAAACGAACTTGGAATGTATGTATTCAATCGGAACAAATCCTTGCTGATACTTTGATAAGTCTGCCATTCAGGAAACCCGAACAGGGAAATGTTTTTCTTTTCGCCCAACATATTGATTATCGGAAGTACTTGACTGAGAGCAACCTGATTGGTCGTAAGCGGCACGATGATATTTTCTTTTCCGTCCGGAAGTTCTTTGCGCAGTTTTTGTGCGGATTCATACAAAACGGTCGTATATGTTATGTTATGTTCCTTCAAAGTTGTTTCCAGCACATTATTAAAATCAATTTTATCGTCATAAGCCTCCGTTTTAAAGCGCAGCAAAACAATGTTTTTATTGGCAAAATAAGAAACAAACCGAAGAGCAATCAACTCATTCATTTGAGGTTGAGGCGTATTTATTTGGAAGATATTCGGATTGGTCTTTGTTTCTTCCGATTTGGACGAAAACGGAATAATGAGTTTAATCTGATTCAACAATGCAAAATCCGACAGCGGTTTAATCTGCACGGTGTAAGCTGGTCCGATCAGGATATCCATGTTTTTTAATTCCGGATTGTTCAGCATATTTTTTATTTCCACTTCGCTTTTACCCGAATCAAATACATATAAATTGAACGAAAGTCCCTGTTTTTTCAAACTGTCAACTGCAATCAATAATCCTCGGTAAAATTCCAGAAATTTATCCGTATTCCCATCTATCTTGCTGTTTTCCTTTATTTTATCCAGTTGAAAAGGCAACGCCAAAGCAATGTTTATGGTTTTTAACGGTTCGGTTGAACGGGCAAAAAGCGATTCAAAATCGGGTCTGACGGCAGATGTGTCCAACGGTAGCGGAGTATTAACCGAGTCGCCTTCCTGAGGTTTAAATGCCGTGTTGGCGTGCGCCGGCGGGATAATCAGCATCTTACCGATTTTCACTCCTTCTGCCGCATCCGGATTCAGGCGGATAATTTCATCTTGCGAAACTCCGTATTTCCGGCTGATGCTGTAAAGTGTTTCCTCTTTTTGCACTTCATGGAATTTAAAATCACGGCTGACGGGTTTTACCTTTTCTTCTTCACTCAAAGCCGTATTGGCGTGAACCGGCGGGATAATCAGCTTTTCGCCCGCTTTTACTCCTTCTTTTGCATCCGGATTCAAGCGGATAATTTCATCCTGCGAAATTCCATATTTTCGGCTGATGCTGTAAAGCGTCTCTTCTTTTTTTACTTCGTGAAATGCAAAACTCTTATTTTGAGTAGTTTCCGTTGAAGGCGCGTCAGGCAATATTGCGGCCTGTGCAACAATTACGTCTGAAGTCATTTGCGGAATTATCAGCGTTATACCGGTTTTCACGCCATTTCTTGCATCCGGGTTCAGGTGAACAACTTCTTCTATTGTAATATTGTAGTTCTTACTGATGCTGTATAACGTTTCTCCTTTTTTTACCTTATGAGAGGCAAATCCGCTGTTTCCGTTTTTTTTCTTCACTTGTGGCAGCGAATCGTTTACAGTCATTGTTTGAGCCGAACTCTTTTTTTTGAGTATTTTTATTTCTGTGCCCGATTTCAACCCGTTTTTTTGTACTTCGGGATTCAGTTCATACAATTCATCATAAGTGATGTTGTATTTTCGCGTCAACGAAAAAAGCGTCTCCTTTTTTTCTACTTTGTGAATAATAATTTCCTGCTTTTTTACGGGAATAAGCAACACGGAACCGTCGGAAAGCCCTTTTTCCGTACCCGGATTAGCTTGTTTTATCTCGTCTTGCGTAACATTAAATTTTCGTGAAACGGCATAAAGTCCTTCGCCTTTCTGAACCGGATACTCATAATATTCCATATCGTTTATCACTTTTTTGGAGTAGTTAATATCCTGTGCAACTGCATAACAGACAGAGAAAAGAAAAAAAACAGAGAATAAAACATTATAAAAGCTTTTCATATAAACACGTTTTTCTTGCGTGGTAAACCTTCACACAATTATGACTTCGCGAATTTATAAAAAAAAGTCTTCAAAAACTACTATTAATTAAAATATGTTTTTGTAATATTGCAGGTTAAAACAAATATACAGATGATGAAGCGATATTTTGTTCCGGTTTTCTTGCTCCTGTTCAGTTTAAGCAGTCTAAATAGTTTTGCAGCCGAATTTTCCATAAAAGACGGAAACGGAATTTTATATAAAAATTTCGATGATTCGAAAACCCAGGGCGCTGTTTTTATTTTTTTCGAAAATACGGATGGAGCTGAACTCCGGTTTTCGGTTGCAGATGCACCGGTGGGCTTCAGTTGGTTTGAATACGAATCAGATCCGGAAGAGGCTGAGGAATTGACTGAAAATGTGATTGTTGCAGATGACGGAAAGTCAACAACTTTAAATAAGGTAAAGGAAAACCACGGTTATTTCGTAGCGTATGAGTATAAGGAAAACGTCTGTACGGAAACGGAAGAAGGAGAAGTAGCGTGTGAAGAAGTTGTTCAGACCGTCAAAAAATATGCATGGATTGCCACATACAAATTGATAAAGACGGTAACCTGGGATGAGGATACAATTTGCGGCAATGAACCGCTTAAATTGTATATCAAGCCGGCAATGGAATATGTGTTGGCCGGTAATACCGGACATAAAAGTGCAGGGTTAATTGAGCGGGAGTTAAATATCAGCTATTCCACGTACAAAAGAGAGGAGAAAAATCCGCCCGGTGTACAGACGGTTTCGGAAAACCATCTTGCCGATACCGTAGTTGGCCTGACCGTGCCCTTCGTAGATACCGATTTTACAGTAACCGATCAGTTGGGCGCGAAATTAAATTCCGGCGAAGTATCCAAATTTGTTACGGATACCTTTAAAACTCTCGCGGTAATTGCATTCCCGGAGATGATTGTGAATGACAAACAGGAGAATGAGTTGGATCCCGATAATAGTTGGGACAAGGATGATGCAGGTAACGTTCGCGTCTATTTTTCGGAAACGCTTAACGAGGAAACTAAGGGCGAATTTAGAACTTCGGCGCCTCTTTCCATTGATTTTGTGAGCAATCCGAGTGAAAAAGTAAAACGGTATGAATGGCACATTTCGAGAAACCCTGAGTTTACAGGCAGTATTGTCTATCCTCAGGCAGATTTGAATAGTTTTGTTTTCAAAGAATATGGAATGCATTATGTAAAATTGGCAGTGTTTAATGATGCCAATGTTTGTGAATCGGCCTCTTACGCTTGTTTTGAAATTTCAATATCTGCTTTATTTGTTCCAAATGCTTTTACTCCGGACGGAGATGGAATAAACGATGAATTTAAAGTGGCATACAAGTCTATCGAATCTTACCGTTGCCGTGTTTACAATCAATGGGGCCGAGTGGTTTACGACTCTACCGACATTACTCAGGGATGGGACGGAACCATTGGCGGAAATATTGCTTCCATTGGCGCCTATTTCTATGTAATTGACGCCATAGGAACAGACGGTAAAAATCATAAGAAACGAGGGGATATTAACCTGATTAGATCTAAATAAAAAAGTAAAATCGTGAAATCCAATAAGGTAAGATTATTGGTTAATGAATAAATTTAACATTGTGTTATGTAAATTAATTTCATATCTTTGTGGAGAAAACTTAATCACGGTCAAGTATAATGAAAAAAATCAAATATATTACTTTTTGGACGTTGCTTATATTAAGCATATTCAGCTCTTTTGGTAAAAATGAAAATTCCAAACCGGCGTATTATCACAACGAAGGCGTAATGATAAACGGGGTAAAATGGGCAACCTGTAATATCGACAGACCCGGTACCTTTGCTGCCAAGCCGGAAGATGCCGGAATGTTTTATCAGTGGAATCGTAAAATAGGATGGAGTACGACCGAACCAACGGTAAATTCAAACGGAAGTTCTGTTTGGAGTAGCAGTATTCCTGCCGGTGACACTTGGGAGAAAGCCAACGATCCAAGTCCTGCCGGTTGGCGTGTACCTACCTTAGACGAAATTAAAACACTGCTCAATACCGACAAAGTGCATAATGAACCGGTAATCCGCAATGGTGTAGGCGGCATAAAATTTACCTGTAAAGCTTCCGGTAATTCTATTTTTCTACCGGTTGCAGGGTATCGCGGTTTCAGTAGCGGAACGATTAGCAATGTTAAAACCGGTTGTTATTGGACCAGTACGCCTTACGGAAGTTATGACGCATACAGTTTCTATTTCGGAGACGGCAACGCATCCCGTCTTAATGGCTATCGCAGCGGAGGCCGGTTATTGCGCTGCGTTGCTGAATGATTTTGATCTACGGGTATGAAAATTCATAAAAGCGAAAAGAGAATAAAATAATTCCAATTTTAAAAACATAAACTTTTGAGGATTGCTGGAGAGATTTGGACACAGCCCATATTTTTGTCTAAATAGAAAATCTACAAGAGGCTATTTAAAAGAACGCGGATAACACGGACGACTCAGATTTACACAGATAAAAAAATAGTATTAGTTTTAAATAATTGATTTTCAATTGTTTAAAATATGCGCTGATCGGCGTTATCCGCGTCATCAGTGTTCAAAAATTTAGGGCTCTCGCTTGTAGATTTTTTATTTAGACAAAACTATGGGCAGTGTCATTTCAGGTTTCCCTACCGTTGTCCGGAACACTCTGTTTTTCTTCATGTTCATGTGAAGGTTGAGCAAGAGTGTCCGTTGCTTGTTGATAACGGCAATTTGGTGAATCAATCCGTGATGATTGCGTATAGTTTTTGGGCAAACATATAAGTTTTGGACGGACACACAGGTTCGCCTCTACTGTGCCGGCTTAATATCCTTTATCATTAACTGTATTGTCGTGTTTCCGTTGAATGTATTTTCTTCGATGGTGTAACAAATATCAACCGGATTTAATTTCTTGATGTAATCATTGTGTTCCGACTGTCCGAAGGCGATGCCGTTCATTATACATTCGGATTGGGAATCAATCAGTTCCAGTTTTAAATGTTCCTGTTCCTTCCCTACAACCCGGCTTGTGCCGTAATCGAATACGCGCTTGGTGGCAAAAACCGGCTTCATATTTTCAGGTCCGAATGGACTGAATTGTTTTAACAGCCTGAAAAATTTAGGTGTAATCTCCTTGAAATCAATAAACGCATCAATATCAAACTGAGGTTCCAGCTGGTCGGGCAAAATAGTTGATGCTACATATTCCTCAAATCGCCGCTGAAATTCAGGTACATTCCCTTCTTTCATCGAAAGTCCTACGGCATACATGTGTCCGCCGAAGTTTTCCAGCAAATCGCGGCACGATTCAATTGCCTTGTAAATATCAAATCCCTGGATGGAACGACCCGAACCGGTAGCAAAACCATTTGAATGGGTCAGCACGATAGTCGGCTTATAGTATATTTCCGTTAGCCGCGAAGCAACGATTCCGATTACTCCCTTGTGCCAGCTTGCGTCGTAAATTGCGATGGATTTATTCTCTGAAAGCCCTTCCATATTTTTCAATACTTCATTTGCTTCTTCGGTAATGCTTTTATCCAAATCTTTGCGCGTTTTGTTGTATTGGTCGATGCAGTCGCTTTTTTCTTTGGCAAAGGTAAGGTCTTTTGAAATCAACAGTTCAACAGCCTCGTTGGCGGATTGGATACGTCCGGAGGCGTTCAGGCGGGGTCCTATTTTGAAGACAATATCGCTTACGGTTATCTCCTTGTCCGTCAATCCGCAAACGTTAATAATGCTGTTTAATCCCAAACTCGGATTGGAATTCAGCTGTTTCAATCCGTAGTAAGCTAAAATCCGGTTTTCACCGTTAATCGGAACAATATCCGAGGCGATGCTTACCGCTACCAGGTCGAGTAGGGGAGTGAGCGATTCAAACTTAATCCCGTTATCCAGGGCAAAGGCTTGCATGAATTTGAACCCGACGCCGCAACCCGAAAGGTTCGGATCGGGATAGGTCGAATCCGACCGTTTGGAATCCAGTACGGCAACCGCTTTGGGCAGCGTATCATCGGGCGTGTGGTGGTCGCAAATGATAAAATCAACTCCTTTTTCGCTCGCGTAAGCCACTTTTTCAATGGCTTTGATGCCGCAATCAAGTGCGATAACCAGCTTAAAATTATTCGCTGCGGCAAAATCAATTCCTTTGTAAGAAACTCCGTACCCTTCCGTATAACGGTCGGGAATGTAGAAATCCACATTGGAGCAAAATTGCCGTAAAAACTTGTAAACCAGTGCAACAGCCGTTATTCCGTCCACATCATAATCTCCGTAAACCAGGATTTTTTCTTTTCGTCCCATTGCCTGATTCAGACGGTTAACCGCCTTGTCCATATCGTTCATCAGGAAAGGATCGTGCAAATCTTCCAATTGAGGGCGAAAAAAGCGCTTCGCCTCATCGAATGTCTTAATTCCTCTTTGAACTAACAATTGGCATAGAATCGGACTTATTCCTAATTCCTGCGCCAAGGTGCTTTTTAGTTCTTCTTGTTCTTTTGTTAGAGGAGTAAATACCCATCTGTTTGTCATTTATATTGTTATTTTTTATATTTCGTTGTCGATTGTCCCGTTTGAGATCTATTTTATCCCAACAGGGACAGGCGTGTTTTTCCTTGTTGCCTTTTTAGCAAAAACTTATCTTGTAAAGATACGGAAAACTACGATTAAATCGGCAATTTTAGCAAAAAAAACGCTAAAAAATGAAAACTTTCACAAACATCTTAGGAGATACGGTAATCTTATATTAATTTATTTTTACAATGCATGATGTCATAGAACATATAACGTGTGCATAATGATTTTTCTATGGAAAACTTTTTAGGATATTTGTACGCTTGCACTTCGGTCGAAAAAACAAAAGGGAAATCGTTTTTTAAGAAACTCATTTAAACTTTTAATAATGAAGTAATAAATATGCAAGCGATTTGTGTCATTTACCTAATAACTGCTGTTGAAGCAAAATTGCATAGTGATTGAAAAAACCATTCAAGTTTTCATTCCCACAGTCAAAATCGGTTATGCTACTTTTCCTGATGAAATCGTATCAATCCCTCCATTGGATTTCTTTCTATTTTCCCGAGTTGATAATGCAGCTCGTTTGCCACTTCTCGCAGAACATCCCGGAAATAATAGGCTATTGAACCGATAAACCCGACTTTCTCACCGGTTATTGCGTATTGTTTAATGTTCCGTTCAAAAAAACCGGTAAAGCTCTTTCTTACTAATTGATAAATCGGTTCCTCGCCGATGTTTTCCAGTAAAAAAGGAGTAAAAGAAGCTAAATACCTGTTTGGAAAAGGCTGCTTGTAAACCCTGTCCAATATTTCGGGTGGAGAAATATTATATTGTGAAAAAAATTTCTTTTGCAAAGAAAACGGCAGTTGATTCTTCAGGCAATCGGAAATAAACTTACGTCCCAGCACAGCTCCACTTCCTTCGTCGCCGAGAATAAAGCCGAGCGGAGATACATTTTTTTCAATCTCATGCCCGTTATACAAACAGGAATTAGAACCGGTTCCCAGGATGCAGGCAACTCCTTTGCTTGTTCCGAATAACGCTCTCGCTGCTGCCAATAAGTCACTTTCAATGAAAATTTCTGCTTGAGGAAATGAGTATGATAATGCGTTTTCCAACATTTTTTTCTTATCGGGAAAAGCGCATCCGGCACCGTAGAAATGGATTTTTTGAATATCACATCCGGTTACATTTGGATACAATTCGGTATGGATTAACTCTCTGATTTCGGTTTCGGACTGATAAAAAGGGTTTATTCCGGGCAAGATAATTGATTTTTCTTCCGGATTTTCCGTCAATAACTTAAATTCGGCTTTGGTGGAACCGCTGTCTGCTATTATATTCATGTTTTACAATTCTGATATTAGCACATCAACAAAAGTCCGTTGTCTTTATATTGCTAAACATTTTGTCTTTACTGATTAAGATTACAACAAAAGTATGGAAAAAATTTCAGGAAACAAATTGCAATAACATTTATTCTTTCATTGAAAGCTGTATCCGTTTTCTTTCCTTATCCACTTCAATTACATTGACTTCAACGTGCTGATGCAGGGCAACCACGTCGGCAGGATTCGAAATAAAGCGGTTTGCCAGCTGCGAAATATGTACCAGTCCGTTTTCCTTGATTCCGATATCGACGAATGCGCCGAAATTAGTAACATTAGTTACAATGCCCGGAAGGCGCATACCTGCTTTTACATCATCGATGGTGCGGATGGAAGGATCGAAGGCAAAAACTTTGATTGTCTGGCGCAAATCCCTTCCCGGTTTTTCCAGCTCTTCCATAATATCCTTGAGGGTCGGAAGCCCGGTTTTTTCCGAAACATAATCTTGCAAGTTTATTTGTTGCCGGAGTTCTCTGTTTTGAATCAGTTCGGGAACGGTGCATTTCAGGTTTTTTGCCATTCGTTCCACGATTCCGTAGCTTTCGGGGTGGACTGCCGAGTTGTCCAACGGATTTTCGGCATTGGGGATACGTAAAAAACCGGCGCATTGCTCAAATGCCTTTTCGCCCAGCCGGGGCACTTTTTTCAGTCCAAGGCGCGATTGGAAGGCTCCGTTTTCGGCACGATAATCTACGATGTTTTGTGCCAGTTGAGGTCCCAGTCCCGAAATGTAGGTAAGCAGGTGCTTGCTTGCGGTATTCAGATTCACGCCGACAAGGTTTACGCTGTTAATAACCGTTTGGTCGAGCGATTTTTTCAATTTCGTTTGATCCACATCGTGCTGGTATTGACCTACGCCGATTGATTTCGGGTCGATTTTTACCAGTTCGGCTAACGGATCCATCAGCCGCCTGCCGATAGAGACTGCGCCGCGCACGGTTACATCGTAATCGGGAAATTCCTCGCGTCCGGTAGGCGAGGCAGAGTAAATGGAAGCTCCGTTTTCACTCACTACAAAAACCTGTACTTTTCGGTCGTACTGGATGCTTTGGATAAACTGTTCGGTTTCGCGGCTTGCTGTTCCGTTGCCGATTGAGATAGCTTCGATTTTGTATGCTTCAACCATTTTTGCGATTTTTCGCGCGGCTTGCGCTTTTTCGTTTTGTGGCGGGTGCGGGTAAATCGTTTCGTTGTGCAATAGATTTCCTTGCGCATCAAGGCAAACTAACTTGCAGCCGGTACGGTAGCCGGGATCAATGGCAAGTACCCGTTTTTGTCCCAAAGGCGGAGCCAACAGCAGCTGACGCAGGTTTTCGGCGAAAACGCGAATTGCCTCTTCGTCCGCTTTTTCCTTGCTTTGATTGGCAAATTCGGTTTCGATAGAGGGTTTTATCAGCCTTTTGTATGAATCGACAACTGCTTCTTCCACCTGGACGGAGGCTTCGGTGTTTCCTTTTACGAAAAGAGGGGTGAGGCGTACCAGCGCATTTTCATCGCCGGGAGATATGCCGACGCGTAAAAAACCTTCCGCCTCGCCTCGACGCATTGCGAGCAGGCGATGAGAAGACAAACGCCGTAACGGTTCGTTTACATCGAAATAGTCGCGGTATTTTTCTGCATCCCTTTCTTTGCCTTTGATTACCTTTGAACTCATCACGGCATCGTGTTCAAAGCTTCTTCGCACGCGGTTCCGGCCCTGTTCGTTTTCGCTTACCCACTCGGCGATGATGTCTTTTGCGCCTTTCAGCGCATCCTCCGCATCTTTTACATCGCCTTTGACAAAGGCTGCGGCGCGGACTTCAACATTGTTTTCGGCTTGTGCCATCAGGATTTTAGCCAATGGCTCGAGTCCGCGCTCACGGGCGATTTCAGCGCGTGTGCGGCGTTTGGGCTTGTAAGGGAGGTAGAGGTCTTCAAGTTCCGTCATGCTCCATGTTCCGGAGATCCGTTTTTTAAGTTCTGCGGTCAGTTTTCCCTGCTCGTCGATGGACTTCAGAATACTTTCTTTCCGTTTTTCGAGTTCGGTCAGCTTTTCGTATTGCTCCTGAATCTCCTGTATTTGTACTTCATTCAACTCTCCGGTCATTTCTTTCCGGTAGCGGCTGATGAAGGGAATGGTTGCACCGTCGGTAAGTAATTTGATGGTATTGGCTACCTGTTTTTCGCGGATATTTAATGTTTTGGCAATAAGTGAATCGAACATGTTTTTATGTTTTCTTTTTTGGTAATGAAGATAAATTTAAGGCATAATTATATTGACAGCGCTGTCCCCAAAAATACTTCTCCTGAACTTTAAAAAGGAAACGGATAACTATCTCAATGCACTTTCGATCGTATCTAAACTTTGTTTCATTCCCTTGTCAATATCCAGCAGGTCGGTGATCGTTTTGCAGGCGTGCAGCACGGTTGCATGATCGCGGTTGCCTATCTGTTCTCCGATCGAAGAAAGGGAGTTTTTGGTGTGCTTGCGTGCAAGGTACATGGCAATCTGACGAGCCTGTACTACTTCTCTCTTGCGGGATTTAGTCTGGATGTCTTTTATCGTCAAATTATAGTATTTGCAAACAGCTTCCTGAATGGATATGATGCTAATTGCTTTTTCGGTAATGTTTACGGACTTTCCAACTACTTTTTGGGCTAATTCGATATTGATTTCTGCATTTGTCAGTGTCGATTGCGCCAGCAGCGAGACGATGACGCCTTCCAGTTCGCGCACGTTTTCTTTTACCGTTTCGGCAATGTAATTTACTACGTTTTCGGGAATAACTAATCCGTCTGCGTTTACTTTATTCAGCAGGATCGTTTTTCTTGTTTGAAAATCGGGAATTTCCAATTCGGCGTGTAATCCCCATTTGAAGCGGCTAAGAATGCGCTGATCCAATCCCTGCAATAATTTCGGCTCCCGGTCGGATGTCAGCACCAACTGCTTTCCGGATTGATGCAAGTGGTTGAAAATGTGGAAGAACGTGTTTTGCGTTCCTGTCTTTCCGGCAAAATCCTGAATGTCATCCAGAATCAGCACATCAAGCATCTGATAGAAATTCAGAAAATCGTTGACTGTGTTGTTTCTTACCGCATCGGTATATTGTATTTGGAATTTATTGGCATTTACATATAAGATGTTCTTTTCGGGATGAAACTCTTCCGTCATCAGTCCGATGGCATGTATTAAGTGAGTTTTTCCCAAGCCCGACTCTCCGAAGATAAAAATCGGATTAAACGCTGTTTTCCCCGGTTCCCTGGCAATGGCTAACCCTGCTGCTCTTGCCAGCTTGTTGCACGAGCCTTCGATGAAAGATTCAAAAGTATAGTTCGGGTTTAGCTGCGAATCTATCTTTTGACGGTTTTGAACCGAGAAGGGGTCAAAACGAGCGTTTGCAGAAACCTGCGAGATACGACCACCGTCATTGTTCACAGTAGTCTTGCTCGTATTTTCCATCAATACGGTATATTTTAACTTAGTTCCTTTACCCATTACACGGGTGAGTGTTGCTTTCAACAAGTCGAAGTACTTTTCTTCCAGATACTCGTAAAAGAACATACTTGGCACCTGGATGGTAATTGTATTATTTTCCCACTTTTGCGGAACAATAGGCTGAAACCACGTACTAAACGCAGCCTCCGGCACTATGTCTTTTATAATACCCAAGCACTTGCTCCACATTCGTATATGTTCCGAAGCTGTTTCCTGATATTCTTCCATAATTAAAATCTAAAAATATTATATTGGTAAGGGCAAAATTTCAATTATTTTTTCAAATAAAAAAGTCCATTAAAATTTGATATATTCAAAAAAAGCTACCCTTTTAATATTCAATTAATTACAATAAATGATTGATTTTTAATATCTTATATTTTTGCCTTATATGAACTTATTGATAAATAAGGCTTTTAATATATATAACAAAGTTTAACAAAAAAACCGAAACCCTTAGTATTGAATGATTTCTGATCTTTTTTTTGATTAATTGTTAAAGTTATTATTTAGAAACAATCTAAATAATAGGTATGGGTTATTTTTTATCCGATTTTCCAAACAGCGAAAAATGTACATATCTTTTCGGGTTTGATTTCAAATCCAATAACAGGTTATTGGCGCTTTCCATCGTGCTGTTTAAATTGTTGTAAAATGATTTGTCGTTGATTAACAAACCGATAGAACCTTCGCCATTATTTATCCTGTCTGAAATCAGTTGCAGGTTGGACAGGGTATGATTCAAACTTAGCATTGTGGCATTGAAATCAACCTGACTAAGGTCTTTACTTAATTTAGAGAAATCGGTTGTAATTGTATTTACATTGCTGAGTATAACCGGAAGGTCTTTTTTCATCATTGAATTAAGCGAAACGGATGAGGATTCCAGGTTAGCCGTCAGGCGTTTGATATTTCCGAGCGACTGCTCAATTGAATTGTCGTCCGTAATCATACGCAGCGAGGTAATCAACGAGTCTAACTGCGGAACGATGCTTTGTACGCGCGGCATAATTTCGGTCGTAACGGTAGTCATAATACCACCGTCAATCACGGCAGGAATTGTGTCGCCTTTTTTATAGTAAACGCCCGGAATAACGCTTTGCAAATCCAGCGACATGCTTGCTCCTCCCAGTAATTCGGTTTTAAGAACCGCTTTTGAACCTACAGGTATTTTTAATTGGTCATCGACCTGCAGCACAATTACAATATCGTCTTCGTGGCTATCATAATTGTAATTGATTGATTTTACAAGTCCTATTTTGTATCCTTTTATTGTAACCGGATTTGAGGCGACTAAACCGTTTACCTGCTCCAATTTTACGTAATAATAGTTGGTCGGATTAAAAATATTAATCCCTTTCAGGTAATTAATTCCAAAATAGAGAATCGCGATGGTTACGATTACCAATGTTCCGATTTGTAGTTCTCTGCTAAATTTAATTTTCATATTCTTTTTATTTAAAATAAGCGCGCGCCTCAGCTGGTGAGAGTCTTTTTTCGTTTTTAAACACTACAACAAAAGCATCACTGAAATGCTCCTGAATCTTTTTTTTCTTTTCCAGTATTTCGGCATAAGAGGTTGTTTCGCCGTACATATACTTATATACTCCGTTTTCGAGGTATTCTTTAACCGGAGCGTAATTTTTAAACTCCTTGCTGTTCAACGGTTTCCGTTTGCTTGATGTGTGAAATTGTACCCGGTAACGAATTTCCGGAACGTTTTTTTCGCTTGCCTTGCCGTCCTCCTGCTTTGTTTCTTTATCAGGCTTCACTTCTTCATTTTTAGAGTCGTCAAAAGCAATGCCGCTTTTTTTCTCATAGTTTGTCTTGTAAACAAGGAAAGCGTTGTAAATAGCCTCTGCCAGCTTTTTTTGAGAGGCTTTTTTATTCAGGTGTTTTTCTTCCTCCTGATTGGAGATGTAACCCAACTCTACCAGGATACTCGGCATACTTGCCTGTTTCAGCACCAGAAAACCGGCTTGTTTCACTCCTCTGTCTTCGCGGTTACAGGTGGTTTTAAACTCGTCCTGTATGCAGGCTGCCAAATGAAGACTTTGATCCAGGAAGGTAAACTGCATAAAATCGAACATGATGTAAGATTCGGACGAGTTGGGATCAAAACCCTCGTAGCGGGTTTGGTAATCCTCTTCATACAGGATAACGGAGTTTTCGCGCATTGCCACCTCCATGTTGGCGGCAGAGGAGGAGGACCCGATTACGTACGTTTCGGTACCGGATGCGGCTTTATTTTTTGCCGCATTCGTATGAATGGAGATAAAAAGGTCGGCTTTTGCCTTGTTAGCGATGCGCGGACGCTCGTCCAACGGGATAAACACATCTGTTTTGCGGGTATAAATGACATTTACGTCTTTTTCCGCTTCCAGCAGCTCGCCAAGTTCAAGGGCAACGGCGAGATTTATTTTTTTTTCATGCAGTTTAAGCACAGATCCTACAGCTCCCGCATCCTTTCCTCCGTGACCGGGATCTATAACGACCGTGAATTTCTTTTCCGCAGCTTCCAAACCGGCTGAAACAAAAAAGAAACCAAACAAAAACAACCATAAGAAATTGAAAAACCTCATCATAGAATAAACTCCGTTATAATTGACTTCGCAAAATTAAGAAAAATACGCAATAAACTACGGAGTTAAGAAGAAATATTACGTATTCTAAATTTAACCGTATTGACTTTTGTGGTAATATGAAAGATAATATAATACTTATTTTCAATTCTTTATATCAGAATATTTCACTTGTTTGATTTTCTTCTTTTTTTGTTGAAAAAAGATATTTAAAGCCATTATTTTCGTAATATTTTACTGTTTTTTTTATTAAATACGTGCCATCAGTCTGAAAGTAGCAGGCAATTTTCATTTTTTGAATTTATGGCCTGCCGGTTGAATATTTCATTCCTGAATGCCGGTATTTATATGGTAAATGTATCCGGTAAAACGTATAAAATGATTAAGAATTAATTAATTCAAGTTGCTCATTGATTTCAAGTCCGGAGTTAATGTCATTTGACATTAACTCCGGACTTCGAAATAGAAATTATTTTGAGATATATAAATAGCAACTTAAATGAATTAAAAAAACGTGTGAAATTTGAACAGGCTGTCTCAAAAGTCTTTTGAATGCAGATGACACGGATAATGCAGATTCTCACAGATTTTTATTTTGTTGAAAATAAAAACTTACCAATTACGAAAAATAATTTTATCTGTGTAAATCCGCGTTATCCGTGTCATCTGTGTTCTTTTCGAACAGTCCCTTTGCTTTTTCAAACATAACTGCATGTAACAATTTAAAAAAAAATAAAATTCCCTCTTCCTTTACTTATTATCAATCAAAATGACTAAATTCGCAATTTAAACTCGTAAGATGTTGTAATGTCTAATTTGTTGATATATAGGCACATAATTCGTACAATACCGGTGTTTGTCTCTTTTTTTATCTCTTCTTTTTTCTTTTTGAACGCTCAAAATGAAAATATGGATTTAAAAGAGCCGGCGCGAGATACCGTTTTTACGGCTAATATTTCCGAAAAAGATACTGTACATCTTCCTGAAAAAGATTCGATAGACAGCAGTCAATCCCCCAAAAAGAAAGAAGCAATTAATGCCGAAATAGTTTATTCGGCGAGGGATTCGATTGTTTTCTATGGCGATGGTGTGGCGTATTTGTATGGAAATGCTCAGGTTAATTATGAAAAAATGGAACTCATATCCGACAACATCCGGATCAATATGGATAGCAGTAACGTTCAGGCAAGAGGGCGGATTGATTCTGCCGGCGTATTGGTCGAAACGCCTATATTTAAAGACGGTCCGGATCAGTATGAGTCGAAATCCATTGACTATAATTTCAAGACGCAGAAAGGATTTATCCGCGGAGTGATTACCCAGCATGGCGACGGATTTATCACAAGCGACAGAGCTAAAAAGTTGGATAACAATGTGTTTTTGATGATTGACGGTAAATATACCACTTGCGACGATCACGAGCATCCGCATTTTTACTTAAACCTGACAAAGGCGAAGATAAAACCAAATCAGTTTGTTGTTGCCGGTCCGGCTTATCTGGTTATTGCCGATGTCCCTTTGCCGCTGATTATTCCTTTCGGGTATTTCCCGTTTACCGAAAAATACTCGTCGGGAATACTTATGCCGAGTTATGGAGAAGAAAGCGCAAGGGGATTTTTCTTGCGGAACGGCGGTTACTATTTTGCATTGAGCGATTATTATGATTTGGCAATTCGCGGTGACATATACACGAAAGGTTCGTGGGGACTCAATGCAACATCAAGATATACAATGAAATACAAGTTTAACGGCAATTTTTACGCCAGCTATATAGTTACGATACAGGGCGAAGAAACGCTTGCCGATTACACCCGGAGCAACGATATGAAGATCATGTGGACGCATTCGCAGGACCCGAAAGCCAATCCGTTCCGCACCTTTTCGGCGTCCGTCAATTTCTCATCCGCAAAGTACAATAAAAATAATGTAGATTCCCGTTTCAGTCCTACTGTTTACGGAGAAAATAATACCTCATCAAGTATAAACTACAACTACCGTTTTCCCGAATCTCCCTTTTCCATTACTGCCAATATAACGGCAAACCAGCGGCAAAGCGACTCCACATTGTCTCTTACGTTGCCAACATTTCGCCTGGATATGTCGAGGGTGTTTCCGTTTAAATCGGCAAACCGAATCGGGAAAGAGAAGTGGTACGAAAAAGTTTACCTTACTTACAATTTCGATTTTTCCAATTCCATTACCTCTAAACAGGATAAAGTATTTGATTCGTTTAACGATTGGGATAACGGAATAAGACATCAGCTGAATTTAGGTGCATCCTATAACCTGTTGAAATACTTGACCGTATCTCCATCCGTGAACTATTCGGAACGGTGGTACTTTAAACGGATCGAAAGACATTGGGACCGGGAAGAAAATAAAGAGGCATACGATACCTTAAATGCATTCTTTTACCCGGTAAGAAACCTTAGTGCAAACCTTGACTTTAATACGCAGCTGTTTGGTTTCTTCAAGCCGATTCCTGCACTGTTTGGGAAAAAAGTGGATATGATACGCCACATGTTCCAGCCTTCGGTGGGATTTTCCCTGAGTCCGGGTTTTGGCGGATCTGTCGGAAAATATTACCGTCCGATACCTTATGTTACCGATGATTCTACGCGTGTTGCTTACAGCTATTTTAATGGAGTAGGCGCAACTGAAGGCGGTAGAGGAAGCATTAACTTTCGTGTGGAAAACAACCTGGAAATGAAAATTACGTCCAAGAAAGATTCTACCGGATTCCGGAAAATCTCGTTGATTGACAATCTATCCGCCGGAATCAGTTACGACGCATTTGCCGATTCCCTCAACTGGTCGGATATTTCGACCAGTATGCGTTTGAAGCTTACCAAAAATGTTTCCGTTACAATCAATGCCAGGTTTACTCCATACATTTGGCAGTTAAATGAATTTAATAACCCGGTAAAAACAAATGTTACCGAACTGGAAAGAAACGGCAGACTGGCGAGATTGACTAACGTGGGTACTTCTTTTGGCTACTCTTTTTCTAATGAAATGTTTAAGAAAAAAACGCAAACGAAGCATGATGAGAAGAAAGATGAACAGGTAGAAAGCAAAACGGATTCAGAGTTTGGCGAAGAGGGATATTTGCTTTTCAAAATGCCCTGGAATTTCCGGTTTGATTATTCGATTAACTACAACGACGGGCTTTTTAACAAAGAGAAGCTGGAGTTTGAGAAGAGGATCAACCAGTCGCTCAACTTTTCCGGAAATATCACCTTTTCAAAAGGCTGGCAATTTAATTTTAGTTCGGGATGGGATTTTGAGGCAAAAAAAATATCCTATTCTTCCTGCGGAATTACGCGCGACCTCCATTGTTGGACTGCATCGTTGAACCTCGTTCCCTTTGGAGTTTACCGCTCTTACAATTTTCTAATCCGCGTGAAATCAAGCTTGTTGCAAGACTTGAAATATGAGCAGCAGAGTGATCCGGGCGACAATCCGGTGTGGTATTGATGTTTTGACATCGCATACATCTAAAAATAGAATCTAATTGGCGGATACCGAAACATTATCTTCAAGATCAATTATTACATTTATTTGATAAACTTTTTATGATTATCCCCAGTCTTACCACTAAAGCCCTGCATACTTCCAATCCGCAGGATTGAATATCAATAACCGCCAATGAAGCGTAGCGATTGGCGGTTATTTTGTCAGTAATATTACCTCCCTCTGATGAGAAAAAGTAAACACAAAGGTACGAAGCACACAAAGAAAACAAAAAAGGGGCTGTCTCAAAAGAACGCGGATGACGCAGATAACACAGGTCTTCACAGATAACAAACGAATAGGAATTTTATATATGGCTAATTATCAATAATATAAAAATCCGTGTTTATCCGAGTTATCTGTGTCATCTGCGTTCAAAAAGACTTTTGAGACAGCCTCTTCACCTTTATGTTTATAAAATTCATTAAGGAGTAGTATTGCTGGATAAACATAAAAATTAAATACTTATCCTTAAAAATAGTTCTAAGATTCAAAAATAATTGCAAAATTGCTTGTTAATGCAATTTTGATTGCATATATTTGCATTCAGAATAATATTTGTATGGTATATTTATATTAAATTATGTAAATCCAACCAATATTATTTATTGGTTTGTTATTTCAGGTATTATTCACGTCAAAACGAACGGGCAAATACTCAACTTGATTATATACAAAGCCGGCGGTTTTTCAATTGAAAGGTAGTTGATTAGAAAACATTCAACGGATTATATTTCCCGGAAACAGGATACCCGTAAATAGGACAGATAAATTGACACATAAAAACTTTATTACAAACTTTATTACGGAAATTCATGATGAAAACAAAAATAATGAAAAAAATAGTCAAGATGGACTATTGACATACATGTTTTTACCGGATAAATTTGTAATATTTTTTCAATCGGTTAATTGAATAGCATTTGCCGGCGGAGGTAACACAAAGTTACCCCGTTAATAAAGTTTGTAAAAAGCCCCTTCCAACTACCGGTAAAAATGCTTTCGTCCGTTAAACAGCGGTATAGTTGGAAGCTATTATAAGACACTGAAAAGAAAATGAACAGAAAAATATAATATAATCAAAAATGAACAAAAAAACATTACTCCTCATCAGTGCTTGCTTTTTTATAATAAATCTGCAAGCAACTATTCGCTATGTAGCAACGAATGGTACGACAACCGCGGAAAATGCTGCCTATGCAACCTCTTGGAAAACAGCGTGCTCCGACTTGCAGGCGGTAATTAATGTCTCTGCGGCAAACGATGAAATCTGGGTTTCCGCAGGTACTTACAAACCCAACCGCAGGGCTGATGCACTTGCTGCCATTACGCCCAACAACCGTAATAATGCTTTCGTATTAAAAAAAGATGTAAAAATATATGGCAGTTTTGCCGGCTCGGAAGCTTCACCGGAAGAACGCCGATTACCTGTTCCCGGCAGTTATAATTATACTTCGATACTGAGCGGCGACTTTAGTGGCAACGATGATGTTAACTTTGCCAATATGACCGAAAATGCCTACCACGTAGTAATTTCGGCAGGCGATGCAGGTACAGCCTGTTTGGACGGATTTACCATTTCAGGAGGAAATGCAAACGGATCAGGCAGTAACATCACCGTAAATGATTTAAAAAACATTTCTGTAACCAATGGAGGGGGAATATATAACATCGAGTCTTCTCCCGTTTTTACCAATTTGAATGTTAGTGGAAACATGTCCCAATTTCTGGGCGGGGGAATATATAATACATATTCTTCTGCTGTTTTTACGAATGTAAGTATCAGTAAAAATAAAGCGAACAATGGCGCCGGGATGGCTAATGGACGTTCTATTCCGGTTCTTACTAATGTAAGTGTTTGCGGAAATACGGCAACTGGCGGCGGGGGAATTTATAACAGTGATTCTTCTCCGGTTCTGACCAATGTAAGCATTAGCGGGAATACGGCAAACAGTGGCGGGGGAATATATAATACGTACTCTTCTGCTATTCTGACCAATGTGAGCATTGGTGGAAATACGGCAAAAGAATATGGTGGCGGAATGTATGATTTTTATAGTTCCGCTCCTCAAATCCGCAACAGCATTATTTGGGGCAATGGATTGTCGAATACATTCAGAAGAGATAGCGAAGCGCCTGTCTATAGCAACAGTTTAGTAGAAGGAGCAACAACAGGGTTTATTTTGGATGGTCGAAATCCGCTCTTCGCCGGCGTTGCTATCGACGATTTGCGCTTGCTTGAGGGAAGCCCGTGCATTGATGCCGGTAATAATTCGTTGTTCGCAACAGGAGAAATGCCCGACTTATCGGCTGTCACTTCCGATTTGGATGATAATCCCCGTTTTATTGGAAATTCAATAGATTTGGGCGCTTACGAATATGGCAATACTGTTCCTGTCATCAGCCGCCAAATAAGCGGGCAGGTTACCGCAAACGGCAAACCGCTTGCAGGAGTAACCATCAGTTATGAAAACGGCGAGGCTATTACCGACAGAACCGGCAAATTCAATATAGCAGTAAAAGATAATTCTACGGTAACACTCACGCCAAGTTTGGACGATTTTACATTTACGCCTGAAAATATTGTGTGCAGTAATGTTACAGAAAATCTTGCAAATAAGAATTTTATCGCATCAAAACCGGTTATGCCTGATGCCAACGGAATAATATATGTAAGCACAACAGGTGCGGGCAACAAAACCGGCAGCAGCTGGGAAAATGCCATTCAAGGTTTGGCTACCGCCCTTCAGGGCGCCCAAACCTACACCGGAATCAAGGAGATTTGGGTAGCTGCCGGTACTTATAACCCTGAATATAAACCCCGCGAAGACCTTACCGATCGTGACCGTACCTTTACATTGGTAAAAAACGTAAAAATTTATGGAAGCTTTGCAGGCTCGGAAACTTCGCTCGAAGAACGACAATTACCTGCTTCCGGCAGTTATAATTATACTTCGATACTGAGCGGCGACTTCAACGGCGACGATGGCGCTAACTTTACCAGTATGACCGAAAATGCCCGACACGTAATTATTTCTTCAGGCAATGCGGGCGTAGCCTGCTTAGACGGCTTTACCATTACCGGCGGAAATGCCGATTATAGCACGGATTCCGGCGGCGGAATTTATATAAGCGAATCTTCTCCTTTATTTACCAACCTGAACATCAATGGGAATGTGTCAGTATTTGGCGGCGGTGGAGTATATGTTCATAGAAGTTCTCCTGTTTTTGAGCATGTGAATATCAGCGGAAATAAAACAACAAATTTAGAAGGCGGCGGGATATATAATTATTATTCTTCACCCACACTTACGGATGTAACTATCACTGGAAATTGGGCAGAAGATGGCGGCGGAATATATAATAATTATTCTTCCCCGATACTTAATCATGTAAATATCAGTAAAAACAGAGCAAAAGCTTATGGTGGAGGAGTTAGTAATTCCGGCGCTTCTACTCCTGTCTTTACCAATGTAATTATTAGTGAAAACACGGCAGAGACATGGCATGGCGGCGGAATATACAACAATATATCTTCCCCGGTTCTGACCAATGTAATCATCAGCAAAAATACAGCTGCCAGAGAAGGTGGCGGAATGTATAACGACAGGGTTAGTTCTGTTTCGTCTATTCCTGTGCTTACTAATGTAACTGTCGCCGGAAATTCGGCAGGCAGCGGTAGAAACGGCGGCGGAATATATAACAACTATGTTCCCCTCGAAATTCGCAACACGATTATTTATGGTAATACAGGAGCAAATAATGTATTTAATGACGGAAGTTCACCTGTTTACAGCTTTAGTTTGGTAGAAGGAGTAACAGCTGCTGGAGTTATTTTACCCGGCGAAAACCCGCTCTTTGTGAATGCTGCTGAAAGCGACTTTCGTTTGCGAGCAGGAAGTCCATGCATTAATGCAGGTGATAATAGTTTTTTCAATGCAGGCCAAACACCGGATTTATCGGATATTACTACTGATTTAGGCGGCAATTTACGTATTCTCGGAACGATTGACTTGGGAGCATACGAATGTCGGTTCCACACGGTAACTTTTGCAGGCGAAGAGATAAATATTGGCTCACAGTCCATTGAACACAATAACTTTGCCAACACTGTTGATTCGCCCGAAAGAGCAAACCATAGCTTCGACGGTTGGTTTACCGACAACGGAGTTTTTGAAAACGAATGGAATTTTGAAACCGACCTCGTAACACAGGACACAACACTTTGGGCAAAGTGGAGCAGCACAGTCGGTATAATGAAAACCGAAAGTGCGGATATAAAAATCTATCCCAATCCTGTAAAAACCGAATTGAAAATTGAAAGCGGCAAGTTAAGAATAAACCGGATGGAAGTATCGGATATATCGGGCAAAACAATTTATTACTTCAACGATTTTAGAAATCAAGTCAATGTTTCGGCATTATCACAGGGAATTTACTTTGTGAAAATTGAAACGGACGAAGGTATTATAACGAAAAAATTTGTAAAGGAATAATAGAGAAAAGAACAGGTGATGCCGAACGGTGAGATGAAACTTAGTGAAATAGAAGATGCCTTTACCGACATCAACGGCGACGGATTTTCCGATATTGTCAGGATTGGAAAAAACACTAAACCTGCCCCCTCAAAAACGGTTAAAAACGGCCACCTGAAAACAAAGCAAATTGACCTCTTTGTTTTGGGTTAGTGAAAAAGCTGTTCATTCAAGGATTTACGGCAAAATGTTATTCGCTTTTGTTATATCACAAGCATCGGATTATGCCCAATAAATGTATTGGAATGAATCGATTACGACCGATTATCCTTCTTTATGAAGAACAGACGGGCATCAAACCGATTGCGGGATTAGCGCGCACCTCTCGCATCAGTGTAAGAAAGTATATCCACAAGTGAAACACGCTGGATATGAGTTATAAAACTTTTCAGCACAAGAGTGATGCAGCGCTTTACGCCTTGTTCTGAGTGAAGGCAGAAAGTCCGGTTCCCAATCCTCGAATGGACATTTTGGAAGGAGTAATGCCTGGTATTTGCAAAACGTTGAGCAAGAAAAGAATGACCATCTTATTACAGTGGAGCACCTCGTTGTATGGTTATGGATAACTTGAAAGCTGCTGTTACTAAAATAAAGATATTTTTACCCGTATAGATTCATTGCACTGTCCTGATTTAAAATCATTGAATGCCGCCATCGGTGCTGCGCTTGAGGTGCACAACAACGGCTCTTTAACCGGCAGAAAGTACTCCCGTCGAACTTACTTTGAAGATGTAGAAAAAGAAGTACTTGCTCCGCTGAATCCAATCCGTTACCAAATCAAAAAGCACAGTATGGCAACCGTTGGCAAAGACGGTTATATCCGCCTGCGGGAAGATGTGCATTTTACAGTGTTTCAAGTATATTTACCGGTAAAAAACTGAAAATAAGTTACACAGCAAGCGATGTAGAGATTTTTGACGGCTACAGTCGCATAGCGCATCACACACATAATCGGACACCATACCGCCACACTGTCAATCCAGAACATTTGTCTGCCAAACACAAAGCCATCATGGACTGGTTGCCCGAAAATTTTCTCCGGAAAGCAGCAGAAATCCACGAAGATGTAGAGAATTATATCCGTAAGATATTAGAAGTCAATCATTATGTAGATAAATCGAACAAAATCTGTTCAGGCATCCTGTCTTTGGCACGAAAAGTCGGTGCCTGCCGCATTGCCCACAGCTATGGCAGATATAGTTTTCTTGAAATACAAGACATCTTGAAAACACAATCTGAATTTACTCAAACTCAGGAAGAAACCGCAGCTATACCCGGACGTGAAAACATCAGAGGAAAAGAATATTATAAATAAATCAATAAAAATCAATTTGTTAAATTTAAAAAGTAAAAAAAGATGAACAACAGTCTGACATTAGACAAACTGCGCGCAATGCGCTTGTATGTACTAGGCTTTTAAAACATCGCTCGAAAATACCTTGAAAGAACAAATGATCCAAGACCGGTTTATTGCCCATCTTGTGGCAAGCAAATGGGACAACCGCCGAAACCGAGCAGTAGTGCGGGCAATTTTGCAAAGAAAAATGAAAGTTTAACCTGGGCTAAATCTACTGCTTTTGACCCCGAATCCCGAGGACAACTTTTTACGGTTTTGATTGCGTAACTTTAGGTGGTCATTTTCCACCGTTTTTAAGGGGTCAAGTTTAGTCTTTTTTTATTGTATATAAGAATATAAAAAGCACATCCGTACAAAGTAATGTTTAATCTATTGATTATTAAGTATTAAATAGGTGTAATTTACTGTAAATTGAACACGTTTTAAGACATTAAAAATTATTTTCATGCAATTTATTTTATATTAAATAAATATTTTATATTTTCGTGCCCAGCTTTTTAAGTTAAATAAAAGTAAGAAATTTTTCATTTTTAACACTGTTTTATTTAACCTTTTATTAGATTAAAACACATAATTGCATGAAACGTTATTTGCGTATTATTTTATTATTGCCTATATTATTTTGGTTATCAGGTATTTCTGAAGGATTTGGTCAATCGTCCGCTTGCGCTACCGATCCGGGCGACAGGAGCTGTGAAAATTGCAGCCCGTTCACCGGCGAAAAAATCAATTCAGGCGCCACCGTCTGCCTTACCAGTTCCGGAACTTACACCGTGAACCTGGAAGGAGGAACGTTAATTATTTGCGGCAGTGGTATTTACAACCTGGATTACGCGCTAAACGGAAACTACAACGGTGAATCCGTCCTCTACATCAACTCCGGCGCAACGGTCAACCTGAATATCTCCAAAATCAATATCCGGATTTACAACCGCGGAACGTTAAATATTACCCCAACAGACGATAATAAAGTAACCGTCAACGGCAGCGGCTTCATTTTGAACACCGGTATGTTGAATATCAACAGTACGCTTCAGATGGATGCCGGCCTGACCAATATGAACCGGATAAATGTGTCCGGAAACTTCTACCTGAATGGTAGCTCCAATGTAATCCTCTCTACCGGTTCCATTATGAAAATAATGGGTACCTCGACTATTGACGGCGGAATAAACGGTTGCGGCGGCTGCCTCCATTCGGTCAACCAGGTCAAAGGCGACAACTATGTACGCAATCAGGGACTGATTACACCAAACACAGACCTTGTCTATATTTGTGCACAAGGCGGATTTGATCACCTGTTCACAGTCGATTCCAACGGCAACGGCAAGTCGGGCGGCGCCTACCTTCAGAGCGGCTGCACCGAATGCAGCATGACGCCTCCCGATATCAATCCGGATACCCTGACAGTAGAGGTAAGCGGCACTTTATCCGTCTGCGCCGGCGAATCGACGCAATTAACAGCCTCAGCCTCAGCCTCAGGCGGAAGCGGAAACTATAATTATACCTGGGAAGGAATTTCCGGAAACAGCGCCACCGTAACCGTCAGCCCGAATCTGACCACCACTTACAGAGTAACCGTAACCGACAACAACAATCCGCAGCTTACAGGCAATGCCTCCGTAACGGTAACCACCAGACCGGCAGAACAGTGCAGCGGCTCCCTGACCGTCAACCTGAACATCGAAGGCAGCCAGTCTGTCTGCGCCGGCGAATCAACAAGATTAAGGGCCCATGTATCGGGCGGCAGCGGCAACTACGACTACGTCTGGGAAGGAGCTTCCGAAAACAGCGCGCTCGTAACCGTCAACCCTGTTCAGACCACTACTTACAGGGTAACCGTAACCGACCGTAACAACCCGCAGCTAACCGGCAGCGCCACCGTAACGGTAACCGTAAAACCGGCCGCAGAGTGCCTTCCGCCCGAACCTCCGAAACCTCCCATACCGGGTACCTGCGCCACCGACCCCGGCGACAGGAGCTGCGAAAACTGCAGCCCGTTTACCGATTACAATGTCAATACCGGCACTACCGTCTGCCTTACCGCGCCCGGAACCTATTCCATGAACCTGGGAGGAGGAACGCTAATCGTTTGCGGCAGCGGTACCTACAACCTGGATTACACGCTGAACGGTACCTACAACGGCGAATCTACGCTTTACATCAACTCCGGAGCAACAGTTAACCTGAATGTCGCCCAAATCAACATTAAAATCTATAACCGGGGAACATTAAATATAACGCCGGCAACCGACAGCAAATTAACCGTCAACGGCAGCGGCTTCATTTTGAACGCCGGCATTTTCAACGTCAACAGTACACTGCAACTGGATGCGAGAGTAACCAATATGAACCGGATAAACGTTTCCGGCGACCTCTATCTGAACGGCAGTTCCCATGTCGTCCTCTCTACCGGCTCCATTATGAAGATAAACGGCACCTCGACCATTGATGGAGGGATTTACGGCTGCGGCGGCTGCCTGCATTCAATCGGCATGGTTACCGGAGGAAACTATGTAACGAATAACCGCATCATCACTCCAACAAATGAGCTGGTTTACATTTGCGCACAGCGGGGATTTAACGGTCAATTCACAGTAGATGCCGAGGGCAGCGGCCGTTCGGGCGGCGCCTACCTGCAGAGCGAATGCAGCGACTGCGGAATGATGACGCCCACCGATACCCTGTCCGTTACCCTGGAAATCGAAGGCCGTCAACCCGCCTGTCCCGGCGAACAGGTAAAACTGACAGCCGGCGTATCGGGCGGCAGCGGCGACTATGACTACGCCTGGGAAGGAATTTCCGGGAACAGCCCCACTGTAACCGTCAACCCTGTTCAAACCACCTCTTACAGAGTAACCGTAACCGACCGTAACAACCCTCAGCTGAAAGGCAGCGCCGTCGTAACGGTTCAGGTACAGACCGAAGGCTGTCCGGGGCCAATCATTATCGAGGGAAATCCGGAAATCTGTAAAGACTCTACCGTAACCCTGACCGCCCGTATGGAAGGCGAAAATAACTACATCTGGGAATGGCAGCTCAACGGCGTAACCGTATCCGGCGGCGCCCGGCTGACGGCCACCCTTTCCGAAACAACCGTCTATACCGTTCTGGTCAAAGACCTGAGCGGAAGAGTATTGCACGAGAAAGAAGTAACCGTAACAGTAAGTGAGGACTGTATCGAGTCCATAGAGATAGAAATAGAAGGCGGCCGTGAAATCTGCGAAGGCGAAACCGCCATCCTCACGGCATCCGTGGCAGGCAACCATACCTACCGCTTTGAGTGGAAGCGGAACGGCGTGCTCATATCCAATACCGCCCGGCTAACCACTACCGAACCGGGTACCTACACCGTCTTTGTGAAAGACGGCGACAAAATCCTGAAGCATGAAGACGTAACCATTACCCTGAAAGAAAACTGTGTCAATCCGGTAGAGATAGAAGGCGGCGGCGAAATCTGCCTCGGCTCCTCGGTAACCCTGACCGCCAGAGTAACGGTCGGCGACGGCGCCTACACCTACGAATGGACAACAGATGGCGGCAAGACGTTTTCCGGCAGCACCATTACCGACACCCCCGAATCTACCACAATCTATACCGTCACCGTCAAGGAAAACAACGTGCCGGCAGGACAGGCAACCATAACCATACCCGTAAAGAATTGCGATCCCGTTCCGCCTCCATGCGTCAGCAATCCGGGCGAAAGACTTTGCGATAACTGCACCACTCTGGAGGCGGGCAATAGCGGAAGCCTCAATGCCGGCGATTACTGCATAACCGCTCCAGGCAGCTATACCGTCGACATGAACGGCGCCAACCTGATCATCTGCGGCGACGGAACATACTCGCTGACATTAGCCGGAAACATAAACCGGGGAACTATTACCGTCAACTCCGGCGCCACGGTAGCCATCAACAGAATCAGCCCCGACATAACCCTTATCAACAAGGGGAAAGTAACCATCAACTCCCAGGTAACCGTCGGAAACGGCCGTCTCATCTGGAATGCCGGCGAACTGGAAATCAGGGGTGAACTGGAAATCAGCGGTACCGTTGAAAATGCCGGTACGGTCAACGTAAGCAATACATTGAAGTTGAACAGCAACGGCAAATTAGTACTGGGAGGCCCGTCTGCCATGAACGTACAGAGCGTAACCACCCTCGACGCGCAGATTTACGGCTGCCTGGGCGGCTGCCTGCATTCGGTAGAAAAAATAAACAGCGCCAATGTAATCTCCAACATGGGAAAATTAACCCCCGACGATCACTCTGTGCTCATTTGCAGCCAGGGCGGCTTCGGCGATATCTTCGGCAGCAGCGGCAGATCGGGCGGAGCCGAACTGCAAAGCGGATGCGAGCATTGCGAATCGTCCATTGTACCTCCGAATGTTATCATTGAAGGCGAGCCGGTTATCTGCGCCGGAGGCTCCACCACCTTAACCGCCCGTGCGGAAGGCGATGCAACCTACACCTATTACTGGAAAGAACTCGATCGGTACGGTTCCGCCATCCGGCTGAGTCCTTCCGTTACCACTACGTATACCCTGGTAGTAAGCGACGGTACGCACAGCAGCACAACAACGGTAACCGTTACCGTATTGAAAGCCGAAATTTCCGGCCACTACAACGGACAGACCACACTTACCGCCAGCGAAGGCGACAGCTATAGCTGGAGTACCGGCCAAACCTCCCGGAGCATTACCGTCCAGACCCCAACCCCAGAACAGGGAACCCAATATTACTGGGTAAAAATGACCAAAGACGGCGTAACATGTACCGATACCGTAGCCCTGCTTGCCATAACAATCGAAGGCGACCAGTCCATCTGTCCGGGCGAAACCACTGTATTAACCGCCGGCGTAGCAGGCTCCGGGAATTACACCTGCCAATGGTCGGGAGCCGGTATTGTAAGCGTCAGCGGTTCGTCAGCAACAGTCGCTCCCACAGAAACCACCGAATATACGGTCGTAGTAACCGATGAGCAAACCGGCATCTCCCAGTCCGCCACGGCAACCGTTACCGTTGGCGGAGCAGCTTGTGACGGCCCCGGCCCTGACCCCGACCCGGTTCCCTGCGGCGAGCCAGACCTTCCCGATACCGCCTACGACTGTTCCGGATGCCAGTCGCCTTCCCTGAACTGGGACGGCACACAGATTGCATTAAACAATGCAGGGCGTTACTGCCTCACAAGTTCCGCATCATTCCCGCGGGTAGAAATCAACCACCCGGATGCCATACTGGTCATTTGCGGAAGCGGCACATTCAACTTCGGCGAGCTTCATCTGAACCAGGGCACACTGGTCATCGGGCAGGGTGCCAGTGTTACATTCAACTCGCCCGGAGTGAATTATCCCAATTCCAACCTCTATAACAGAGGAAACCTGACCCTCTCCGGAATGTACGGAAACCCCTTCACGCTGAATGGAGGAAAAGTAGTCAACAAAGGCAATATGACCGTCAACGGCGACCTGAACCCGTCCAACAACAACGGAGGCTCATTTACCAACTACGGCAGGGTAGACGTAAGCAACACCTTCGGCCCCTTCAACGCAGGGAATGTCTACCTCGAAGCAGGTTCCGTCATCAATACCAGAAACATTGGAGAAGTGCACTCCGGCGCCATCCTCTGCAGCGGTTGTATCCGCTATACCGGAACCATCGGCAATATAACAAGAGATAACTTTACCGACAGCAACATCTCCGTATGCCGCGCAACCGGTTCGGGCGATACATCCAAATGGGGAACAGCCGAAGTTGAAACCGGCTGTGACTGGTGCCGTATGACAGTCATACCGCCGAAAGACCAGTCCGTATGTGATACCCTCTTTCAAAAAGGTTCCCAAACCATTGACCTGAACATACAGGTATCCGCCGGCAGCGGCGGCCCGTATAGCTACAGCTGGAGCGCCGCTTCGGGAGCAGGACAGGCTGCGCTGATATTGCCGCAGGGCGGACTGCTTGATCCGATTCGTTTACAGATTCCCGTCTATGCCGCATTCCCGCTCACAAATAACTATGTAGAAGAAGTAACCCTTACCGTGACCGATCCGGCAGACAACACTACCCGGACGGTAATCATGAAATACACCATCCGCGCCTGCAGTCCGGCAGAACCGCCTTGCTGCGTTCCCGACTCAATATGCGGAGGAAAAGTCTTATTCAGTGTCGTTGCCCCCACCTGCTACAACAACGGGAAGATAAGCCTGATGCCAAACAGCATTATTGGGGAGCCGGAACCAATCTGTTCGGCCATCTGGACAGGCCCCGGTGTAGACGGTGTTTCTGCTACCGTTTTAGACGGAATCTCTGCGGGCAAATATGCCGTTCAGATTGATTGCGGCGACCGGCAGTGCGAAGCGGAAATAAATGTTCCCGCTTCCGAAGACAAAGACGGAGGATTGCTCGCTACCTATTATTATACCGGCGAAACCGGCGAAACGTGCCTGGTAGCGCTGGAACAGAAAGAATCCGCCATAGATCTGGAAGCCGGCGCGCTGCCGGTATCCGTTCCTTCGGGAAGCATATCTTCCATCCGCTGGACAGGATTCCTCCAGCCGCCATGCGACGGAGAATACACCTTTTACCGCGAAACAAATGCCCCTGGGCAGCTGTACATCGGCGTTACGCCGGTGGCGGACAATACCCCGGTAACCCTTACCGGAGGCCAGAGATACCCGATTGTGTATGAACTGGACTACACTCCCGGCGCTTACATAAAAATAGAGTGGCAGGCGCCGAACGAATGCTTCTATTCCGAAAGGGAAACCATCCCGTCCTGCTTCCTCATACCGCATAACCTGAACGGAGTCGTACCTCCTTCTCCAAACGGAACCTGTCCCGGGCCTGGCCCCGGACCCGATCCGGATCCCTGCCTCAACAGGCCGGCGATAGAGTTGCCGGCAGTAGTCGATATATGCGAAGCGGGACAGTCAGTCCGGCTCGAAGCCATCGCCTACGGCACATTCTTCTGGTCGCCCGGAAATGAAACCGCCTCTTCCATCTCCGTTTCCTCGCCCGGATTCTACAAGGTAAAAGTAACCGACTGGTTCGGCTGCACCGGCGAAAAGGAAGTACAGGTAAGATCCCTCTCCGGCGCCGGTGCCGGCGCCACCCTTGTCAGCAGCGACCCGTGTACCGGACGTGCCGAGCTGAAAGCCTTCGGAGGAGGAACCTACCGGTGGTATCCGTCCGATTACCTGAGCAACCCGTCCGGAGCCGTTACGACTGCTTCGCCGCTTGCCTCGACATCCTACTCGGCAGTTATTCAAACCGAAGGAGGATGCACCGTAACCAAAGAGCTGTATGTAGAAGTAAAAACGCCGTTTGAGCTGAAAATAGAAGGAGATACCACCGGATGTTTTAACAGCCCCGTTACACTCACAGCTAATGGAGCCGACAGCTACTTCTGGTCGCCGATGGACGGCCTGCTCTGCCTGAATTCCGACTGCTCCTCCGTAGAATACATCCTGATTACCGACCAAAAGACATTTACCGTAACCGGCCTGATGAACGGATGCACCCGGCAGGAGTACGTTACGGTAAGGACAAACATAACCGGCTCCGTAGCCATCGGCATCGACGCCGAAAATCAGGACAGTGAAAATTGCAGCGTTCCGTTTATGGCCACGCCGGGATTCGGTCGCTATACCTGGAATTTCGGAGATGGAACCGAACCGGTAATTACCGATGACAATACGGTTGACCACAAATATAACCTGTCAGGAACCTACGAGGTCTGCGTAACACTCGAAAACCGCGATTGCCCCGACGACATCAAAGAAGCCTGCCAGGTGATTACCGTCAAACCGGAAGAGTGCCAATGCGAACCATGCCGGAACAGTTAAGCCCGCAATTCAGCGGTTTGGTAGTTCGACATAGCGTCCCGCCAATGTTGTCAACTTAAGGTGTAATTAGCTCTGTAAGAGCAAAATCATTAGCGTATGGCAACGCCCTGCAAATGAGGTGGTATAACACACCTAAGCCCTGAAGGGGCGATATCCTGATTACGCCCCTTCAGCGCTTCCGTCAAAGATGTCGTTCCGGTTCATCGGGCGTTGCCCGATGCTAATGATAAAAGGCTTTCAGCCTTAAGTTAAGTTGAAGACATTGGCGTCCCGCCATGTCGAGTTAAAAGCAAACGTTGAGTTTGCCATAAAAAAGAAGAACAAAATGAGAAATGATGAAACAATATATACAAGCCGGAGGCCTGTTTTTAACTTCGACATAGCGAGGCGCTATGCAGAATGGGGGAATATGGCGCGAAAGGTCGAAGGCATGAAAGCCTTTTCGCGCCTTCACTTGAACAAACAGAAATACAGTAACAATACAAACTTAATTTAGAAAAAGGACTATGATATCCAAGATAAGAAACAGCCGATTTACAAAAGCCGTATCCATCCTGCTGCTGGCAATGATGCTGCTGCCGATGGAATCCTACGCCATTACCGGCGGCCCCTCGCAACCCGAATTTACCACATTCACCCCCGTAGAAGCAAGTGATATGGTCGATTTATTCTCCGGGGATTTCCAGTACAACATCCCCCTGCTCGACGTAGAAGGCTATCCCGTCAACCTGAGCTATAACTCAGGTATCGGCATGGAAGACCAGGCAAGCATCGTAGGCCTCGGCTGGACGCTCAACGCCGCCGGGATTATCAACCGCACCGTCAGGGGAATACCCGATGACTTTAACGGGAAAAACGACAAGATTACCACCACCACCTATTTAAAGCCCACTTGGACGGTCGGTACAAACATAAGCATCGGGAACCCTGAAATCGTAGGAGGCGAGCTGCCTCTGAGCGCCGGGTTCGGTATCCTGTACAACAACTATACCGGTTTCGGGTACGAAGCCTCCGTAGGCGTATCCGTCAGCAGCGGCAACAAGTTTAAATTCGGAGGCAATCTGAACCTCGGCCTCGGCCTCAGCCTCAGCGGCGACAACGGCGTCAGTCTTTCCCCTTCCGCCAACCTCAGCTACAACGTAGAAAATCAGACGGAAAGTTCATTCAGCGCATTCTCCGGCAGCCTGAACGCAGGCACCTCCTTCAATTCGAGAAGCGGCCTGCGCCAGGTTACAATGGGAGTTTCCGCCTCCAAATCAACCGGAATAAAAACAACCAACCAGTGGGGAGCAAATGTAAACAGATATGATAATATAAATTCAATAAGCCATTCAACATCTATCCCTATCGGTACAACCACGTATATCCCCCAAATGAGCAATAACATGAAATCTTATTCCATGGCGATTGATTTCGGAATGGGTATCGAGGCCGTCTGGATCAATGCCAAGCTCAAATTAGACGGATACTTTTCACGCCAGGCATTAGCCGGTACCGAAAAGGCTTCCCCCGCCTACGGATACCTCTACTCCGAAGCAGGCAAAGAAGATAACTCGGCCATGCACGATTTCAACCGCGAGAAAGACGGCGCCTTTACCAAGAAAACGCCCGCCCTTGCCATGACGCAGATGACCTATGACATATACTCCGTTTCGGGGCAGGGGATAACCGGCATGTTCCGCCCCTTCAGGGAGTTCGGGACGGTCTATGACCCCTATCTGAACAGCTCGTCCGGAGACGGCAACCTCGGCCTCGACCTCGGAGCGCCCCTCTACGTAAAAGGCGGCATCAACGTCAGCTTCAATGCCAACCTCTCCGAATCCGGCCGGTGGAGCGGCGGAAATAATACCCGGAGCCTGCTTTCTTTCAACGGAAAAGACGGGAATAACCCCATTTACGAAAATGTCTACTTTAAAAATGCAGGCGAATTTACAGTCATCGACGATAATTACTACAACCTGATACAGGGCGTCGATCCGGTCCGGATAGACATTACAAAAGAGGGAGTGGCCAACAAAACATACAAGCGAATGAATACCCTGGGAAATGAAAGCAGTCATGGAATAAACGGCAACAGCCGGAATAAAAGCTACCGCGAAAAGAGGAACCTTGTCATGTCCTACCTGACCGCTTCCGAAGCGGCCGAAGCCGGATTGGAGAAATCAATGTACCATTATCCGCTGGATGGCGACATGTCGTCGCGACAGGAAATCGACCGGATGAGTGACGGACGGAAAGGGAACCACATATCCGAAATTACCGTCAACTGTCCCGAAGGAACCCGCTATGTATACGGCAACCAGACCTACAACTACCATCAGGAGGAAGTTTCCTTCAATGTGGACAGAGGGGCGGTTAAAAACCAGGGATTTGTCGAATACACAGATGGTAAGGATAATAAGACCGAAAACGGGAACGGCATAGATCATTATTACAATAAAAATGTACTGCCGCCTCATGCTACCGCTTACCTGCTGACAGCCATCCTTACGCCCGATTATGTCGATTTGACCGCGAATGGCCCGACAGACGATGACCTGGGCAATTATACCAAATTCAACTACACCCGCCTGAACAGCATGAATGATCCGTACAGGTGGCGCAATCCGTATGGAGACGTCATTGACGGCGTATGGGGAAGGAATACTGCTTACGCCAACTACCAGGACGGATTCAGGTGTAAAAGAACCGACGACAAGGGAAACTACCTTTACGGAAAGAAAGAGATTAAGCTGCTTCACTCCATTGAAACCAAAAATTATATCGCCAAATTCTATTATGCAGACAGGCAGGATGCCTGGGATGTAATGGGGGAAAACGGCGGACGGGGCGGAAATACCCTGAAGAAACTGACAGAGATCAGGCTCTTCAGCCGGCAGGACTTGCTGAAGAACGGCGAGAATGCAGAAGTGATAAAAGCCGTTCATTTTGATTATGACTACTCCCTCTGTAAAGGTATCCCCTCAAATCCTGACGGAGAAGGAAAGCTTACACTCAAAAAGGTCTGGTTTACCTACGGCGCTTCCCAAAAGGGAATATTCAGCCCTTACGAATTTACCTATAACCAAAAGGAAGAAGCCAATCCCTCTTACCACCCGCACGCCCAGGATCGCTGGGGGAATTATATGCCCAACCCTGCCGGCAGCGATGTGCCCGACAATGTAGACGCGCCATACGTAAAGCAAAGCCCGCTTACCGACCAATATGCACAGGCATGGAACCTGACGAAGATTGAACTCCCTTCCGGAGGCATCATTAACGTAGAATACGAATCGGACGACTACGCATACGTGCAGGATGAAAGAGCGGCCCGCATGATGCCCGTGCTGGGATTCGGAAAAAATACAGACACGCAGCCGGCGCCCGGAAAAGAGAATCAACTCTACGAAAAATTCGGAAAAAACCATTACCGCGTCTTTGTCGAAACAGATGCAACCGTTGCCAGCCTGCAGGAATTCAGGCAGCGGTACATCGGGAATATCGAGCACCTCTTCTTCAAGTTTTTCATCGACCTCAGCAATAAAAACGAATACGAATACGTGATGGGATACGCGAAAATTCAGGATACCGGCTGGGAAATGAAAAACGGTAAAGGCATCGGCTGGATTCAGGTGAAAGACGTCTCGGCCGAGAACCTCGCCGACAGCCGGCTGAACCCGATTGCCAAAACAGCCATGCAGTTTGTACGCATCAACATGCCCGACCTCTATTTCGGCGGAAATAATGACGAGGATCTGGAAAGGCCAGGAGAGGAAATCTTCCGGAAAATTGCCGGGAACCTGACCGATATAACCAACCTCTTTACCGGAGTGCACAAGGGAATGAGCCTGAAGGATTTCGGTAAATACGTGGATCTGAATAAGTCATTCATCCGGCTGAAAGCGCATGACTATGTCCAGCGCGGTGGCGGGCTTCGCGTCAAAAAGCTGATGCTCAGCGACAGCTGGGACAGGATGAGCGGCAATACCGCCCCCGGTTCCAGCTACGGACAGATATACAGTTATACCCGCACAGCCGGGCCAGACGATCCGCAGGTACCCGCAGGTACCATCATAAGCAGCGGCGTAGCCTCCTACGAGCCGTTTGTGGGGAACGAGGAAAACCCTCTGCGCAAACCCGACGCCCTCAGCGACGAAGACATCGGCAATCCCGACGGACGTTTCTACAAGGAAAGGCCTTACGGCGAAATGTTCTATCCTTCGCCTACCGTCGGATACAGCCACATAACGGTTACCAGCCTGGACGAAGGAAAAATGTCCGGAAAAACAGAACATGAGTTTTACACCGCCAAAGACTTTCCGGTCATCGTCAGGAATCCCCATCTGATTAAAGAGCAAAAAAAATCCAATTGGGTATTCAATATATTCAAAATCAATGTCGAAGATAATATGACCACCAGCCAGAGCTACGCCATCGAGCTGAACGACATGCACGGGAAACCCAAAGCGCAGCGCGTCTATGCGGCCGGGCAGGAGACCCCCATATCCGAAATCGAATATTTCTATAAGAAGCAAAACGACAGGCAGCTGGCAAACACGATTACCACCATCAACAAGGCCGGAAAAGTACAGTATGAAAAACCGGCCGGTATCCATATCGACCTGACCATAGACGAACGCGAAAACAAATCGTTTACCGGAGGAGGATATGTACACGGCAACCTCGACGCCTCGCCGATTCCTTTCCCGCCGCTGCCGATACCGCTGCCCAGCATCTGGGGCGGGGGACACAGCGAAAACACACGCTACCGTTCCATTACCGGCACCAAGGTAATTACCCGTTACGGCATACTCCAAAAAACAGTAGCCAGAGACCTCGGCTCCGAAGTAACCACCGAAAACCTCGCGTGGGACGCCGAAACGGGCGAAGTGCTGCTTACCAGCACCCAAAACAGCTTCAACGATACGCTCTACTCCTTTACCTACCCCGCCCACTGGGGCTATGACGGCATGGCGCCCGCCTATAAAAACATAAGCGTAGCCGGAAACCTGAAATTCGGCAGCATGGACAATGCCCGGTTCAATTTTGCCCCCGGCGATGAACTGCATGTCGCAGGCGTGGGAAGAGCCTGGGTCGACGAAGTGTCGCACAACCGCATAACAGTACTCGATGAAGCCGGCGAGCCATTGGATGGCAATACTGCCTACAATGTCCGGGTCATCCGCTCGGGACGGCGCAACCAGCAGACCACCCCGATCGGAACCGTTACTACCCTGCGCAGCAATCCGCTCAGAAGTTCGGAATTAGCCTTTGAAAACGTACTGAACGCCGGAGCCGTACAGTTCCGGTCGGAATGGGACGGATTCTGCGGCGAATGCACCGACGGACTGAAAAACCCTTACCTCAAAGGAGCAAAGGGAAGCTATCGGCCATGGCTCTCGCATGTCTTCCTGACCGGGCGCAGCCAGTCCGACTATAACCGCAACACCAGTGCACGCCGCGACGGCGTCTTTACCTCCTTCCTCCCTTTCTGGGTAACTGCCGGAGAAAAAGACTGGCAAACGCCGCATAGGGAAAGCTGGACATTCGCTTCCGAGGTAACCCTCTTCAGCCCCTACGGCTTTGAACTCGAAAACCGCGACGCACTGCACCGCTATACCTCGGCATCCTATGGCTACAACAACACCCTGCCTACGGCAGTATCCGCCAACTCCCGATACAGCGAGATGGGATTTACCGGATTTGAAGACGCCCTGATGAATGCATGCGAAAGCCCCCGTTTCGGATTTGACTTCAATAACCGTGAAGAAGCGGATGAATTCATTGAAGAAGAGTCGCATACCGGCAGGCACAGCATCAGAATAGGAGAAGGCGAATCCATCCGGATGACCAGGATTATACAGACGTGTGTGGAATAGTGCGAAAGAATGTAGAAATGAAAGAATGTAGAAATGTAGAAATGTAGAAATGAAGGAATGTAGAAATGAAGGTTCGAAAGTGCAGTCGAGTCCGCAGGGACGGAACTCTGTTAGCCTCTTGCAGCACAGCAGAACCTGCGGAAAACGGAGTCCTCGATCTTCCGTGTCCCAGTCCCGCAGTGACGGCACTTTATTAACCGCCGGTGCAGCGCAGCGGAACCCGCGGACAGGAAGGCTCTCTGCGCCCAAGTCCCGAAGGGACGACACATACATTCACTGTAAAAACCGACATATAATGAGATACGTTCCACTTTTATACACACTGTCATTTATTCGCACCTGCAAAAGCGGAATCATACGGCCAATCAATAAAGTGTCGTCCCTGCGGGACTTGAATGGAGGAAAGTGTCCTGATGTTCGTATCCACGGGTTCCGCTACGCTGCGCCCGAGGTTAATAAAATGCTGTCCCTGCGGGACTTATAGGCCTTAACCTGACGGCTATAGCGAGACGCCAATGTCGTCAACTTAAGGTGTAATTAGCTCTGTAAGAGCGAAATCATTAGCGTAGGGCAACGCCCTGCAAATGAGGAGATATAACACACATAAGCCCTGAAGGGGCGATATCCTGATTACGCCCCTTCAGCGCTTCCGTCAAAGATGTCGTTCCGGTTCATCGGGCGTTGCCCGATGCTAATAATAAAAGGCTTTCAGCCTTAAGTTGACGACATTGGCGAGACGCTATGCCGAACGTGGGGCCGGGGGAGAGGCTTTTTCTCCTCAGGAGAGGGGGCCGGCGCAGGGAGAAAGCTGCCGGAGTTCCAGCAAGCCTCTCGCAGCCATGTAGCAACCTTGCCGGAACTCCGGCAACCTTCCCGCAAGCATGCAGGAGACTTGCCGGAACTCCGGCAACCTTCCCGCAAGCGTGCAGGGGACTTGCCGGAACTCCGGAAACCTTCCTGCAAGCGTGCGAGGGACTTGCCGGAACTCCGGCAACTTTCCCGCAAGCATGCAGGAGACTTGCCGGAACTCCGGCAACCTTCCCGCAAGCGTGCGGGGAACTTGCCGGAATTCCGGCTGTCAGGTTCCAGGGGCTGAATCCGGATATATCCCGGTAAAACATACTGATTTTTGGAAAGAATTCACTAAAATTTTTAATAAAACAAAATATCAAAAATATGAAACCCGCATGAACTAATGTTTACCAAAGAGAATAAAAATACCTGCGGGTTCCATACAACCTTGATGTTAAAAATAAATTATTTACGTATGAAAACAGAAAAAATTGATTTGCGTATATTACGCAACGACGAACACTTTCAGTTCCACACCGAGGTTAGCAGTCTGATAAACACAGTTACCCCTGACGCACTCAAAATTCAGGCGCAGTACGATGCCTATCAATCCCTCTACGTGCAGGAGGATGAGGCATTGAAAAAGATTGTCAAAAGCGCCCTGACCGATGACATTGAGAAAGCAGACAGGCAGCGCGATCTTACGTTCAGCGGAATGGCAACGGTCAACCGTGCTGCCCTGAACCACTTCAACGCCGAAACCGTATCGGCTGCCAGACGCCTGCAAATCGTATTCGATACCTACGGAAACCTGGCGCGGAAGCCCGTCAACGAAGAGACATCCGCCATCTATAATTTCCTGCAGGAGCTTAACGGCGCCTATTCGGGAGACGTAGCCGCCGTAGGCATTACCGGCTGGGTCGAAGAGCTGGCTAAAAACAACAATGCGGTGGACGCCTTAATGAAAGGACGCTATAATGAAAGTGCGAAGCGCACCGACCTCGTACTTAGGGAAGTCCGCATACAACTCGATGCCGTCTACCGCATCATCGCCGAACGCATCGACGCCCTGATGCTCATCGAAGGCGGCGAAACGCTCCAAAGCTTTATCCGCCGCCTGAATGTCATCATAAAGAAATACAGCGACATACTGGCGCGAAGGACTTCATCAAAGGCGCCGGCGCAGGGGACAGCTCCTGAGGCGCTTTGACGGGGCGGCTTCCGGTTATCCCGTCAACAGGCAGGGCAGTTAAGTTATTTTGTAAGTATCTAAAAATCATTCCGCAGGAATGAAACGCTCGGTAGAAAGCCGATTAGAATACGGCCGGCATGCCGTCAGGTATGCCTCCAAAATCAGGTCGCAAACCTGCGGCTTGCGCAAAACCTTGCAAAACCGCTTTTCTACCGAGCGTAAATCCCTGCGGGATTAAAGGCCCCGCTGCCGCGCGGGAGCGGAAGCAAAGAAATAGATGAATGAATATGAATATAAAAATAAATGAAACAAAAAATAAAATGAATAAAAAGACAAACACCCCCTTACCCGAATGTCCATGCGGATTAGTTACCCCCTCTCTTGAGGAGAGGGGGCCGGGAGGAGAGGCTCGTTGTATGTAGCAAATGATGAAAGAAGGCTCTACGGTAGAATACCACGCGATGCAATCGCGCCGTAGCGGGGTTGAAATGTTGAAGGTATCCACTGCAATCGCGCGGCTTTACCCTTTCGCGCCTTCGCGCTTTCGCGCCCCGCTGCAATACAATCCCGCGGTAGCGGGGGGCGCTCAATGTAACAGAAGAAATGATTAGACAACATTTAAAAATAAAATAACAACAACTTAAAAACAAAGAATATGAAACCCGCATGAACTAACGTTCACCAAAAAGAATAAAAATACCTGCGGGTTCCATACGACCTTAATATTAAAAATAAATAGTTAACGTATGAAAACAACAAAAATTTTAGCAGCAGTCCTGGGACTGTTTTTGGCAACAAGCGTAAACATCGTTTCTGCACAGAATGAGAATATGGAGAGAAATGACTCCATTTATGGACTGGAATTGTCGATTGAGGATAATATTATGAATTTGAGTTTTTATTCAACATATAATATGGAAGAATTGAAAGGCATAGGTGTACAAATATATGATGGAACATCAAATGATTGGGAAGTAAGTTCATATTGGGGAGGACTTGTTGCGGAATATAACAATGGTTCTTTCTTTACAAAAGAATTTGGGGAAATATCAATTGAAGCGATCAATGAAAATTTACATAAAATAAATATTAACAATACGTTATTAAATGATTTTTTTAATGGAAAACCATTAAAATTCAGGTGTTCAATAACCGGAGAAGGATATGCTCCACCTGCAAGTAATCTGCGAGAAGGAATTATCGGAAGAAGTAATATTTTGACTTTTTTTTTTAATCCCTTAGCAACACCAACATCTTTGATGGAATTAGAAACGGATAAAAATTATATATATAAATATTATCTGTTATCGGGAATAGAAATAAAAAAGTTACTTGCAGGTGTACCATTAATACGAGAAATATATGATGAGAATAAATTAATTGCGACAGATAAAATTATGATAAACAAATAAATTTAATGTGTTTTCAACGAATAATTTCATGAATAGAAAAATTATATACCTGTTATTACTGATAATAAATTGCAATTTATTGTTTAGTCAAAACCCGCTTAAAGAAATTGGGTTCGAGTCAAATCAAGGAGGTTTTTATGGTTGGAAAGGTTATATAGGAGAAGAAGGTTCATCAATTGGTGTATTTAGAAGTCCGGAAGCTAATTATCATTGGCCTGCTAATTGGAAATACCTTGAAGATTTATTATATAATAATTCTAACCATCCTAATGTTTTGCCTAATCCTGATTTCTTTTTTAATACATTAGACAGAACGACGCAGTATGAGCGTGTCAGATTTGCGAGAATATATAAAGGCATGCCATCGGAAGAACGGGATATGATAGAAACTGTTTCTCAAGATGAAAATGGTGTATTGTATGATAATATGGTAAATAAAAATATTATATTAGAAAGCCCTAATGGCAGTAAACATATTGTTAGGCTTGGAAATTATTATTGGCAAACATTCTCGGAAAGGCTGTCTTATACTTTTACTGTTACTGATAGTACAAAATATATACTGTATCATTATGCAATGGTATTAGAAGATCCGGAACATAGGGGAAGAAACTTTTTTTACGCAGAAATAGAAGACCATGAATGTTCAAAAACTTTTTATTTCGGAGAAGATACAGTATTTACTGATTTGAAAACGTATGGTTCGTATTTCTACAAAGATTGGAGCGCAAATTTAATTGATTTATCTTCTGATGAATTTATGAATAAGGAAGTTACATTAACATTTATTACTTCCGATTGTGCACAAGGAGGACATGGTGGATATGCGTATTTTGATGCTATGTTTGTTAATTCTGCTATCGAAATAAAAAACGAACAATGTAAAGGAAATGTTTTAGATATATCATGTAGTGCAACGGGACTTTTTCGGGATGAAACATGGGAATGGGACTTTGGAGATGGTACTTTTTCTACGGATAAAGAACCCAAACATACATATAAACAAGAAGGAGAGTATACTATTTCATTAAAAATAACAAATCCTGATGTAGAAGTTGGGTGTCAAGAGCGAATAATTAAAAATACAATTGTTATTTCAGATTCATGTACTCCTGTTACCCCCTGTACCCCCAACACCCTCATCTACCGCGAAGACTTCGGCGGCAACTCCATGTTCGACCCGGTAGTGGCGCCCAGCAGCAGCATTTCGGATCATGTTTCGGAACTGACGTACAATTCGTGGCCGGACGGGCTGATGCCGATCATACATCCCGTTATCTTCGTTCAGAACGTGCTCGAACCGTTTGCCCTGAGGGAAAATCAATACGCATTAGTCATGAGGGGGAAATACCGATATAACCTTTGGAACCAGCCGGTCGACCATACTTATCCCGGCATCCGCAGAGGCTATATGATGCAGGTAAACGGATCATCGCCGACGGCAACCTGCTACCGCTTTACCCTGGAAGATCTGTGTCCCGGATCGTCGCTTCGCTTCTCCGGATGGGGCATGAGCCTCATGCAGGCCAACGCTAAAAATGCCGATGCGCAGTTGAAGTTAATCGTCCGCCGGCCCGGCAACCCGGAACCCGTCGCCGAGAAGGAGATCATCCTGAAAAACGGCAAAAACGCCTGGGAGCAGTTTGACCTTGAATGCAACGTGCCTGCCGGCGCCGCGGAACTGACCTTTGAGATTATTACCGGAAACAAAAACGCCATCCGCTTCAACGGCAACGATTTCGTGCTCGACGATATCGAAGTACACACCTGTACCCCGAAAGTGGATCTCGATTACGCCTCGTGGGTATGCCTCAGGGATACCCTGAAAATCCGCTACAAACCCGGCGGGGAGTTTAAAGACCCTTCCTACCGGTGGCTCAGGAGCGCCGACGGAAACATTAACGGCCACTGGACAGAAGTGGGAGACTACCCCGATCTGCTGATTGCAAACGCCACCGCCGGAGATGCCGGCTACTACCGCCTCGAAATAACCGACGGCAACAGCAGCTGCCCGGCCAAGAGCGACCCGGTACGCATCTCCGTGCGCGACTGCGATATATGCGTCGAGTGCGTCGCCTCCTTTGCCCCCGTTCCCGGAGAGAAGTACGTATTGAGCGCATGGGTAAGAGAGACCGGACACAAAAGCCCGGACAACGAGGAAGTAACCGTTACCGCTTATGAAAACAGCGTCATAGCCCTCTCCTTTGAAAACTCGAACGAAGAATTCGGAGCCATGGCCGAAGGCGCCATCATCGACGGCTGGCAGCGCATCTACACGGAATTTACCGTTCCGGCAGAAGCCGCCAAAATGCACCTCGACCTGGTCAATACAGGCATGGGCGAATCCTACTTCGACGACATCCGCGTCTTCCCCTTCAACGGCAACATGAAATCATACGTCTACGACCCGGTTACCATGCGCCTGGTCGCCGAATTGGACAATGAAAACTACGCCACCTTCTACGAATACGACGAAGAAGGCGCACTCATCCGCGTGAAGAAAGAGACCGAAAGAGGCATCATGACCATCCGCGAAGCGCGCCAGGGACAGCAGAAGAAAGATGAATAATGGGGCGAAGGCGCGAAAGCACGAAGGCGCGAAAGGGTAAAAAAATGTATATATATAAATTCTAATAAATAATTACCCAAATCGCGTTCATAATTTATTGATACATATAATAATCTTGAAATGCTGAAATGTGAAATTTTGAAATATAAATTATATATAAGAATATGAATACAAAAAAATTACATTCGGAGGCTCAAAACAATATAAATCGCCCTTTCACGCCTTCGTGCTTTCCGATACCCCCGCGTGATAACAGAGATACAGGCATTACAACACGCTCTGCCCCGGTCCCGCAGGGACGGCATTTCATTAACCGCGGATGGAGCGCAGCGGAACCCGTGGAGAGGAAGCGCCTCTACCGCCCAGTCAGCTCTGTAAGAGCGAAATCATTAGCGTAGGGCAACGCCCTGCGAATAAGGAGTATAACACACACATCAGCCCTGAAGGGGCGATATCCTGATTACGCCCTTTCAGCGCTTCCGTCAAAGATGCTGTTCCGGTTCATCGGGCAACGCCCGATGCTAATGATAAAAGGCTTTCAGCCTTAAGTTGACGACATTGGGCGGGACCTTATGCCGAACTGCGGCGGAAAAAGCACAAAGGGGTAAAAAGGTAAAAAACGAATACAAAAATATGAATACAAAAAAATTACATTCAGAAGCTCAAAACAATAAAAAAAGCGAAATCTCCCTTCGCCCCTTCGTGCCTTCGCGCTTTCGCGCCTTCGCCCTTTCATGCCTTTTCCTCCCCCTCTCCCTCTCCGCCCAGGACTGGAAAGCCGACCTCGAGCGCGCCTGCCGGGTCTACAACAGCGACAACCTGGAACTGGAGATGGAGCTCCATTTCTTCACATCCCCAGCCGCCACCGTACCGGCCGCGAAGGAGACCGTCTCCATGTACCGGGCGGGCGACAACTACCGCGTCAGGCAGTTTGGCACAGACATGATACGCAACGACCGGTACATGGTGCTGATCGACGAAGAGCACGGAATCATCGGCGTGGAAAGAAACAGGGATACACAACCCCCGGACGAGATCTCGCCCGAAACCAGGCAGGAATTCCGGAAAGCCGTAAAGGAGCTGATTACCACCCTGGGAATAGACACCGTCTTCTCCCAGCCCCGCTTCTCCTCCGAGAACCGGGGCAAAACCGGCGGCAGCCAGGTGTACCGTTTCTTCTATACACAGGGCAAGTACACGGAAAGTACCGTTTACCTCTCCACCCGAACCGGCCTGCTCGAAAAAGTATCCTGCCTCCTGCGCGACCCCGTAGAGACGGAAGAAGGCATATTCAGCAAGGTAAGAGTAGACTTCCTGTTTATCCGGCAGGAATCCGGCCGAAAGCCCGATAAATCGCTCTTCTCCACCGACCCGGTATTCACGGTCAATGCGAACGGGGAAGCCGTTTTGAAAGAGAAATACAAAGGGTACAGGTTGATAATAAATGAATAAAGGCGCGAAAAAGATTGTGCCGGAGCGGAGAAGATAAGCCCCAACGGGGCAAAATACATCAGCGCAGGGTGTCAACCCTGCGAATAAATACGAATAATGCGTATAAATTATGATCCGGGAAAAAGAAAGAAAGAAAAAATTAAGAAATATGAATATGAAAAATGTTAGTTTAAAGAATGCCGAATTGAATGCAAATGAAGGTTACCCGGAGGGAGCAGCATACTCACGGGATGCGGGAAAGAATATGCAAGCCGGGAGCCTGCTTTTAACACGACACCGCGAGACGCTATGCCGAACAGCGCTTCTCCGCCCCTTCGCGCTTTCGCACCTCCGCACCCTTTCTTTCCTTCTCCTTACCCTCTTTACCTTCCCCCGCCTGCAAGCCGGCACCGAAGAGTACGGCAAGAGTCTTTGCGCAGATTGCGATCTGTCTGTTGCTGCCGGAAGTACACTCAAAGCCTACGACGACATATTCAATGTAGACGGAGAGCCTGCCCGCCTTATCCGCGAACAGCGGGTAAGCAACCTGATTACCCTCCGGGTAGATCATTCGGAAGAACCGCTTTCCGAATTTGATGCAACCGTCAAGTTCGACATACACTATACCAATCAGTCGGGAGACGAAGAAGAGCTGACCGGCCTCAGCCTGTCGGTCGGCTGTCATGCCGACGATGACGGCCCCTGTACCGACCGCAGCAGCTACCGTTTCGAAGGCGGCCATTCGGTAACGGTTATCATTACCGAGGTAAACGAAACCGTTCCCGGCGCATTAAAATTAGACAACATCATCCGGGTCGAGCGGCTCTACGGATTTGATTATTCCGCACCCGTATTTTCGACCTTCCCGTCCGGTACCGAGCTGAATGCCTTCGGCGAATACACGATCAGCTGGTCGGAAGTACCCGGAGCCGAAGAGTACCAGCTCGAATGGCTGCACATAAACGACTATAACGGCATTGGCTTACCCTACGATTTCTCACAGAACGCGACCCGCGTTACCGTCAAAAATACTTCCTGCCGCGTCAGCTCCGTGTTTGAAAAAGGGCACATCCTGTTCCGCGTCAGAGCCGTAACCTGCGAATCGCTCGATCGGAAATACGCCCTTCCCGGCAAATGGTCGTGCGAAGCAGCCGGAAACTGTTCGGGAACCAATGCCTCCCTGTATGCGGATAAGATAACCGTTGCCGGCGACGCCCGCCATACGAACGACAGGCTCAACTGGCAATACATTACCAACTACGCCGAAGAGGGCAAGAAAAAAGAAGTTGTAACCTATTACGACGGAACCATGCGCTCGCACCAGGCCGTTACCCGCCTGAATACCGACAACAGCATCGTGGTGGGCGAAACCTATTACGACCGGCTGGGCCGTCCTGCCGTACAGGCCCTGCCCGTTCCCGTACAGGCGGAAGAAGGCGAAAGTACCCCCCTGGAATTTTATCCCGGCTTCAATAAAAACCCGGACGGAGCGGCATACAGCCGGGCTGATTTCGACAGGGGCGAAGTGCCCTGCGAGCTTTCGGCCGACGCCATGCTGGAGACAGACGGCGCAGCTAAATATTATTCTCCGCAGAATAAGGAGATAGCCGGCGGAGCATTCGACCGGTTTATCCCCGATGCCGAAGGCTATCCCTTCAGTCAGACCGAATATACCGCCGACAATACCGGGCGCATCAAGCGCCAGGGCGGAGTAGGAGCGGAGTACCAGCTGGGCTCCGGCCACGAAACGCGCTACCTCTATTCTACTCCCGACCAGCAGGAGCTGAACTCACTCTTCGGGGGTGAAGCCGGCTACAGCAACCACTACAAGAAAAATACGGTCATCGACGCCAACGGACAGCTCTCCGTCTCCTACATGGATATGTACGGGCGCGTAGTGGCGACCGCCCTTTCGGGCGCTCCGCCCTCTGCCGTAGAGGGCCTCGACTCATATCAGGGAGCAAAAGATTCGGTTATCAATGTCCTCAACAGCCTTCCGGCCTCCGAAGAAGGCAGCTTCTCCATCCGGAACACCTTTTTCCATACCGTAACCACCGCCGCCCCGCAAAAGTTTCACTACATCCTTCCCGATATTCATTTCGATTCGGAAGGCAACCTGGTAAGCGATATTTGCCTGGACTGTGTGTACGACCTGACGATAGACGTTGTCGACGAGTGCGGCAGGCGCCCGCGGCTCGACGGAGCAGAGCAGCTGCCGGTTACGCGAACCGTAGGAGCGCTCGATTACCTTTGCAGCGGCGCCTCTTTATCGGAGAAAATTGCATTTGACTTTACAACCGAAAAGCTTGAAATCGGTACCTACGCCATCTCCCGTACTCTCTCGGTCAACAAAGGCGCGCTGGAAGCCAATACCATCCGTTACGTAGACAGCCTCGCCAATATTCCGAAACTCAAGGAAATCATTGACGCGGAGATAGCCCGGATCGACCTGGATGCCTGCAAGCAGCCCGACTGCGGGCAGGACTGCCTGCTGACGCTCGGCGAAAATCCCTCTTACGAAGATTATATGCGCTGCAAGGCCGACTGCGAGTACGCAAGCGAGTGCGCCGCCATGGAAAAGATCCTGGCGTCAGACTTTATGCCCGGTATCGAGATGAAGGGCGATGAGCTGTTTGTGAAAGAAAAGAACGACGGAAAGGATCAGATCATGGGCGGCCAGTATGCCCTGTATGAGCTGAACAACGGCGTCTATTCGGCCCCCGACGCGCTCTCCATTTTCCATACCGATTTGGATCTGCTTTACGAATGGTGGGGAAAACCTTTCCTGGAGGAAGGAATCGAATCGCCTTCCGCAAGCGACAAGATAAAAGCGCTGGTACTGAACTTCGACACGGCGTGGGCTAAAGTGCTCATTGACCGCCATCCTGAAAAGTGCAAGCTGGATGCCTGCAAGGCCAACGAAGTAAACGGAATACAGCAGTACGACTACCTGATGAGCATGACCGAAACCTACGAGGAAGCCTACCTGCTGGGGCTGCTCAATCCGCTGGGACTCTCCGAAGCCGGTCTGCCGCCTGCCGCTTATGCACAAAGAGACCCTTTCTTCAAACCGGGCGGAACGGGCGAAGGGACGTTCGACCAGATGGCAGCCTGCATGCTGAAAGATACCCTCTATGGAGGCGGAATACTTGGAAAGGACGTTTACCTCACGATGTGGGAAAAAGCCGTCCTGCTGTCGGGCGTCTGCGAATCATTATACCGGGAAGATCTGCAGGAAGACCTGATTGAAGGAGGGCTTTCCGACGAGCAGTTAACCTACATCGCCGAACACCTGGACGGCTGTCTGGCCGCAACGACGGACTATGCGTTAACGCCGCTGGAGCAAGCGGAGGCCTGTTCGCGCGACCGCGTATGGACATTCTTCCGCGCGCTGTACCGCGAAAGGAAGGAACAGATGAAATTGAAGAATCCCGCGCAGGGATGCCGGGAAGTAGACCCAGGCAGGAAAAAAAGATTTCCCGACAACGAAGATCTCTTCAGCGAAAATGACCGGGAAATCATGGATTCGAAAGGAAGCGACATGACAAAAATAAAAGAGGCGCAGGGCGAAGCCTACAAGGAGATGAATGAAATGTGCGCCCTGCAGGCAAAAGCGCAGCTGGGCAAGATCATGGAAGAGCTGGCCGACTGCAGGGTAACCGGCGATGACAGCTGGGTCTGGGACAGTACGAACGTAAAATACAGAGAGGTAGAAAAAGCCTTCTATCATATTATGCACTATACCTGTGATATGACCAATCTCTTCGGCGCCTCCGATATACCGCTGGAATTGAGGGCCTCCCTTCCCGACAGCATCAAGTATGTCAGCTTTGAAGAAGCGCTGGAAAGCATACTGGGCGCGGAGAACCTCAATCCGGACTGTAACTCCGACCTGATCTCCTTCCCGATGAAGAGCGGGCATGAATTAACCGACTGGGTGGCCTATAAGCAGCTCGATTCGTGCGGATGCGCCACCCTGCTCGAGGCCGATGCGGAGTACCGCACGAAAAGGGAGCATGCCCGCCTGCCCGTATCGATCCTGAACGGAAGGAAATACTTTGAGGAAGAATACGGATTCCCGATCGACAACTACCAGGCCAAGATCTGCATCTGCGAAAGGGAAATGCTCAATCCGGTCAACATCAACGAGCGGCTGAAGGAGTACAACGAGTTTATCCCGCGCGGCATCTCGTGCCAGACCTGTGTGGACTGCGAGATGATCAGGGAGAAGCTCACGCATTTCCGGTATACCGATTTCTTGCGGCACACAGTTGCAGCAGACATTTTCGATGCGGTTGCCAATAACCATATCCGGGATGTGCGGCAGCAGAAACGGATCGAAAACTACCTCAACAACGAACTGAACATGAATATGAGCTACGGGGAATACTATACCTTCCTCGACGGCTGTTACCGGCTGGAATACGAAACGGATGCCTTCGTTTGCAATGAACAGCCTGACATACGGGCCGAACGCCTGATCAACGTCATCGGATCCGTTATCAAATATCCGATAGCAGAACAGTGTATCGATCCGGAGCTGAACAAAGATGTACAGGCGGCTATCCCCGGAACGGAAGACAACAGCTGCCAAAGCTACCTCTACGATGTTTCCCTTTCGACCGATACGACATTAAGCGTTACGGTCTACGACCCGAAAAAAGGCGTTGCTTCCGGCTGTCCGGTACTGCTCCGGTTTACGGAAAACCGTGCGCTTTACAGTTACAGTAATATTATCCGTTTCGATAAAAGCAGCATTCGCCGGGCGCCGGACACACAGATAGACGAGGGCCTGTTCCTGATCGATGCGGTCATTGACTACCGGGGCAGCCTGTTGACCGTAACCCTGCAGATGAGAGCCTGCTTCCCGGTATTTACCTGTTACAGCGGCGAAAACAGCGGCGATTATACCCTGTGCCCGCGTCAGCAGCCAACCCCGCCGGCGCCGGAAGAGGAGTGCGCCGAAATCCTGGTACTGACGGCCATGAAGAATGCCGAGCGCATTTACGAAACAATCCTGGATAGTACGGTAACCGCTTTCCGCACCGACTACTCCCGCCAGTGCCTCACGACCACCGGCCGCGAGCAGCTCAACCTGGCATTCAAGGCCAACCAGCGCCAGTACACGCTCTACTACTACGACCAGGCCGGAAACCTGGTGCGCACCATCCCGCCCGAAGGCGTGGTGCCGGTCGATAAAAACCTTTTCGTCCGGATCGACCAGGATCGCGCGAACGATACGATTACCGTCTTTACGCAGCACCGCATGGAAACGCGCTACCTCTACAACAGCCTCAACCAGTTAGTATACCAGTATATGCCCGACCACGATGCCTTTGAGGAGATCAGCCTGACGGGAAGAAACGGCGGACTGCCGGCCAGCCTGAATATTGAAGCCCTGTCGCTGGCAGGAGCGCACGGGGTACTGTTTGGAACCCTTCCCGGATCCGAAACGCAAAGCGCAGGATATGTTACCGCCGACGGCGGCGAAAACTGGATCCCGGTAACCGACCTGGGCATCAACAACCTGAACGGCCTCTGCCTGATTCCGGGAACCGGAACCGTCTGCATCGCAGGCGACGCGGGAACGCTGCTCAAATCCTCGGGCACCGGCTGGATAACGCTCAATACGCAGGTAAGGGAAGACCTGGTCGCCGTACACTTTACGAATAGCACTACGGGATTCTTCTTTACCGTTACGGGCCGGGTATTCAAAACGGAGAACGGCGGTAACAACTGGAATCCGGTTAACGGCGCCGGACTGAATATGACGAAGCTGGAAAATGTCTGTTTCAACGCAACCGAAGGATACGCCGCAGGCTATTCGGGCAATGAAGGCGTTGTTTACCGGACGCTGAACGGCGGCGAAAGCTGGCAGCGCGAGCAGGCTGCGGTTTCCGACCCGGCATATATCCATGCGGCAAACAGCCAGACTGCCTATATGCAGGATCAGAAAGGCATCCTGCTGAAAATCGCCTTCACCGGCAGCGGCTGGGAAGTGCGTCCGGTAGTCAGCGCCGAGCACCCGGTTTTCAGGAAAATGCTCTTTACGCCCGACAGCAGGGCGGTTGCCCTAACCCCGGAAGGCTACCTGCAGGCAAGCCTGAACGGAGGCGTTACCTGGCATACTCCGACCGGAACCGGAGGCAGGGTCTACCGCGACATCATGCTTGCCGGAAGCAATGTGTATCTGCTAACCGGAGAGAGTGAAAACCAGGTATCCGTGCGCTCCTCGTCCGATGGATTTAATGCGCAGCTGAACCTTTCGGGCGGACTGCACGGGAATTTCAATGCCCTCTGTTTTGAAAACCTCCTGAACGGCTACGCAGGCGGAAACGGAGGGCTGCTTTACCGGCTGGAAAACGGCGCCTGGCAGCAGCTGACGCCAAAAACGGCCGGCGATGAAGCATGGACAGAAGACATAACCGCTGTTTACTCCACTCCCGTGGGGATGCTCTCGCCCAAAGTGCATGTCCTGACTTCAGGCAATCACCTCTACCAGGGAGAGGTAAACGGCAACATCGTTACCTTCGCGCAGCCGCTTCCGGGCGAAACGGTTCAATCCTCTTCGTTCAACGCCTCGGGTAAGGGATATGTGCTGACGGCAGACCGGGATATATATACCAATGTACCGAATGATGGCGGCTCCTGGAGTCTTGCCGGGAACATTCCCGGCGCAACCGCCGTCGCGCTTTCTCCCGACAATCCGTACATGGCCTTTACGGCAGGTGCGAACGGGGAGATGATGACTACCGCAGACGCTTTCGGCCATGTTGCCTCCCAGGCCATTTCGCTGCCAACTCTCTATGATGTTGCCCTTTCGGGCAGTACCGCGGTAGGGGCAGGCGAAAGCGGAACGATTATACGCCGCAGCGGCAGCGGCCGGTGGGACATCCTTCCGG
>JAISVA010000021.1 GCA_031271815.1 Prevotellaceae bacterium | reverse complement strand
AATTCATTCAGAAAATCAATCAATAAGTCCTTGTTGTTTTCCGAGCCAAACAATCGTTTGAAGCCGAAATCGGTGTAAGGATTAATATATTTATCTTTAATCGTCAGCATAAGTTCTGTTTTTAGTTTACCGCAAATTTAATTTTTTTGCCTGTAAATACAAAATCCGTCTGCCTGATTCTGAGGTACGCTTCCGGCAACAAGGGAACGCAGATAACACGGATAACACGGATGAACGCTGATTTTTATTGTTTTCCGTGAAAATCTGCGTTATCTGTGAGACAGTTCTACGGGTTGAAAACTGAAAATGATACGCGATATTTTTGTCTTCGGATGCTGCTTTGTGTTTTCGTGCTTTCTTTGGCGTTAATTTGTTTTTAATTTCGGTATCCTGTTTATGCTTTCCCTTTTGATGGGGATTTTCACCCAGCCGCCGGCATATTTTTCCGTCCGGAAAAGGAAGGTAAAGTCCGATGCCGGATTTCCGGGTTTTTCAAATGCCAGCACACACTGGTCGTACGGTACCAGGTTATTGGATGATTCGAAATGGAGCATCACGCATTCCAGTGTATCTTGCCCTTCTGCAAGCATAATGTCCTGCTGCAAGCCCGAAAGCAGGTAAATATCCTTGTTTTCAATAACTAAATCATTGTCCGACAGAATGCCTTTCCCTTTTTCCGAAGACATTTTAAACGTAAAGTACAGCAAGTCGCCTCTTCTTTCAGCCTCTTCTTTCAGCGTTGAAGCCGCTATCACTTCGCTCCTTTCCTGCAAAACGACAAGGTATTCAACAGGCTGGTATTGAATTTCATAGGTGTATGCACCTTCCTGCCGGTTCACTCTCAATCCGTTTCGCTCGTCTCTTACCCACTGTACATATTCGGCGGGCGTTAATTCCTTGTTTTCAGGCTCTTTATTGAAAAAGTCAAGAAAAGAGTTTGCTCCGACAGGAGAATCTTGCTGTATGTCGTTTCTTCCCGAGTGTGTGCTGCTCTTGCAGGAAACGGTGAGTTGTAAAAGTAAAAAGGCGTAAAAGATAATTTTCCTGTTCATTTTTATTATGATTAAGAGCCGGCAAAGGTAATGATTTCCGGTTGTTTTTCAAAAAATTAATTGAGATGTTTTGTTGCGTATGGGCTGCCTCAAACGTAATTTTGAACGCAAATATCACACATGAACGCAAATTTTATTTTACTAAAAATCAATACATTTCAAAAAGTGATGGCTGTAGTTTAAAATAGAGTTGCAAGGAAATTCATAAAGTTTGCAACTCTATTTTAAACTACAGCCAAAGTGAATACTTATTATTTTATTGTATTTGCGTTCTTTTGGAACAGCTTCAACCACCGGCACCCACAAAACAGAGGGAATAACATAACTCCAAAATGGTACATAACCGTTTGAATGCTTTTCAAAAAAAAATTTTATGAAAGAAAAAGGATGCATCAAAAACCTTTCCAAGCTAATGATACATCCTTTTTTTATAACAGGAAAAATCAATCGAATGTAATTTCTTGTCCAGCTTTCATCATAGCGAGTTTAGCCGAATTTTCCTGTATCATCTTTTCATCTATGTTGTAGAAGAAAAGGGCGATAACGGCGATAACGGAACCAACCAGCGGGAATAAGGCAAAAATTACCAAGATGGCATGACGTGTAGCATCGGTCATATTAATGTCGTTTGCCACAAAACCGACGGCTCCGAGTGCGAACAGCGGCAAGGTGTTGGCAAATGTATTACCCAGCTTTTGCGCCATGGTAGCCGAAGAGAAGATTAATCCGGTAGCGCGGCGACCTGTTTTTACCTCGGCATAATCGGCAACGTCGGCATACATACTCCACATAATGAATCCAGCAGGACCGATAAACAGCGTAAAGAGCGTTTGCAGGATGATGATGGTTCCCAACGATTCTTTCGGCACGAAATAGAACGCGATGGATGTAACGGATGCCAATGCAAAACAGGCAATCCAGGTCGGTTTCTTTCCGAATTTATCTACTACGGGACGAATCAATAATGTTCCGATAATGGTTACGATCGATCCGATAGAAAGTAAAAGCGTAGAAAGAATTTCCCAGTTTAACTCAAATCCGAGGAATTTTCCAGTTACGTTGAAGACCACATCTCCGGCTTCATTCAGCGACATGGAAGCAACATAATATTTTGCGTAATAGGCAATCAGTCCGTTGTGGCAGAAGATAAATACCAGCAGCATAATCCCTGCGATTGTCAATATGATCCAGGGCCTGTTGGAAACAAGGTCTTTTACGTCGTCCGAAAGCTTGTTCTTTTCTTCCTTTACAGGGGCTACACGTTCTCTTGTGAAAAAGAATGTACCAAGTAATGAAATAAGAACGATGACGGCATAAATAAGCACAACCGAAGAGAAAGCCTTTTGAGGCGCCATATTGTATGATGTTTGAAAGAAAGAAACCGTAGAAAACAGGGTTCCGTAAACGATCAGACAGCCAACCTGAGCAAAAATGTTACGATAGGCGGAAACGGCAGTCCGCTCTTTCGGATCTTCGGAAATCACTCCCATCAATGCGCCGTAAGGAACATTCACGACCGAATACATCAACATAAAAAGAAGGTAGGTTACGTAAGCGTAAACCAATTTCATCGGCTCGGAAAAGTCAGGCGTGTAGAACGTAAGAAATCCGATGACGCAAAACGGAACTACTCCATAGAGGATCCACGGTCGGAAACGTCCGTATTTCGTGTTTTTCCTGTCGGCGATTGCCCCGATAAATACGTCGAACGTAATATCAAGAATACGCACGATAAGCATCATCAATCCGGCTGCTGCAGCGGGAATCCCGAAATAATCGGTGTAAAAGACGGCTGATAATACGATCAATCCCCAAAAAAGATTGCATGCCATATCACCTGCACCGTAAGCGCATTTCTCCAAAATGGAGAGTTTTTGTGAATTATTTTCCATGATTTTTATAAATTAATTTGATTCATTTTACCAGTTCAAATTCAAGTAACGTTCCAGGTTCAAAAGCGTTTCGGGTCTGAAGACTTCCGAATCTTCCTTGCCGGTATTTACAGCCGTGATGGCTCTTTTGGCGTAATTCCCGGAGATGGAAACGCTGTCCCACTCCTGTCTTGCACAAGCGCCTTCTTTCAATGCCGAAGAAATTTCATGCTTGTCATTGTAGCTCCAGTTAATCCAGGATACTTTTTGATTTCCCTTGTTTTTGCCGCTAAACAGGTGCAGCCAGGAATCGGTTCTGCCCAAATCCAGGAAACCGTCTCCATCAGCTCTTGATATGCCGAATTCGGTACAGAAAACCGGGAGTTTTCCTAATACTTCGTCTATATAAGCATACATATTGTAATAGAACATTTTTCCGTCCTGTCTGAAACCTTCGTTGTGCTCGGCAGCATAAAAGTGGAATGTGTACATAATGTTGTCATATTTCAAACGGGCATCGCGAGCGGGCAACGGGGTGTTCAAATCTTTTCCGTTTCCCTGGAAACATCCGTCTTTCAACGGGGCATCGACCAGCTGGCACCATTGCGGCGTTCCGACAATGATGATCGGTTTTGGCGCATTCGCCCTATCGTAAGCCTCGTGAATAACAGGAATTATCTTGTTTGCATACTCGGAAATCATATCCCATGTTACATTTTGTTCTTTTGTACATACCCAGGGTTTTTCCTTGTCGCCTTTTTCCTGGCAGTTATTCGGTTCGTTGCAGATTTCGTAAAGGACATGAGGTTTTCCGGCATACTTCGTTGCGAAGTAGCGGAAAAAGTCTTCCGCGCCTGCATATTCGGGAGCCAGCGGATTACCGGGAGTCAGGATGTGCCAGTCGATAACTGCGTAAATTCCAAACTCTTCGCACCAATCCACGATTTGTGAAATGAAATTACGCATTCCTTCCGGATTCTCGTTGTAAGCGCCTTCTCCTTCCGCTATATAGTTGGCAATGCGCAATACGTTTATATTCCAGTCTTTTGCAAGCGCTTCGATGGATTCGCGTGTGTAGCAGTTGCCAAACCATTGCAAGCCGGCGGTGCTCATTCCTGCCAGCTGTACCGGATTTCCGTCCTTATCGCTCAATTGAAGTCCTTTAACCTGTAACGCTCCGAATTTAGCTACCGGTGAAAGGGTGTTTTCAGATAAGGCAGCTGTCTCCCCGTTCGTCTTACTTTGTTCTGTTTTTGTGCCGCATGATGTGAGCGCCGCTGCAACCACCATCATGCCGATAAAAAGTTTCTTCATTTTTATTATTTGTTTTTAATTAATCCGTTTAATATTTCATCTACTTCTTTTTGTAAAAGAGACAGCTGATTTTTAAGTATTTCCCACACAACGGAAGCATCAATGTTTTCGGAAGAATGAATGATGCGCCGGTGAAAATCGACCATTTGTTTTGTATGACTTAAAACAACCCCGTTTTCTTCCCTGCTAAATTTATTTATAATTTCGCCGATGATTTCCAATTGCCGCTCAATAGCGCTTTGACTTTTTGGGTCATACTGATATATCGAAAAGCTCTCAATATCTTTCAAAAAATCATCAATTAAAGAAATAGCATATTGAATATCAGATAAATACTTGATTGTTTTTTCTGTCATAAACCAATTTTTTAGCTTGTTTTACTTCGCTTAAGAAAGGATTCCACAGGTGGGTTTTAAACCCGTTAAATTCCACAGGTAGAGGGATTTTCCATACCTGTGGAATTGTCAATATATAATCAAAAGAGCCTATTCATCGAGGAATTTACCCCATAATAACCTCAACCGTATTAACCGAACCTGCAGGCTGCATCGGGATGATGTTTCCGGCAACTTCTTTTCCGTTCACAACGAGTTTTTTCACGCCTTTCATTACGCCGTTGTTTTTCACTTCGATTTTGTAGGTTGCTCCGCGGAATTTGCGCGATACGCTGAAACCTTTCCAATCGGCAGGAATACAAGGGTTTACTTCCAATCCGGTGTAAGCCGGTTTAATACCCAGGATGAATTGAGTGATGGTATAATAGTTCCAGGCGGCTGTTCCGGTCAACCATGAGTTTTTTGCTTCACCCGGTTTGAACGCGTCCTTTCCGGCAATCATTTGCGCGTAAACGTACGGTTCTACCTTGTGGAGGTCTGAAATTTCTTCGGTGTATGACGGACAGATCTTGCGGAAATAATCCCAGGCATAGTCGCCTCGCCCGAGAACCGTTTCGCCGATAATCACCCATGGGTTGTTGTGGCAGAAGATACCGGCATTTTCCTTGTAACCGGCAGGATAAGTCGAAATTTCCCCGTATTCAACAACGTATTCGGTGAAAGCCGGATTGTTCAACACGATGCCGTGTTCACAGTCCAAATACTTTTTAACCGAATCCAGCGATTTTTGTACCATGCCTTCTTCCAGTCCGATTCCGGCCATTGTACACCAGCCTTGCGATTCGATGAAGATTTTTCCTTCCTTGTTTTCGTTGCTACCGATTTTTTTACCATAGAAATCATACGCGCGCAAGTACCATTCGCCGTCCCAACCGTGGTTTTTAACGGCTTCGATCATGTCGTTTACGAATTTTTCGGCACGGGCGGCTTCTTCGTTGTTGCCGATTTGACGGCAAAGCTCTATGTAATCGCGACCGCAAACTACGAACAGCCCGGCAATCATCAGCGATTCGGCTTTTGTTCCCTCGGTTTTGTTTTCGGTAGTCTGGAACGATTCGTTCGGATCCCATGAGAAGCAGTTCAGATTCAGGCAGTCGTTCCAGTCGGCACGTCCGATAAGCGGCAGCATGTGCGGCCCGAGGTTGTCGATCACGTGGTTAAATGAAACGGTCAGGTGGTGGAAAAGCGATTTTTCGGTACCCGGCTGGTTGTCGAACGGAACCGGCTCGTCCAGAATGGAGAAGTCGCCCGATTCTTTGATGTAAGCAACCGTACCGAAAATCAGCCACATCGGGTCATCGTTAAACCCGCCGCCGATATCGTTGTTGCCGCGCTTGGTAAGCGGCTGGTACTGGTGGTAGCAACCACCGTCAGGGAATTGGGTGGAGGCGATGTCGATGATTCTTTCGCGTGCGCGAGGCGGAATCTGGTGAACAAAACCAACCAGGTCCTGGTTTGAGTCGCGGAATCCCATTCCACGTCCTACACCCGACTCAAAGAACGAAGCCGAACGCGAGAAGTTGAATGTAATCATACACTGGTATTGGTTCCAGATGTTTACCATACGGTCAAGTTTTTCTTCGCCGCTTTTTAATACATAATTATCAAGCAGGTTGTCCCAGTAAGCGCGCAGTTCCATAAATGCGGCATCCACTTTGGCTGCCGTATCGAATTTAGCAATGGTTTCCTTTGCCGGTTTTTTATTAATAACGCCTTTTGATTCCCACTTGTCGTCGCGGTTTTCAAATTCAACGTAACCCAATACGAATACGAACTCTTTGCTTTCGCCCGGCTGCAATTCCACTTCGATGTAGTGTGATGCGATCGGCGACCAGCCGTGCGCAACCGACATATTCGGCTTGCCTGCCGTGACAGCTTGCGGCTCGCTGAATTCGTTGTAAAGACCGATAAAAGATTCGCGGTCGGTATCGTATCCCTGAATCGGAACGTTTACGCTGTAATAGGCATAGTGGCTGCGTCTTTCTTTATATTCCGTTTTGTGGTAAAGAGCCGAACCCTCGATTTCTACCTCTCCGGTAGAGAAATTACGCTGGAAGTTTTCCATATCGGTAGCCGCATTCCACAGGCACCATTCGGCAAAAGAGAAGAGTTTGATTTTTTTTGTCTCTTTGTTTTTATTGGTCAATTTTACCTTTTGAACCTCGGCTAATGTTTTCAACGGAACGAAAAACAGGGTTTCAGCTTCTATGCCGTTTTTTTCGCCGGTAATGATGGTATAGTTCATGCCATGGCGGCACTCGTATTTGTCTAATTCCGTTTTACATGGCTTCCAGCCCGGATTCCAGATCGTTCCGTTGTCGTTGATGTAAAAATAGCGTCCGCCGTTGTCCATCGGGACATTGTTGTAGCGGTAGCGTGTAATACGGCGGAATTTGGCATCTTTATAGAAAGAATATCCACCTGCAGTGTTGGAAATAAGGGAAAAGAAATCTTCGTTTCCTAAATAGTTGATCCAAGGCCACGGAGTGCGTGGGTTTGTGATAACGTACTCGCGACGTTGGTCATCAAAGTGTCCGAATTTCATACGATAAATAAATTGATTTTTTAGTTATATAATTAAATAAATTTGTTTCAGATATAAATATTTTCCAGAACGTACAAAATTAAAATTAAAATTCAAAAAAAAATCAAATTCGGGGAAATAAATTGTTTTTATCTTATTTTTAACGCGAAGTCGCAAAATTCGGCGGGAAGTAACGCTTTTCTTTTAAGAAATCCGGTTTATTCTCCTCCCGGAAGAAAAAAAAGGGTATAGTCTTCTTTCTGTAAATCGGTATCAAACAAGACGATACCATAAAAAAACAGATCAATCGTAACACGCACTTCCGGACGTTTTTTTATCTCTTCCCAAGCTTGGGTCATCTCTTTTGACCAATAAATATCATCTATCACAAAAACGGATTTGGCGTGCGATTTGGGCAGGCACCGGCTGAAATAATCCAGCGTGGCGTCTTTGCGGTGATTGGCATCGAAAAAGACAAAATCCAGCCGTTCAAAACCGGCAAGTACCTGGGACAGGCAGGTATCAATATTGCCGGTTTCAACGTGAATATTTTCAAATCCGGCTCGTTTGAAGCTGAGTTTTGCATATTCGGCAATCTCTTTCGAGCCTTCGATGGAAACTACTTTTGCCTTTGAATTCGGCGCGGCAAGGTACATCGTAGTCAGTCCGAAAGAGGTTCCCAATTCCAGGATATTTTCGGATTTATAGAAGTTGACCAGGCGAAACAGAACCTGTGCATAGGCTTTCGATTTGGCAGAGTGTTTTACGATTGTCGAGATTTTTTTACGTCCCGACTCTCCTGTTCCGAAATTTTCGACTGTAACTTCTTTGTCTGTTTTCAGATAGAGCCGTCGGACTTTTTCAATGAGGCTGTATTTGTAATAGGGCGTTTGTTCCTCAATCACGTCCGTTACCAGCCTGAAAACGAACGGCGAGTGAATGCCGAAACCTTTCCGGTGTTTTGACCGGAAAAGGTAGCGTATGTATTGGAACAGGTATCTAATCTTCATTTTTCAAAATCAAATATGATTAATATGTTTTTCTGAACTTGTACTGTCAAATGTTGAGGCAGACTTCCGATTTTCTTTATTAGTCTTTTATTATCAATAACTCTTGCCTGATCTATCATAATGTCGCAATCTTCATGCAGATTAGCTGTTCCTCTTTTTAATGAAACGCGTAATATGGAAACATCTTCTACCGTATTGGTTGTGATAGGACAAACAAGTGTGGATGGGTGCGGTAACTTATTTAACAAATCGGCTTGCTCAATTAAAACAGGTCTGACTTTACCTGTTTCTGTTTGCTGATTCAAATCGACAAGCCGGATTTCATATTTCTTACAAGTCATACGTGTCGATATTTTCAAATTCTTTCAAAACTTCCATAGAACTGTGTTCTACTGCTTTGGATTCTTTTTTTAATGCCTTTTCGAGAAACAGCCTTTTTTGCATTTTATTATAGTAATTGAACGCCTCGTTGATATACCTGTTCCTTGCCTGTTTGTTTTTTGAAATAATTTCTTCGGTCATTTCAAAAATAACGTCATCTATTTTTAGTGATATTGTTCTCATATTGATGATGTTTTGTATACGGCAAAAGTATATATTTTAGTATATAATTCAAGTTGCCGGTTGATTTCAAGCCCGAAGGACTAACAGTTGGATAACCCCTTGCAAGCGAAGCGCAGCCCGGGGGATGAGCAACGGCTATCTCTTTGCCAACTCCGGAAAAGCTCAACCCGCTACGGGATTGATTGGCAGGGTGCATCGTTTCTATTCGCGCTCTACCCCGAGCTGCGCTTCGCTTGCAAGGGGTTATCCAACTGTTAGTCCTACGGACTTCGATATAGAAATTATTTTGAGATATATAAATAGCAACTTAAATTATATGATAAAAGCTTTTGAATAAAAAAACTGTCTCAAAAGTCTTTTTGAACGCAGATGACACAGATAACACGGATTTTTATATCGTTGATAATTAGTTATATATAAAATTCCTATTCGCTTATTATCTGTGAAGATCCGTGTTATCTGCGTCATCCGCGTTCTTTTGAGACAGCCCCTTTATAGTCTAAAATATGCCGATTTTTTACTTTACACGCTCAACATAAGAGCCATCGCGCGTATCTACCTTAATCTTTTCGCCTTCGTTGATGAAAAGAGGCACACGAACGGTAGCGCCGGTTTCGACGGTTGCCGGTTTCAGTGTGTTGGTGGCGGTGTCGCCCTTCAGGCCGGGTTCGGTGTAAGTAACAGTCAGTACAACGTGGGTCGGAAGGTCGGCATAAAGAATTGTGTCCGATTCGGCATGAACTACTACTTCTATCACATCGCCTTCTTTCAGGAAATCGACGCCATTGATACTTTCTTTCGGGATTACCACCTGCTCGAAGTCTTCCATGTTCATAAATGTATATCCCATGTCGTCGATGTAAAGGAATTGGTAATCACGACGTTCGATACGGACTTCTTCTACTTTCACACCTGCGTTAAAAGTTCTATCTAAAATACGACCGTTCTGAACGTTTTTCAATTTCGTGCGCACGAAAGCCGGACCTTTTCCCGGTTTAACGTGTAAAAATTCAACGATGAAATAGTATTGCCCGTCAATATCGAGACACATTCCATTTCTAAAATCTGAAGTTGATGCTGATGCCATTTTATAATTTTTTAATTAAGTAAACGAGTATTTAGTAGTAAACGAGTTGACGAGTAAACAAATAAACAAGCAAACATCTGTATCTTTATCTTGTTTACTTATTACTCGTTTACTGTATTGTTTTCACACCGTCATAATCTCTTTTTCTTTCGTCGCGAGCAATTCGTCCACTTTTTTAATGTATTTATCGTGGATTTTCTGTACTTCGGCTTCCGCGTCTTTTTGCATATCTTCCGAAAGACCGTTTTTAACCTCTTTTTTGAGCGCTTCGTTGATGTCGCGGCGCACGTTGCGGATGCGCACTTTAATGTCTTCGCCTTCGCTGCGCGTTTGTTTAACCAGCGCTTTACGGCGTTCCTCGGTCAGTGCGGGAATGGTCAAACGGATGATTTCCCCATTGTTTTCGGGCGTAATTCCCACTTCGGAATTCATAATTGCGCGCTCAATTTCGGAAATCATTTTCCGGTCCCAGGGCTGAATGGCGATGGTGCGGGCATCGGGCGTTGTGATGGTTGCTACGCCCGAAAGGGGAGTCAAACTTCCGTAATAATCCACCTTTACCGCATCCAAAATGCGCACATTTGCCTTTCCTGCCCGGATACGCGCCAGCGCATCGTCCAAATGAAGAACCGCACTCTCCATTTTATCCTGAGCTTCTTTGTAAAATGCTTTAACTTCTATCATAATTCTTTTTATTAAATTTTCCGGATGTGTTTAATTATTTTTATTCCCACTCAATCGTAGCAGGCGGTTTTGAACTTATGTCATACGTTACGCGGTTTACGCCTTTTACTTTGTTGATAATTTCGTTTGAAGTTTTCGCCAGGAAATCGTAAGGCAACTGAGCCCAATCAGCCGTCATCGCATCGGTAGAATTTACGGCGCGAAGGGCTACTGCATTTTCGTATGTGCGTTCATCGCCCATTACGCCGACCGATTGTACGGGAAGAAGAATAACGCCTGCCTGCCATACTTTGTCGTACAAGCCCCACTCGCGCAACCCGGTAATAAAAATATCGTCGGCATCTTGCAGCACCCGCACTTTTTCGGGCGTAATATCGCCCAGGATACGCACGCCAAGTCCAGGACCCGGGAACGGGTGGCGCGAAATCAGGTGTTCCTGCATGTTCAACTCGCGACCTACTCGGCGCACTTCGTCTTTGAAAAGCAAGCGCAGCGGTTCGCAAAGTTGCAGGTTCATTTTTTCGGGAAGTCCGCCAACGTTGTGGTGCGATTTGATTACGGTTCCCGTGATGGAAAGCGACTCGATAATATCTGGATAAATGGTTCCCTGCGCCAGCCATTTAATATCTTTCAGCTTGCGCGCTTCTTCATCGAATACATCGATAAATCCTTTTCCGATAATTTTACGTTTACGTTCCGGTTCGGTGACGCCTGCCAGTTCGGAATAAAATTTCGCCTTTGCATCTACGCCGATAACGTTCAAGCCGAGGTGCTTGTAATCTTCCAATACTTTTTCGAACTCATTTTTGCGCAGTAGGCCGTGATCAACGAAAATACAGGTCAGATTCTTACCGATTGCCTTATTCAACAGCACGGCGGTTACGGACGAATCGACGCCGCCCGAAAGAGCCAGAATCACCTTGTCGTCTCCAAGTTGCTTCTTCAACTCTTTTACCGTTTCCTCGATGAAGGATGCCGGACTCCAGTCTTTGGCACATCCGCAGATAGTGAGAAAATTATCTAATAAACGCATGCCTATTTCGGTATGATACACTTCGGGATGAAACTGAACGCCCCACGTGTTTTCACCTTCTATATGATATGCTGCGATGTCCACATCACATGTACTCGCGATTATATTAAAATCAGCAGGGACTGCGGTGATGGTATCGCCGTGCGACATCCATACCTGCGAACCTTCATTCACGCCTTTCAGCAGCGGGTCGTTGCCGTCAACCGACGAAAGGGTAGCCCGTCCGTACTCGCGCGAACCGGCAGGTCCGACTTTACCGCCCGAAATATGAGAAATAAACTGCGCGCCATAACAAATGCCCAACACCGGAAATTTGCTCCGAATGTGTGACAAATCAGCCTTAAAAGCTTCTTTGTCGTAAACCGAATACGGACTTCCCGAAAGAATCACGCCTTTGATACCGGCTGTATCTTCCGGAAATTTATTGTAAGGAACTATTTCACAATAGACATTTAACTCTCTGATTCTCCGACCAATAAGTTGTGTAGTTTGGGAACCGAAATCGAGGATAATAATTTTTTCTTGCATTTGTTATGAGATTTGTACATTTTAGTTTGCAAAAATAAAAATAATACGAATTTTATCAACTATTTTTTTACATCTTTTTACTTTGCCGCCTTGATCCGTATCTTCCGGATCAATATCATTTTGTTTAACTGCAATGTGCCTTTGGATTTATGGCGGTTTTTCTTCGCATTCATTGCGGTTAATATTTTTTGTAGAACTTACTGTTTATCTCTTTCATGAAATAAAATGCATATAAAAGCGTTATTAGTAAAAAATAAAATAAAAAGATTTTGAAAAAGATTGTTTTTAGCCTGCTGCTGTTGAGCCTTTTCGTTTCCAATACATTTTCGCAAGGGAATTTCGGACAGACTCAGAATTTGATTCACTCGGACAATAAACTGTATCATTTTGGATTCATACTCGGATTTAACGCAATGGATTTTAACGTTACTCATGCCGGAGTGGCTGACAGCGACGGTCGGGTCTGGTATGCCGAACAAACTTCATTTTCGCCCGGATTTACTGTGGGGATCATTACCGATTTGCGTATTTTCAGCTTTCTGAACCTGCGTTTTACGCCCGCACTGATGTTTGGCGACCGCACATTGACATTCATCGACCAGGATAAAGGCAATGTAAACGATGTGGCGGTAAGAACCAACGTGATTAATTTCCCGCTGCTGCTGAAATTCAGGGCGCAGCGATATGCCAATTGTCGCCCCTACCTGATCGGCGGCGCGAGCGCTACGCTTGATTTAGGTCGCCGGCGCGAAGACATCATTCTGCTCAAACAGAACGATTTCGGTATTGAATTTGGCGTAGGTTGTGATTTTTACCTGCCTTATTTTAAATTAGCTCCCGAATTCAAGATGTTTCTCGGAATGAGCGATATACTTGAACGTAACCGCCCTGAAATCGTAAATATAGCGGATTTGAAATATACAAACGCAATTTCCAAACTGACTTCACGGCTGTTCGTACTCTCGTTTAATTTTGAGTAACGCTTATCCGAACCTTGATTTTTTAATATAAAAGCACAAAAACCTAAAAAAACAAACTTTGCTTTGTGTTCTGTCCGAATGATTTTGTGTTTACTTTTTTCCGGTGATGAGCAGAGTCAAAAAAAAAATCTCAACCAACTCTCAACCATTTGTAATAGCAGATTGTTTTTCTTTGTGAAATATAAAACAACTATAAATAATAAAAATTATGGAAAACGAATTAATTTCAAATAAGGTTGAGAACAAAATCATCGCAGACTTGAAAGGATTGATTGAAAGTAAGAAGCAGGGCAAAATTATGCTTAGCGATTACCTGGATATTAAAAGCACGGGAGCGTGTAATGATTTTGCATCGGTATATGAAGCATCGGACAAGCTCCATTATTTCATCAAGCAGCAAAGAGAAAAGGGAATCGCGATTGAAGTGCGTGAAAATGATATTTCGGTGGGCTGAAATGAAGATGAGTTGAAAGAGATAATGTAGAAATACGTAAATTGTGTAGAGACGGGGCGCGCCCCGTCTCTGCTTTTACTGCGTCACCTCCTCTTTATGACTGCACAGGATAATCATATTATTAAAATAAACACATTTTTCATTTAAAAATTTATATATTTGCGCAAATTAATTTTGGACTTCACGAAATGAGACGAATAGTATTATTGGCGTTCTTATCGCTTTCTCTGACAAATATTTGCGCGCAAAAGACAAAAACGTACACACACTCCGACAAGCTGTTTTACGACGGCAAGGAGATGTATGACTTAAAACGGTTCAGCGTCGCTTTCCGTCATCTCGACGAATATCTGCAAACGCAGAACAGAGACCGTTCGCCGCTTTATCCCGAAGCGGAATATTACCAGGCAAGCAGCGCCTATGAAATGAGGATGAAAGATGCGGGACGAAGATTGGAGCAGTTCGTTTCCAACAATCCTTATTCAGTTCACGTCAACCGTGCAAGGTTTTTACAGGGAACGCTGGCTTTCGACAAGAAAAATTTTAAGGATGCGCTGGAGCTTTTTGACAAGTCCGATCCGGAAAATTTATCAAAAGAGGAAAGATTTGATTATTACTTCCGTACAGGATATTCTTACTTGCAGACAAATGACCTGCCGAATGCCAAAGAGGCATTCACAACCCTTCTTTCCCAAAAAAGCAGGTACGGCAATTCTGCTCTTTATTACAGCGCATACATTGATTATTTGGAAAAAAAATACGATGCGGCGTTACCTGTTTTCCTTTCGTTGCAAAGCAATCCCGATTATGAGCGAATAGTTCCTTATTATATTCTTCAAATTTACTATTCACAGGGGAAATACGATGAAGTTATTACTTCCGGCGAAGAGCTTTTAAACAAATATCCCGACAATGAAAACAATGTCGAAGTATATCGCCTGTCAGGCGAAAGTTTCTTCTATCGAAAAGACTATGAAAACACCATTAAATACCTCGCCCTTTACGAGAAAAAGGCTACGCCTGTGCTGCGCAACAGCATGTACATGCTCGGAATTGCCTATTACCAGACGCAACAGTACAAAAACGCGATACCGAACCTGCAAAAAGTAACAGTTACGGAAGACCTGATGGCTCAAAACGCGTACCTGCACCTGGGAAGCGCCTACCTGAAAGAAAACGACAAAACCAATGCCCGAATGGCATTTGAGTCGGCAGCCCGAATGGATTTTGACAAGGAGATACGAGAGGAAGCGCTATACAATTACGCGCTGATTGTCTATGAGCAGTCCTACTCGCCGTTCAACGAATCGGTAGTTGCTTTTGAGCGTTTTTTGCAGGAATTCCCAACCTCCAAATATTCGGATAATATATACGACTATTTGGTCAATGTCTATCTGACAACGAAAAACTACGAGGCGGCTTATGAATCCATTCAGAAGATAAAATCCAAAAATCCAAAAATTCTTGAGGCGCGCCAGCGCGTTTTGTACAGCATTGGAATTCAATATTTTACAGAGGGTAATTATTCCAAAGCCATCGAATCGTTTACCCAATCGCTGGAAGACGGAAGTTCAAACCGCGAAACGGAAGCCCTGGCTCTTTTTTGGCGGGCGGAAGCTCATGCACGGCTGAAGGATGAGACCAAAGCGGCGGCAGACCTTCAACGCTTCCTGAATTCGGTAGGCGCCCGAAATTCGGGAATGTTTAATATGGCGCATTACGATTTGGGATACATCTATTTCTCACAGAAAAAATACAGCGAGGCGCTAAACTGGTTCCGCAAATTCGTTAACCTGGAAGAAGCGAACAAAACGCTTATTGCCGATGCCAACAACCGGATCGGCGACTGCTACTTCTATAACCGCGACCTGGAAAAGGCGCAGAAAAGTTACACCACCGTGTATGCCCTGCAAGGTTCGGGAGCCGATTACGCCCTTTTCCAACAGGCATTTATACAGGGATTGCAGAAAGACTATAAAGGGAAAATTGCGACCCTGCAGAAACTCATCAAAACCTTCCCGATGTCGGAATACCTTGCCGATGCGATGTACGAAATCGGCCGTTCGTACATTATGCTCGGCGATAACAGGCCGGCAATTATGATTTATGACGAATTGGTGCTGAAATACCCGCACAGTCCGCTTAGCCGGAAAGCAAGGCTGCAAACGGCAATGCTCTACGATGAAATGGGCAACCGTGATAAATCCATTGCCATTTATAAGGAAATTGTAGATTATTATCCAAGCAGCATAGAGGCAAAAACGGCTCTTGAAAACCTGAAGACAATCTACTTTGAGAAAGACGACCTGCAGACGTATGCCGATTATGTGGCATCACTCGGCGGTATCGCCACGTTTGGAAAATCCGAGCAGGACTCGCTCTCCTACCTCGCTGCCGAACGGTTGTATCTGATAGAGGATTATCCGAAAGCCATCGAAAGCTTTAGCCGCTACCTGGAAAATTTCTCCGGAAGCAGCTTTAGCGACAATGCCCGTTTTTACCTGGCAAACAGTTATTATAAAATAGACAAAAAGGAAAAAGCCAAAGAGCAATACATGCTCGTAGCGTTCAAGCAGGGTTACGTGAATATGGAAGAGGCGCTGGTTAATCTGGCTAAAATCCAGTATGATTTAAATGATTGCGAGGGAGCTGTGGTCACACTGCAACGCCTGCTGGAAGTAACGCAACAGGCAAACAACCGCGATGCCGCCCGGTTGGGTATCCTTCGCTGTAACAGTACGCTTGGCAATTATGAAGCAACAATTGCCGCTGCCGACGAACTGATAAAAGGCGACAAGCTCGACCCTGCTATTCAGCGCGAGGCTCTTTTCACGCGAGCGAAAGCTTTTGAAAAGACGGATAACCCGACAGGCGCCTTTGCCGATTTCCTTGTTCTTTCGGAAAATACGCTGGACCAGTATGGCGCCGAGGCAAATTTCCGCGTAGCTGAATACCTTTTCCATGAAAAGAAACTGGTAGAGGCAGAGAAAACAATTTTCGATTTCATCGAGAAAAATACGTCACACCAATATTGGCTGGCAAAAAGTTTTATCCTGCTCGCCGATGCTTATATGCTGCAAGGCAATGATTTCGAAGCCAAACAGTATCTGTTGAGCCTGCGCGAAAATTACAAGGGAAAAGACGAAATCGCAACCGAAATCAAAGCCCGCCTGGATGAAATTGAGAACCGGGAATTTGACAAGGTGATTAATGATTAAGAAAAGGGGTCTCAGATGAAAAAAGAGAAAAAAATATATAAGGAACCGTCTTCCGAACCGGTAATCGTGGAAGAACCGTTTGCCATGTATTATCCGAAGCTGAATCTGGACGAAACCAAACGGTATACGTATGCCGATTATTTGACTTGGTTGGATGATAAGCGTCGCGAACTGATCGACGGATTTATCTATTTGATGCCGGCTCCGAAACGCATACACGCTCACCTTGTAACGGAATCAGGCAATCTCTTTTATACATTTACCAGAAAGAAGGAAAAAAAGAAATACTATATCTATTATGCTCCGTTTGACGTCCGTCTGACGTTGAACAACGAAACGTCAGACGACAAGATCTATGACGTGGTGCAGCCTGATATTTGTATTATCTGCGACTCATCCAAGCTGGACGACAAAGGATGTATCGGCGCACCCGACCTGGTGGTGGAGATACTTTCAACTTCAACACTAAAAAAAGACTGGAATTACAAATTCAACCTGTATGAAGCTGCAGGAGTAAGGGAATATTGGATTGTGGACCCGAACACCAGAAGAGTCAACGTTTTTCTGTTACAGCCCGACGGCAGATACAATATGGGAACTACCTATAACTGTAACCAGAAAACGCCCGTACATATTATTGAAGGATTGGAAATTGATTTGAAAGAATTATTTGAAAACGAATAAAGTAACTGATTACATAATGAGAAATATATTGAAACAAACCGCTATTTTATTAAGCGTTTTTACGAATTGTCTTCTGTCCGTTTCGGCTCAACAGGCAGAAACCGACACAACAATCGCACGAAATATCGAAATCGTCAAGGAATACAATCCCGTTATACAGGAAGCCGGCAAAATCAATATTATGCCGGAGTTGAAGGATATTGAGGCAAAAAAAATCCAGACAAACTTTGCCGTCCGGACAAATCCTTTTTCTCCGAAAACCGACGCGATTCCGTCGCTCGACTATGCCACCGTGGCGCCGCAGCCTGCACCCGATTACAAAAACGGTTTTGTAAAAGCGGGCGGAGGAAATTACACTTCGTTTTTGGGCGAACTGTACACGCCGTTTCATAAAACGCAGCAAAATCTGCTTGATTTTTACTTGAAACACAACTCCTCCTTCGGAGATGTGAAATTGACGCCCGAAATGTATCCTTCGTTGACGGAACCGGTCAATTCACAAGCATTGACCAACGACAACAAGGCGCGTCTTTCCTTTTCCCGGAACGTAAGAAACAAGGAATTCAGCACATTCATCAGCGGTGGATACAATCGTTTTGATTACTATGGTTTTGATGTTCCAATTGTTAATGAAGATTACCGGAAGCAGGCATTTACCAATTTTGACGTAAACCTGCGTTACCGGACAAAAGATTATATTTCGAAATGGAAATACGATTTACAAACCAACTACCAGCTTTTCCAAAACAGAAACAAACTGGCTGAACACACGATTTATACCGATGTAATGGGCAATTATCGCATGGAAAGCTCATCGTTGGGCGCACGACTGGAAATGTATAACATCTTTTTGAACAAACCCGAAAATACAGCCCTTTATAATTTTAAAGATGCCGGTAATACGAAAGATTACACGGTACTTAAACTGAATCCTTACTATACGCTTGAAGGAAAATTGGGAACCATGGTTATCGGGATAAAAGGGGCATTCAGTATTGGTCAGGGTCGCCCGGGAGCCATCTCGCCCGACATTTACGGAAATGTAAAAATAATCGACCGGAAGTTATACATCTATGCCGGCGTTACCGGAGATTTACAGGTCAATAATTACCGTTATGCAACTCTGTTGAATCCGTATATTTCGCCGGATGTGCGAATTGAGGATACCTATACGCCGATTGATGTGTATGCCGGAACAAAAATCAGGTTTTTCAACAAGGTGAATGCCGATTTTTTCCTTGGTTACAAGATTATAAACAATCCGTATTTCTTTGTAAATAGAATAGATGGACAAGAAGGAATGGCTGACGTAATTCAGGATGAATATTATTACAATACGTTTGACGTAGCATACGATAAGGATGCAGGTTTGTTCAACGCAGGATTAACACTCCTCTATAATTGGCAAGACAAACTAAATTTTACATTCAAATCAAAATACAGCACCTGGTCATTGGACGAAATTAAAAAACCCTGGCAAATTCCATCTTGGGAACTCGATTTCCAAACAAGTTATCATGTAACGGATTATCTCCGTTTTAATTTGGCTTACCGTTTTGAAGCCGGACGCTATGCTGTTTTTTTTAAGGAAAACGACTACAACGTATCAATGAAAAACATCAACGACCTCAGCTTCGGAGCCAATTACAAGCTGCTCAGTTTTGCGGATATTTTCCTGAACCTCAACAACCTGCTTAATCAGGAATATGCCGAGTGGTACGGATATACCAAACACCGGTTTAACATAATGGGAGGTGTTTCGGTTTCATTCTAAAATATGGGAAGAAGAAATAAAAATGAGGAAAAAAGCGATTCCGGTTGCGGTAGAATCGTTCTTCTTATTGTATTTTTTATTTTAGTTTTTGGGGTTACACTTTTTTCGGGAAAGCCTGCCTTCATCGTCCTTTTTCTTCTTTTTGCCATACCCGCTTTTTCTATACTTGCAAATTTAGGAAAAGAAGAGAAAAAAACGATTCCTGCTACCGATAACGCTCTAATGGGAATTATTTCCGTCGTAATGAAAGCCGACGGTAAAGCTACGAAATCGGAGCTGAATGAGGTAAAACCTTTCCTGCTGAAAAAGTTCGGCGAAAAAAAAGCGAAGAAAATGCTGCTTCTTTTGAAAGAAAAACTGCAAAGGGATATTCATAACATCCGTCCCCACTGCCTGAGCCTCAACCGCACGCTTACTTACGCGCAAAAACTGGAATTTCTGATCCTGCTTTTCCGCATTGCCGAAACCAACGGCGAAATTTGTGAAAACGAAGCGGATATTCTTTCGCGAATAGCTCGCCATATCGCTATCCGCGATTCCCATTTTATGGAGCTAACGCACAAATTCTCTACTTTTTACAACTATCAAAAAAAGCAAACTGCAATTGTTTATTACGATACTGAAAAGGCATACAGAATCCTTCAAATCGAAAAAAATGCTTCGATGGAAGAGATCAAAAAGTCATACCGGAAATTAGCGATGCTGCACCATCCCGACAGAGTTGCTCATCACGATACCGCCGCACAAAAGCAAGCCGCCGAAAAATTCCATCGCATCAATGAGGCATACAGGCATCTAAAGAAAAGAAAGCAATTGTAAGCGCTCAAAAATATTGAGTTGAATTCATAATTTTTCGTTATCTTTGCCGATTAATTGAAAACGAATCACCTTCGTTGTCGTTATCGGAAAATAACGGAAATATCAATGCAATGACGAAGAGAAATAAAATCCCGAATATCAACACTTTAAAATCACACCCTTTATTTGTGAACATTGCTTCATTGGGTTTGGTTCAACTTGCTAATTATATTATTCCGATTCTTATCATCCCATTTGTAGTAAGGGCGTTAGGGGTCGAATTTTTCGGGAAAGCTTCTTATGCGCAAAATATTATCTCATATTTGACGCTGATTGTTACGTATGGCTTTGAATATTCCGCGACGCAAGACATTGCCATTCACAGGGAAAACAAACAGAAATTGCAAACAATATTTTGGACGGTTATCCGTTTCAAATTCATACTGCTGGCTATTTCTTTCATAGCGTTAGCAGTACTTTACTTCACCTTTTCGAAGGTCAACGAAGATCCGCAATTATACATTTATGCCGCATTGCTGAATGTAGGAATGGTGATGTTCCCCACGTGGTTTTTTCAGGGGATTGAGAAAATGGGAAATATGGCATTGTTCAACTTTGCCATTAAGGCATTGGGAGCAATTCTGGTTGTTTTGTTGGTTGGTTCGCCAGCCGATTATCGAAATTATATACTGATTTTATCACTGTCGTACGTAATTGTCGGGGTTGCTTCGTTTTTCTATGTAGTCAAAAAATATGATCTGCGCGGTGGTACAAAAGATGCGGATTTAAGTTGGAATGTGATCCGGAAGGGCTTTCCGATATTTTTGAATAATGTATTTGTAAGTTTTTACGCAGCAATCGGAATAACGGTAATCGGAATTTATTTGACTGATTATGATGTTGGAATTTATTCGGGAGCTTATAAAATTATTCAAGCTGTGATTATGCTGACAACTATGCCTGTCAGTTTAGCACTTTTCCCGGTAATTAGTCGAAAATTTAACAATTCAAAAGTGGAAGGCTGGAGTTTTTTTAAAAAGATTCTAATTATTGTATTCATTCTGTCGGTTGCTATTTGTGCAATAGTTTTTATCTCATCTCCAATTATTGTAAAATTACTTTTGGGAGAAGAATTTGCCGGTGCATTTTTAGTATTAAGGTATATGTCTGTCATTCCCGGATTGGTAATTATGGCCTCCATATTGACCGTTCAAGGACTGTATGGATTGCAACTGCAAAGATATGCTCCTTACGTGGGCGCAGCTGCAGGATTAACCGGATTGACGGTAAGTCTGATTTGTATTCCCATTTTGGGTGTTTTAGGAGCTGTGATCACGTGGTGCATTGCACAATTAATCGAAATAATAATTGTCAGTTGTATTATTTTGAGATATAAAAAAATAACTGTTTTTTAATACGACGGATTATGTTTTATTTTATAATTTTTCTCATATTATTTGCTTTTTCTATACTTGAAATATCCAATATAAATGAAAGAAGCCATAAAATACTCATTGGTATTTCGTGGTTAATGTTGGTTTTAATTGCCGGCTTGCGTTATGAAACTGGAGGAGACTGGGAATTTTATGGTCCTGCTTTTGACAATACAAATCCGTTATTTTCTATTTTTTCCAGTAACAGTTTCATCACTTCCGGCATGGAAATCGGATATTTATTGTTTTGTTCCATTGTAAAACAATTCGGAGGTTCTTTACAAACAGTGTATTTCCTGATTGTATTATTTAATATTACATTAATAACCAAATCATTAAAAGAATATACAAAATACATTATTGTCGGATTATTGACTTATTATGGTATTTTGTATTTTTTGTTGGAAATGATTTATACTCGGCAATCAGTAGCTGTATCCATTTGTTTTTACGCAATGATATTTGTAAAAAAAGAGAACTTTGTCAAATATATGGTTTGCATACTGTTTGCTTCTTTGTTCCATACAATGTCAATTGTTTTAATTCCACTTTATTTTTTATTTAAATGCCGGATTAATACCGTTTTAATTTCTTCGTTGGTTATTGTAGGCTGCATTTTGATGCTATTTCACGTTGTGTGGATAGAACGTATTTTTGTAAATGTTTCTTCGCTTATAAATGATACTGCTCATGAAAAAGCATTAGTTTATATTACTACAAAAAGCTTTGCCGTTCCCAGGACAATCGGTATCGGTTATTTTTTGAATTTGATTGTATTTCTCGTTGTAATATTGTTTCGGAAAAAGATTGAAGAACAAAAAATGGGGAATATTTTTATAAATCTGTTTTTTATCAGCTTATTTGTCTATTATTATATGTATGAAATAATTGAGGTTAGTAACCGGTTCAGATATATGTTTATGATATCAATAATTGTGTTATTTCCTTATTTTATTCAATCCTACGAAAAATATCTGAATAAGCTGCTTGTGCTGTTTTGTGTCGCACTCTATTCTTTTGCTTTCAGTAGTGGCATATTTTTGGAACGCCCGCAGACAATCGCCTATTATCCTTACCAAAACTATTTGATATATAAATGGTTTGATAAAAAAAGTACGGGAAAAGAACGTCTCCAAAAATCGCATGAACATTTTTCTAAGGAACGAAGATAAACAGAGAGGATGAAAAATTTATTACTAATCAATCATTCGGGTAATATGCATGGTGCGGAAACAATCTTTGTCGAATTGTTATCGTTCGTTTCTTCGCAAAAAGAAAAATACAATGTACACGTCGTTTGGAATAGCACAAATCGGAATGAAACATTTTCCAAGAAAGTAACGGAATTTCCGGTAAAAACGATAACGGAGATGCCCTTTAAGTGGCTGGGAGGGTCAAATTTTAGAAATATAGCGATATTAATCTATAATTTGCGAATATACCTCAAAATAATTTCATTGATAAAAAGTCAAAAAATAGACATCGTGTATTCTAATACTTCGGTTAACATAATTGGTCTAATTGCTTCTATATTAACAGGAAAAAAACATATATGGCATTTTCACGAGCCTGTTAATGCAACTTATGGCTGGACGAAAGCATGTGCAAAATTTTATCGGATTTTGCTGAAATACAAAAAAAATACTACGGTGTTTATTTCGGAGCATCAAAAAAAAGACTGGGAGAGTAACCTCAAAATCTCTTTTGAGAAATATAAAGTTATTTTCAATCCAGTTAAGACCATTGAAAAAACGGATAAAATGAGTGAATTATCAGAAACAATTGTCTTTGGGTTTATGGGTTCTTTTGAAAAACGAAAAAATATATCACTTCTTATCAAGGTATTTTCTCGTTTGGCAAATGAATTTCCGGATCGACAAATGAAGTTGCAACTGACCGGAAACGGAGAAGAAAAAGGAAATCTCAAAAAAGAAATTAATAAATTAAATTCGCAAAAAATAGAAGTATCGGATCATTCATCAGATGTAACTTCCTTTTATTCAAATATTGATGTATTTATTTTACCCTCTTTGTCGGAATCTTGGGGATTGGTTGCCTTAGAGGCATTGAGCGTTGAAAAAGCATTAATTTTGACATCCAATACAGGACTTCGAGAATTATTGAAAGATAACACGGATTGTATTTTTATAGATCCGCATTCGGAGGATGATTTATATCAGGCAATGAAAAAAGTTTTATTAGACGAACAGCATAGAAAACAATTGGCAAAAAACGGTTATGATAAAATAAGGAAAATAGATTTTAACAATCAATTTATCGCCGAATTTAATAATCTTCTGGAAAGCAATAAATAATAAAATGGACGTCTCGGTTATTTTTGTAAACTATAATACAATATCGTTACTCAAAGCGGCAGTGGATTCCGTATTTGAGCACACAAAGAATATTCAATTTGAAATAATCGTTGTGGATAATAATTCCAATGACAATTCGGAAATTATTCTTAAAAAGCATTACGGCGATAAAATCAGATACATGAAACTGTCTGAAAATATCGGTTTTGGCAGAGCAAACAACAAAGGCATGGAAATTGCCAAAGGACGAAATATTTTATTTTTGAATCCGGATACAATTTTACTGAATAATGCACTGAAATTCTTATCCGATTTTTTGGATCACAATGAAAATGCTGGAGCTTGCGGAGGAAATCTGTATCAAAAAGACTTATCTCCCAATTTTTCGTTTATGCGAGCAACTCCGGGATTTTTGACTGAATTGAATTTCTTGACAAAAAATTTTTTATTCAGGGTTTATTTCGGAAAAAGTTATGAATTTAACTTTACCGAAAAGCCGTTGAAAGTGGCTTATGTTACAGGTGCAGATATGATGGTAAAGGCTTCTGTATTAAAAGAAACAGGAGGATTTGATCCCGATTTTTTCATGTATTATGAAGAAACGGAACTCTCCAATCGAATAAACCAAAAAGGATATTCGATTTATTCCATCCCTCAAGCCAAAATAATACATCTGGAAGGAGGCAGTTTCTCGTGCAATGTCAATGGGCAGGAAAGGGCACTCAAATCAAGACGTATTTATATGCAGAAAAAATATAAAAATAAAGTTTTAATTTATCTGATCAACATCAATTATTTTTTTATCTGTTTGATGGGAATGGCTTGGTATTTTACAAAGAAAGATAAGGAAAAGGTTGGTTTCTGGAAATATTCTATAAAAAATTTCAACAGTATTTAAACTTAAAATAAAATAGAGAAAGTACTTTTTAGTCCATTAGTTTTTTTACCGTTTACAACAGAGTTATGTGCAGAATAATTAAATTAATTAGAGATACCTGAATACAATTAATTTCATATAATTTCATTATCTTTGTAACATATCTGAAAAAAGTATGAGAAAGCTAATTATAGACGGTACAACCATTTCCTCGAAAATGGATGGATTATCTCAATATATTCTCAATATTGTAGTAAATCTTGATTCAAAGTTTTTGAAAAATTTTGAGGCTCGGATTCTGTTAAACAAGGACTGTTGTCCAAGCTTTTATTTACAACAGTTTTACTCCAAAGGAATTACGGTTGAATTTGTCAATATTCATCCGATAGGACCTTTGAGGGAGTTGGATTTTCTTTTGTATGTATTGAAAAACAAGCATCTAAAGTCTCTTTTTTACAGTCCTTCTGCTCAATACCCGTTATGCTTAAAAGGAGGGGTATATACCATTCATGATTTGATTTACGAACAATATCCGGAGCAATTAGGGCGATTCAAATGGTTGAAAAAACAATTTTTGCACTTCATTACCAAAAATGGATTGCAAAGGGCATCGCAAGTTATTGCAGTGTCCGAGTACACTAAATCAGAAATACTGAGATGGCATCCGAATATTAAAAATCTATCGGATAAGATAAAGGTTATTCACGAAGGTTATGAACATTTAATTTCCATAGCTGAAAATAACAAACCGAAAATATCGTTTTCTAACTACCTGCTTTATGTGGGGAGCTCAAGAGGACATAAAAATATGAGCGGATTGTTGAGCGCAATTCTTTCAATCAAGAACACATTACCTTCTTCGTGGGGAATTGTTTTGGTAGGTAACCTGAAGTGGATGACTAAGGAACAGATTAACCTAATCAATCAGATTAATTCGGAGCGTACATTAGTTCATACCACCGGTTGGCTTTCCAATGCCGATATGTCGGGATTTTTCAAGTATGCCTCAGCATTTGTTTTTCCTTCGTTTTCAGAAGGTTTTGGCATTCCTGTCTTAGAGTCATTTTATTACAAGATACCGGTTATTTGCTCTAATCAATCTGCATTGCCGGAGGTTGCCGGAGACGCAGCGCTATACTTCAATCCAAACGATTCAAAAGAGATTGGGGATAAAATACTTTTTTTTATTGAAAACCAAGAAATTTTATCAAAAGAACTAACCGACAAAGGAACTAATCGATTGAAGTTGTTCGGATGGGCAAAAGCAGCGAAAGAGTTGGCAAAACACATAAATGAACACAAAAAATGAACATTGTGAAGTATTTTTACTCCATATTTATTTTTATGATTTTGAACATAACAACATTTGCTCAAAATCACAAATTCGGTATGAATGTACAACAAAGTAACTATGCTGTCAATACAATTACTCTATCCGGTTATTTTGACTCTTACAACACAACTACAAGAAAATGGCAACACCTCGAACAAAAATATGAGCCCTTAAAAAACATCTCGATTAGCAACAATTCACAAAAACGATTATACGCTCCTCAATTGTTTTTTAACAACAGGAATTATTATGATGAACAAAAAATGTTGTCGAGTATTTTGGCATCAAGCAATTCTTTGCAAGATTCCTTACTAACAATTCAAACTTTTGTAAAAGAACGCATTATACATCTGTCTCACGCAAATGCAAAGGAAGTGTATGATGATAGTTATAAAGCGCTTTTTGTGTACGGATATGCTTTGTATACAGCACACGTTTATAGTATTGGAGATATATTATTAGCACTTGGTATTTCTTCGGAAGAAATTATAAATGAACATCATCACATAATACAGGCAGTAATTGATAAAAAAAAAGTTATTATAGATGCTGACGAACAGGTTTTTTATAAAGATTTAAGCAATGATACTGCTATCGGTTTGAATGAAGTTTTTGTTGATAAGTTTTTGATAAAAAGGACGAAACATTTAAGTCGGTCTGAATATCCAGGGAGAGAAACTTCTCTGGTTTACCAAAATCCACGAATAGTCCCTTTTACGAAAAGAAAATATCATTCTTTTGACTTTATACTTAAGCCCGGTGAAAAAGTCATTTTCAACTATGCCGAGCCAACTTTGTTTCATCAAATAAACTATGAAAATGCGTCCGTCTCTTTAAACGAAGTAAAAGCGCTCATATCAAACAGTTTATATTCATACAATCAAAATTTCTTAAATGTTGATTTAACAGAAGTGCTGTATAAAGCACAAAATATAACTGCAGGTCAAAACAATTCACACCCGAATTTGCATCCGGATAATACGGATGTTGCCGAATTTATCGTAAAATTTGACCTGCCGTTTCCCGTACTGGATATTAACGTAAAAATGAATTTGCAACAGGCTACGCCTGCAGATAGCATATTAATGTATTATTCGACTGATTGCATAAACTGGAAACGCTTTTATCAATCACAGCAAACAGGAAATTTTGTCGATAGTATCAATCTGTATAACGAAGTGGCGCCGCTCGAAAAAGATGCGCTGTATGGTTATTACCTGAAATTTCAATTCCATCCGAAAGACTCTTCATGGGCATGCGGAATGGATTCGCTGGAAGTAAACACTACATTTCAATGCTCGCGGTTCTTTCTGCCGAAACTTCAATTAGGTGAAAATACCGTTGAATACACCGATGCCAACGGCAATGATTCGACCCGGAATGTGGAAGTAACCATCGAATGGCAGGAAAATTGGGAAAACCGTCCGCCAAACAAAGTGACAAATCCGGTATTCCCCCTGCACCGGGCAGAAGTGGATAGTCTTTATTTCGCATTCGTTTGGGAGCCGGCAGAAGATGCTGATGGCGATGAAATCACGGATTACGAATTTATGCTGTCCGAAGACGACCGGATGCTCTATCCTTACTCGCCGAATTTTAATCTATATATTTCCGCTTTCGGCGAAGACAGCATTCGCCCCCATTTCAAAGTAAAAGAAACCGGCTGGCTTAATGACGGTCAAACCTACTATTGGCGAGTGCGTGCAAAAGATGCCCGCGGGGTGTGGGGCGAGTGGAGCGATACCTGGTCGTTTACCCCGCACGGCGTGATGCGCCCTGTTGAGACAAATGCGGAGATTATCGGGCAGACAATTCGACTGAGTTGGGCACAAAACCCAACCGGGAAAAAACCTGACTTCTACAAAATTTACGCTTCGGATGAGATGAACGGATTTACCCCCGGTGAATCTTCTTTCTTTACAGTAACCGATACAACCGAGTTTTTCATTCCGTTCAAAGAAAATATAGCTCCGTTGAGCTTTTATCGAATATCGGCGTGTGATACACTTGGGCAGGAAAGTCTGATTTCGAGCGCCATCGCCCTGCCTTACCCGTACATTTATGCCGTTTACGACTCTGTTCGGACAGATAGCGCATTCCGGTTGAATTTAATCTCAAACGAGCGATTTTATCCATATATTCATTATGATTATAACGAAGATTGGTATATCCCGAAAATAACCGTATTGGAAAAACCGGAATGGCTAATTCAACAATCTCAAAATGTGCTCTACACCAATGATCCGATGTCGGCAAAAAGGCTGCTTTATTTGGATTCACTGCAAAGTTCCGTACTTGTACTGCTGGAAGATGACTGGGGAAACTGGCGCGAACAGCGGTTGTTTTTGCACACCACAGCAACAAACAACAAGCCGGCGCTGATGTTGAGCGACAGCATTCTTTCCGAAGATAATTCCTTCCTGGCATACATTACTTCCACCGATGGGGATGTTGCTTTCGGTGATATAAACTCTTACACCCTGTTGGAAAAGCCGGAATGGCTTAACTGCGACATAAAAGGTGATACAATACGCCTGACTGCCAATGGAAAGGATTTTGAAAGCTCACTGTTACGCATCCTTGCCGTTGATACCAAAAACGACTCAACAACAGTTGAATATTTACTCTCTTTTGAACCATACGAACAAACACCTACATTTGTAATAGAAACGTCTTATCAAATATATCAGGCATCGAAAGAACTTTACTACATAAAAATAAAGGGAGGAGGAAATGAGTTCAGCTACAACCTTTATGCGGTTGACGGCACGATACTGCATTCATCTTCTACCTATAATTTAATGGGCGGAATTTATTATTTTCCGGTAAATATGAGCAAATATCCAGACGGAATTTATATTTTTGAGGGAGTTGAAAATAACAGGAAACGCAGTTCGACTAAATTTATAAAAAAATAACCGTAAATGTATAATATATTAGTTACCGGCGGCGCCGGTTTTATTGGTTCTAACTTATGTGAAGCATTGTTGAAAAGGGGCAACAGTGTTGTCTGTTTAGACAACTTCTCAACCGGGAAGCGTGAGAATTTGGCTTCATTCTTAAATCATCCGAATTTCAACCTGATAGAAGGCGACATTCGCCGGTTGGAAGATTGCCGTAAAGCCGTCGAAGGCATTGAATATGTGCTGCACGAAGCAGCGCTCGGATCCGTTCCCCGTTCGATCAATGACCCTGTTACGACTAACAGCGTGAATGTTGACGGATTTTTAAATATGCTGGTCGCCGCTCGCGACGCAAAGGTTAAGCGCTTTATCTATGCCGCTTCTTCGTCTACCTACGGCGATTCAAAAACGCTTCCGAAAGTAGAAGATGTGATCGGGAAACCGCTCTCTCCTTACGCCGTAACAAAATATGTGAACGAACTTTATGCCGGTGTTTTTGCCAAAACATATGGAATGGAGTGCATCGGCTTGCGTTATTTCAACGTATTCGGTCGCCGGCAAGATCCGAATGGCGCTTATGCAGCTGCAATTCCGCTGTTCGTGAAACTGTTTATGAACCACCGGTCGCCCGTTATTAATGGCGACGGCGAGCATTCGCGCGATTTTACTTACGTGGACAATGTGGTTCAAATGAACCTGCTGGCAATTGAGACAACAAACAAAAATGCGCTGAATACCGTATATAATACCGCTTACGGCGAACGGACAACGTTAAACCAGCTGGTTCAATACCTGAAAGAATACCTGTCGGAGTACGATCCTGAGATTTCCAAGGTTGCCGTAGTTCACGGTCCGGAACGACTGGGCGATATCCCCCACTCGTTAGCCTCCGTGGATAAGGCAAAAAAACTGCTCGGATATAATCCCGAATTCAGTATGAAAGAAGGATTGAAAGAGGCAGTAAAATGGTACTGGGAAAATTTACGCTGAAAAATATGAATGATATTGGAATTTTAGAAACTCTTCAAAGCAGCCAGCCTTTTCTGAATGAAGACAAAACAATCTCTGTCGTTTTTGACGGAGATATTTTTAATTTGAAGGCATTGAAAGAAGAGCTGAGCGAACTTCACGCGCAAACAGCTGTCGATGCAGTAATGCACGGTTACAAGCAATGGGGTATTGAAACACTGCTTGACAAGCTGGACGGCGCATTTATATTTTCCATTCACGACGCAACAAACGAAACCACCTATTTCGTGCGGGATAAATTCGGCATAAAACCGCTCTATTATTTTCAGGACGAAACGGGCTTGCATGCAGCATCAACGCTAAAATTGCTCTCTAAGCACGATTTTCCTGAAACGATTTCCAAAGAAGGGTTGAATCTGTTTCTTTCGCTGTCATACATTCCGGCGCCTTATACCATTTACGACAGTGTGTTTAAGTTGCCCGCAGGAAATTATCTGACAGTACACAACGGAAATGTCGCGCTGAAATCCTATTACCGGCTCGAAGAACACATTACTCCTTCGTCTTTAACCTTTGAGCAGGCAAAAGAGCAGTTGCGACAAAAACTTTCCGAGTCGGTTAAAACCCGTATGGATTGCCGTGTTCCGGCAGGCGCTTTTTTGAGCGGCGGAATTGATTCGAGCATCATAGCCGGCTTAATGGCTCAATATTCGGATAAGCCGGTACCGACCTTTTCTATCGGGTTCAAAGAAAAGGAATACGATGAAAGCGACCGGGCGAAATTGGTCTCGGATACCTTCCGGACAAACCATACGACGCATTACCTGGATTATGCCGATGTGTTGGATGTGTTGGACGATATTATTGATTTCTTTGACGAACCCTACGGCGATTCGTCGGCAATCCCTTCCTTCTATGCGGCTAAACTGGCAAGCGAAAAAGTAAAGGTGGTTCTTACCGGCGATTGTGCCGACGAACTGTTTGGCGGGTACGATAAATACCTGGGTGAATATTATTCGAAAAAATACCTGCAAATACCCGGACCGGTCCGTTATTTGTTTGAAAAGAGCATTTGCCTGATCCCCCGCACATCCAAAACCGGTTCGCTGATACGGAAAATAAAAAAGGTAATTGCCAATGCCAATTATTCCGGATTTGACGCCGGCTATCAGTATATGTGCATGGGCTGCTCCGACCAGGTTCGCCGCCAATTGGTAACGCCCGGCTACTATGCCGACATTAAATCAATTATCGAAAAAACCTATAACCGGTTTAACAGCAGCGACCTTCTGAACAGAACAATGTTTAGCGATATAAACACAGTGCTGGAAGGCGACATGTTTCCGAAAGTAGAAAGAATGTGCAGGATGAACGCATTGGAGTCGCGTTCCCCGTTTTTTAATGCCGGTATGGCAGAATTTGCCCTGTCGCTCCCTTCCGGATATAAAATAAATGGCAAGGAGAAAAAATATATTCTTAGAGAGGCTTTTAAGGATTTGCTTCCCGCTAAAATATTCTCATATGGAAAAAGCGGATTCAGAGCGCCGATTTCCCATTGGTTCAGAAAAGATTTAAAAAATGATTTACTGGATTTGCTTGATAAGAACAGGATAACAAAACAAGGGATTTTAAATGCTGACGTGGTATCCAACCTGGTAGAACAACATTTAAAAGGCGGCGCAGACAATGGTTCATTATTATGGAATCTATTTGTATTCCAGAAATGGTATGCCAAACATTGTAAAAATGAAACTCAAAAGTATCTGTAAAAATGGAACACCCACATCAAAATATTGACACACAAGCCGGTGTTTATTTGGATGTTCCAATTGGCAACAATTTAAAAATAAATATAAACAGATGAAATTAAATAAACGTCCGCGTATAATTATCATAACAACAATAGACAGTTTTTTCCTTTCTCACCGGAAGAACCTTGGGCTGTTTTTACTCGGACAAGGCTGGGATGTATGCGTTATGGCTCCTCTGACACAGGAGCGTTACGCAAAGGAAATTGTTTCACTTGGTTTTGAATTTATACCAATTTCTCTTGAACGCTCCAAAACATCCTTAAATGACTTGAAATTGTTCGTTGAACTGTACAAGGCGTATAAACAAGTAAATCCGGATTTGATTATGGCTGTTGCGTTAAAACCCATTTTATGGGGAGGAATAGTGGCTCGCCTGCTGAATATACCGTTAGTAAGCGCAGTGAGCGGTTTAGGTTTCCTTTTTACTGGTGACCGAAAAACACGGATGCAAAAGATGCTTATTTTCGGACTGAAATATTTGCTTCCTAAAAAAAATCATCATTTTATTTTTCAAAATGATGACGATAAAAATATCTTCCTTGCAAACAAAATTACAGTACCGGAACGAATTTCGATGATAAGAGGCATGGGAGTTGACTTGGATGAATATAAACCCATTCCTTTTGAAAACCATTCGCGGTTGAGATTTTTGTTCCCCGCAAGAATGTTAAAAGATAAAGGACTCTTGGAATTCATTGAAGCAGCAAAGAAAGTCGGGAAACAAACCTCAAATGCAGAATTTATTTTAGCGGGAGATATTGATCAAACACATCCTACGGGTGTTTCGGAAGAAGAACTCAGAAAACTGATTGCAAATAGCTCCGTGTCATGGATAGGTTATCAAAAAAATATGATACCGGTGTATGGATCTTCCGACGTAGTTATACTGCCTTCATACAGGGAAGGTTTCCCTAAGGTTCTTATAGAAGCGGCAGCTATCGGCCGTCCGATCATTACCACAGATGTACCGGGATGCCGGGATGCGGTAAAAAACGGCATTAACGGTTATTTGGTGCCTGCAAAAAATGCAGATAAACTGGCTGAAGCTATGCTCTATTTTATAAATAATGAAGCGTTAAAAAATGAAATGGGGCAGGCATCCGTACAACTGGCAAAAGATTTTTATGACAGTGCAAAAATTAACAGGCAGTTTTCAGCTATTTTTAAATCTTCTATCTTACAATTTTGAAACAAATTCATTACCTTTGTATAATTATGAACTTGGAATATTTTTTAGATAAAGAAAAGGGGAAGCAGGTTGTTCTTGTTCAGGGTCTCGGGTTTGTCGGGTCGGTTATGTCTTTGGTGGTTGCAAACGCCTTAAAGGGCGATTATGCTGTTATTGGCGTTGATCAGGACACCGACGCGGGACGTAAAACGGTAGATCTGCTAAACAGCGGCACATTCCCGATTGTTGCAGATGATCCGAAAATAAAAGAATATTTTGATGCAGCCTGTAAACGCGGCAATTTTTTTGCAACGGTTGACCCTGTTGCATACACTGCAGCGGATATAATTATTGTCGATATAAATCTTGATGTTCGGAAGACCAGCGACGATGCGTATGCCTTAACCGATTATTCGGTTAATCTCAACCCTTTTATTGCGGCAATGAAAACCATCGGCAACCATTGCAAGCCCGATGCGCTTGTTCTTGTCGAAACAACAGTTCCTCCCGGAACCTGCCGAAACATAGTGGCTCCAACCATAAAAGCAGCGCTGGAAGAACGTGGATTGCCTGTTGATCAAATTCGTATCGGGCATTCATACGAGCGAGTGATGCCCGGACCCGATTATGTTGATTCTATTCAGAACTATTACCGTGTTTATTCCGGTATTGATGAAGCGAGTGCAGATGCAGTTGAAGCATTCCTGAAAACGATAATCAGAGTTGACGAATACCCGTTAACCCGCTTGGGGAATACCAATGCCACGGAAATGGCAAAAGTGCTTGAAAATTCTTACAGAGCAATGAATATAGCCTTTGCGGTCGAATGGTCGAGAATGGCAGAAGAAGCCGGAGTCGACTTATATGAGATTGTACACGCGATTCGCCACCGTCCGACACACAAAAACCTGATGCTTCCGGGTATAGGCGTAGGCGGTTATTGCTTAACCAAGGATCCGTTGCTTGCCAGTTGGGCAAGAACAAATTTGATCGGCGGAAAAGAACGGTTGGCACAAAGCGAAAAGGCGGTATCCATCAACGACCAGATGCCGCGCTACGCTTATGAATTTCTCGAAAAACGATATTCAAAACCGCTTGAGGACGTAAAAATATTATTGCTCGGCGTTTCATATCGCGGTGATGTAGGAGATACGCGTTTTTCTCCTGTCGAATTTTTTTGTCGCTGTTTGCTTCATGCAAAAGCGGCAATATCAACTCACGACCCGTATGTTCCGGTATGGTCCGAATTAGATATCAGACCGCATCAACAATTATCGGAAGCATTGCGCGACCAGCCTGACATTGCTGTAATCAGCGCAGGTCACCGTATCTATGGGAAAGAAGAAACAATTGACGCGCTTCTTGAATGTAAACCGATGTGGATTTACGATACAATCGGGCTTTTGTCAATAAAACAAATTAATAAGTTACAACAAAAACACAAAGTAATCATACTTGGTAGAGGAGATTTATGAAAAGAGTATTAATTCTTGGAGGAGCCGGATTTATCGGTTATAACATCGCTCAGTTTCTTTCCGAAAACCGGAAGTGTGAATTGACTATTGCTGATGATTTTTCCAGTGGCGCTAATGACAGTGAGATACAGTCTCTTTGTTTGCGGCACAATATTCGTTTAATTGCCGCCGACTTCAGTAAACAGGAGTCTTTTAAGCTGCTTCTTGATACGCATTATGATGATGTTTATGTCCTCGCCTCTGTTGTGGGGGTAAACCGGTGTATTGAAGAGCCTGAAGAAGTTATCAGGATAAATACGGCAATTATTCATTATACGACCGAGTGGCTTCGAATAGCCCGTCCTTCCCGCGTTTTATTTGCATCTTCCAGTGAAAATTATGCGGCAACCACCGATCTGTTCGATTATCCGGTCCCGACAGATGAAAAGGTCCCTCTCTGTATTGCAGATACAAGGCACCCCCGGTTTACTTACGCAATCACCAAAATACTTGGAGAAGCTGCTTTTTTTGCTTACGGTCAAAAATTGGGCATCCATACTACAGTCGTACGTTACCAGAATATTTATGGTCCGCGCATGGGATTTAAACACGCAATTCCACACATAATTGAACGCATCTATAATGGTGAGAATCCTGTAAAAATTTATGGAGCGGATCAGACACGGGCTTTTTGTTTCTGTACCGACGGTGCGGAAGGAACAGTATTAGCGCTGGAAAGCGATATTTCCGACCAACAGGTGTACCATATCGGTAACAGCGATGAAATCACCATTGAGACATTGACGCGCTCTATTGGAACAATTATGGGATATACCGGCATATATGAAAACGCCCCGACTTATCCGGGTTCTGTTTCAAGGCGTTGTCCGGATATTTCAAAAGCGAAAAACGAATTAGGTTATAATCCAAGCGTCACATTAAATGATGGACTTGAAAAAACAGTATCGTGGTACCGCGCTTTTTTTGATGCCGGATTATCAATAGAAATGGGGGGGTTCAAGCCGCCTGAAGCACTGAATTACCAACAAAAAATATAGAATCGCCATGACTCGTTTTTTTGATATTATTTTATCTTTCTTCGCTTTACTGGTGTTTTTCCCTTTTGGTATAATAATTATGCTTATCTTGCGATTTACGGGAGAAGGTGAAATTTTTTATACGCAAACCCGTATTGGAAAAAACGGCAGGAATTTCGGTTTATTGAAATTTGCGACTATGCTTAAAAATAGTCCTGCTATTGGTACCGGTGATATAACAATAAAAAATGATCCGAGGGTATTGCCGTTGGGTCATTTCCTGAGAAAGACCAAAATCAACGAAATTCCTCAGTTGATTAATATTTTAGTTGGGGATATGAGTATTGTAGGTCCACGTCCGCAAACCCCTAAAAATTTCAAGTATTTTACTCCAAAAGAAAAAGAAGTAATTCTGTTAATGCGACCGGGGTTGACCGGAATCGGTTCCATAGTATTTCGCGACGAAGAAACATATACTTCCCAGGCAAACGATCCTATTGCTTTTTATGACGAGGTTATCCAACCATACAAAGGCGAATTGGAGTTGTGGTATTACGAAAACAAGTCATTGCGGGTGGATGCATCACTTGTCTTTTTAACCGCCTGGGTGATATTGTTTCCTAAAAGTCAATTAGTTTACAGGATGTTTAGAAGTTTACCGGTAAAAGATATGAATGAAGCGGTAAAAAATTTTAATGATGGAAAATTGATTAAATGAAGTATTTGAAATCTTTTCCGCAGGTAGAATCAACATATAAGAACGCCTGTTTACCTGTTTTCAATTCTCCAACTGCTCTCGCATCAATTCTCTCAACTCGTTGAAGACTTTTTCCAGCATGCTCATTTCGCGGGAAAGGAATGGATAAAATTCCGGCCATTGTTCGCGGCGGTGGATGTCAAGACCGCCCTTTTGCTTGTAAATGCGTGAAACGGGCGTTCCGCACGGTTTCACAAAAAGGATTTCCCACGTTGCATCCGGAAAGCAGGAATCGACAATGGATTTGTATTTTTCGAGCAGCGTAAGCATTTCCAGCCGCTTTCCTTCATTCGGATGGTTCAGTTTGAGAATCACAAACGCGCCCTCGCGCGAAGCGTCAAATTTCATCTCTACGCCTTTTATTTTGGTATTGTAGAGAATCCAGCGTTTCTTCTTGTATTTGAATCTCGGAAGGTCTTCGCAAAATTGACCAAACCCTTCCCAAAATTCTTTTTTCAACTGTTTTAATTCGTCTTTTGAGTACATCGTTATCAGTTAAACGCATTATGTTCTGCAGATGACACAACCTGCACATTTCGGCATTTCACCACGCAGGCGATTTTCCGTTAAGTGCCGGATCCGGTCACGCAGAGCATCCATCCGGATATTTTCAATCACATCATTAGTAAAGGCGAGCATCAGCAACATTCGCGCCTCTTTTTCGGAAATTCCGCGCGAACGAAGGTAAAACAGCGCGTTTTCATCAATCTGTCCGGTAGTAGCTCCGTGGCTGCATTTTACATCGTCAGCGTAAATTTCCAGCTGCGGCTTGCTATACATTTTAGCATCGGCGCTCAGGCAAATGTTTTTGTTGTTTTGGAAGGCGGCTGTTTTCCGGGCATTTTTCGCCACCAATACTTTCCCGGAAAAAACTCCGGTTGCGCAATCGTCCAGGATGTATTTGTACAGCTCTTTGCTTTTACAGTTTGCCGTCAGGTGGTTAACAACGGTGTTGTTGTCAATGTGCTGTTTCTTGTCTCCTACCGCCATCCCGCAAAGAAGCGTTTCTCCATGTTCGCCGTTCAGATTCACCCGGATATTATTCCGCGTAAATCCATTCTGCAGGGTAATTTCGTTTACCAGTACGTTAGAAGAAGTTTCCTGCTCAATAAAAAGCGATCCGATATTGGTCATCCGGTTGTGCGTGCTTTCCAGCTTGTAGTGTTCATAAACGGCATTTTCTCCAACGAAAACTTCCGTAACCCTGTTGCTCAAAAACTGTACCGGGTTGAGGGCGTGTGCACAGACCAAAACCTTCGCCTTCGCTCCTTTTCCAAGAATAATCAGGTTCCGGCTGTTCGCCATAAGAGGCGCGTTGGCTTGCATAACGTTTATCAGCTGTATTGGTTTTTCAATAATCACATTTTCAGGAACATATAAGAAAAACCCATCTTGTGCGAACATCTCATTTAACGCAACCGTTGAATCCCATTCGCAATCGGAAGATTTTCCCAGAAAGGCAGTAATCAATTGCGGGTGACTTTCTGCATATTTTTTCAGGCTTCCTGCCAATACACCCTTTTCGGTTAGCTTTTCCAATTCCGGATTTGAGTTTTTCCCTGTCTGATAAAACGAATCATTGACCACGAAATAGAGATGCGAATTCATATCCGGCACATCACATTGAAATGTTTTGTACGGGTCAATGGGCGACTCAAGGCGATTCAGATTCAGTCCGTAATCAGGCGCGAAACGTTCACGCAAATCGGTGTATCTGTAGTTTTCCGATTTCCGGGTTGGGAATCCCATTTGCCGGAAAGCGAGAAATGCCGCATCGCGTTTTTCATTCAATGCCTTTGCGCCGTGCTGCTTGATGACGGCACTGTATTGGTTGTATATGTCAATGTATTGTTGTTCCATATTTAATGCTGTCTTCCTTTACGTATTGAAAAAAAGTTTGTTTTTGATAAATTTTACCGTCGGTGGCAGTTGTCGCAAATTTTGCAACAACTGAAAATTCGGCTAATTCTTCCTGCAGTGCATTGTTAATATGCTTGCCGATAGTTTTTATATCTCTATCAAACAGAACTGCTGTTTGTTGGCGATTAAGCCTTCGCATTTCGTTTTCCAGCCTGACTTCAACTTTTATCGAATTATCGGGTTGATATAAAATCATCTCGCATTTACTCATTTACTTTTTGTTTTTTCAATTGATGCAGAATTTACAGCGGCTTTAACAATTATTCCCCCAATTCCTTCTTTATCCAGTCATACCCCTTCTCTTCCAGTTCGAGCGCCAGTTCTTTTCCGCCTGTTTTTACAATTCTGCCTTTGTAAAGCACATGTACAAAATCCGGGACGATATAATCCAGCAGGCGCTGGTAATGCGTGATGACGATGCAGGCATTCTCCTTGCTTCTGAGTTTGTTTACGCCGTTGGCAACGATGCGCAGAGCGTCGATATCAAGTCCGCTGTCGGTTTCGTCGAGAATGGAAAGTTTCGGTTCGAGCATTGCCATCTGGAAGATTTCGTTGCGCTTTTTCTCGCCGCCCGAAAACCCTTCGTTGACGGAACGGTTGGCTAGTTTATTGTCCAATTCGACATATTCCTTTTTTTCGCGCATCATTTTCAGGAAGTCGGAAGCGGACATGGGTTCCAATCCTTGATATTTACGGCGTTCGTTGACGGCAGTGCGCATAAAATTAACCATACTGACGCCGGGAATTTCGACGGGATATTGAAAACTGAGAAAAATGCCCTCGCGTGCACGGTCTTCAGGCGAAAGTTCCAACAGATTCTTACCGTTAAACAGCACTTCGCCTTCGGTTACGGTAAACGCCGGATGCCCTGCCAGGACGGATGAAAGGGTGCTTTTACCGGCGCCGTTGGGTCCCATAATGGCGTGTACTTCGCCCTGATGAACGGTAAGGTTTATTCCTCTTAGTATTTCTTTGCCGTTGATATTGGCGTGCAGGTTCTTGATTTCGAGTAGCATATATTATTTTATTTTATTTTTTACAACAGGTAAAACCCGCAGTTATCCGGATGTTTCCTTGACAGGCAATGGAGAGTATTTATCTGCAGGCAGAGTTTTTTTCCGCTTTCTTTTGCTCAAATCTATCTACTGTTCTCCACAAAGAAATTGTGAAGATAAATGCGCAAGCAACGACGATAAAAAAGGCAAGTTCGATGCGAACATTCCGGAGCAATAATCCGATAACGATAAAGAACAGGTTTACCAGTATGAGAACAAGCGTAACTTCCCGGTGTTTTAATCCTGCATTCAGCAGTAGATGGTGAACATGATTTCTGTCGGCGGCAAACGGCGAAAGTCCTTTTTTAATCCGCGTAACCATCACCCGTAATGTATCGATCAGCGGAATGGACAATACGCAAATAGCAACCACCGGCGCGGCGCTCATAGCAAATTCGGAATTTATTATATTGGCGCTGTATGCGTTTATTTCGCAAAAACGTACTACCAGCAGATAGACAATATATCCCAAGACCAAAGCGCCGGAGTCGCCCATAAATATTTTGAATTTGCCTCCGAAAACGTTGTAAAAGAAAAATATCAGCAAGGCTCCTACCAAGGCAAAACTCATCATAGAAAGGGAGCTTTCATTTATCAGGTCGAAATAGACGCCGAAAAAAGTACAAATCACAACGCCCAATCCCGATGCCAGCCCGTCAACGCCATCAATCAGGTTCAATCCGTTGATCACTAATAAATAGACAAAAAACGAAAGCGGATAACTGAGCCAGCCGGCAATTTCGCCGATGCCGATAAATCCGTACAGGTTTGTCAGGCGAATATCGGCAACGACAATCAGTAAAAACCCGGCAATTACTTCGCCCCACAATTTCCGGAGCGCGAGTAATTCAATCATATCGTCGAAGAAACCGACCAGCAAAATGAAAAACATCCCGGCAAGAACAACACGGTATTGAAAATCAATTGCTTCGGTCGAAAAAATAAGGTAGGACAAAACAAACGAAGAGTAGATGTTAATACCTCCGATATTAGGAATCCGCCCTTCATGTGAGGTGCGTTTGTTGGGCTTGACGACTAATTCTTTTTTCCGAGCCATCTGTATGACGTATGGCATAAAAAAATACCCAATGGCAAAAGAAACCAATCCTAAGAGAAAAGGATATAAGGTTATTATGGATTGAACGCTATTCATTATAAATACTACTTTGTATAAGAGATGTTATAAACTGTTTGCAAAGGTAATATTTTTCGATAAATAAACTATTTTTAATTGATATGACTTTTTTCAGATATTTTAGTCAATCATTCAGCATTTTTTCATAAAAACCGGGCGTTTTGTTATTAAACTGCAATGCTTGCCATTGTTGAGAATTTTTCCCGTTTAAAACCGGCATCACAGAACCGTCAAAAACATTTTCAAAATTATTCTTTTCCGGAAAAGATTTTGCACAACAAGGCGTTAAAACTCCATTTCGTCGAACAAATAAAAAATTACATCGTGTACAAAACCGTTGTCCGGACAATTTTCGGCACACATTTAACTGTCAAATATATTTTTTAATAGAAAATAATATGGAAGGGAATAAAATTCAATTTTTTTCTATTAAAATGGCGTTGGATAGTTGAATTTGTGTTTTATTTTTTCGGATCGCTCTTCTTCTATTTTTAAAATAAAAGCATTAACTTTGCGAGAATTTGTAAAAAATACATCTATTTAAATTTTAATTTTATGAAAATAGCTATCATTGGAGCCGGGAATATGGGTAGAGCCATTGCTCTCGGACTGTACGAAAGCGGCTTGTGCCGCGCAGAAGATTTGTTTGTCGCGGATGTGAACGAAGACAACTTGAAAAGTATAAAAAAGATTGATGATAAGATCTTTACAACTTCCGACAACCGCGAAGCGGTACGAACTGCCGATTATGTCCTGCTGGCAGTAAAACCATGGTTTATAGAGCCGGTTATCACTTTGCTGAAACCTGCGTTAAACACTGTTCAGCACGTCGTGATTTCGATTGCCGCCGGTGTTAGCCTGAATGCAATTGCCGATACGGTCGGTTATGATTTTACCCTTTTCCGCATACTGCCCAATACGGCTATTTCAATACGTGAAAGTATGACTTTTATCTCATCGCTGAATGCTTCAAAGGAGCAGGAAGAAAACGTGTCAACGCTTTTCGGCAAACTCGGAAAAGTACTGTTAATCCCGGAAAGCGAGATGGGTGCTTTCACATCGGTTTCATCCTGCGGAATCGCTTATGCGCTTCGCTACCTGCGCGCTGCAACGCAAGGTGCGGTAGAGTTGGGCATACAACCGGGCGTGGCTCAGGAGGTAATCGCCCAAACAATGATCGGCGCGGCACAACTCATCCTGCAAAATAAATCCAATCCGGAAGTTGAAATCGACAAGGTAACCACTCCGGGCGGCTGGACGATCAAAGGATTGAACACAATGGAAGAATACGGCTTTTCAAATGCTGTAATCAAAGGAATTAAAGCGAATGGTTACAAGTAAACACAAGTATACAAGTAATCAAGTATGCAAGAGAATGTAATTCTTTCCCGTTTACTTACTACTTGTTTACTTGTATACTTAATACTCGTTTACTAAATAATAAAAAATATGAACGAACAAATCAAACAAATAGCCAACCGGCTGACTGGCTTACGCGAAGCGTTGGAGCTTTCGGAAAACGAAATGGCTTCGGTCTGTGGAATTTCGGGCGACGAATACGCTGCCTACGAAAGTGGGAATAAGGATATTCCGGTCAGTCTGCTGCACTGTATTTCCCATAAATACGGTGTAGAACTGACCGCCCTGTTATTCGGAGAAGAGGCGCACATGAATGCTTACTACCTCACGCGGAAAGGTCAGGGAATGGCTATGGAACGTACCAGGGCATACAAGTATCAATCACTGGCGGCTGGATTTAAAAACCGCAAAGCCGACCCATTTATCGTATCGGTAGAACCGAACGACAATCCGGTTCATCAAAATTCGCATTCCGGACAGGAGTTTAACATGGTACTCGAAGGACGTATGATGCTAAGTATGAACGGAAAGGAACTGATATTGGAAGAAGGTGACAGCATCTATTTTGACTCCAGCCTTTCGCACGGAATGAAAGCATTGGACGGGAAAACGGTCAAGTTTCTGGCTGTAATCGTTTAGCATTCTGATGGTAAATATTAAACGCTTATCAGCAATGTTATCCCCAATGTCAAAGCAATGAAATTTTATAAACGTAAAGGCACAAAGAACACAAAGTTGCATTTATTTTTTATTTTCTTTGTGTGCTTCGTGTCTTTGTGTTTACTTTTTCTTGTTATGGACAATATGGCTGATAAGCATAAAAATTAATATAATTCATCATCAACTCTACAATAATCTATAATAAAAATAAAATGCTTGAAAAATATTTATCAAAAGTAAACTTTGAATCGCTGGAAGATTTCAGAAAAAATTTCAAAATAAATGTTCCCGGAAACTTTAATTTCGGATACGATATAGTCGATGAATGGGCGGAAAAAGAGCCAGGGAAAAGAGCTTTGTGCTGGACAAACGACAAAGGGGAACATATTGACTTTACGTTTGCCGACATCAAAAGGGAAACCGATAAAACGGCATCCTATTTCCAATCGCTCGGAATCGGGAAAGGTGATATGGTGATGCTTATTCTCAAAAGAAGATACGAATTTTGGTTTTCCGTGATCGCCTTGCATAAAATCGGTGCGGTGGCAATTCCCGCAACACACCTTCTGACCAGGAAAGACCTTGTCTATCGTACCAATGCAGCGAGTGTAAAAGCAATCGTTGCCGTGGGCGAAGAACCGCTGGTGAGCCACATTCAGGAAGCTATGCCCGAATCGCCGACCGTCAAAAAACTTATTTCTATCGGCGCCTTGATCCCCGAAGGCTGGGAAGATTTTCATAAGGGAATCGAAAATGCAGCTCCTTTCGTACGTCCCGAAAATGTGAATACGAACGACGATCTTTTCCTGCTCTACTTTACTTCCGGCACTACGGGTAACCCGAAAATGGTTACACATTCATTCTCCTATCCGCTCGGACACATCATAACCGCCAAATACTGGCACAATCTGAATGAAAACAGCCTTCACCTTACCGTTGCAGATACCGGTTGGGCAAAAGCCGCCTGGGGAAAATTGTACGGGCAGTGGATTGCCGGAGCAGCGGTCTTTGTATATGACCACGAGAAGTTTGTGCCGGCTGAATTGCTGAGCGTCATTGAAAAGTACAAGGTAACTTCTTTCTGCGCCCCGCCGACGATGTACCGTTTTATGATTCGCGAAGATTTGAAAAAATACGACCTCTCGGCATTAAAATACTGCACCATAGCAGGCGAGCCGCTAAATCCTTCCGTTTACGAAACTTTCCTGAAAGAAACCGGCATCAAAATGATGGAAGGATTCGGACAGACGGAAACAACCATAACCATTGCCACTTTCCCCTGGATGGAACCGAAGCCGGGTTCAATGGGCGTTCCAAGTCCGGCATTCGATATGGACCTGATTACCGCCGACGGACGTTCGGCTGAGGACGGCGAGCAGGGCGAAATCATCCTGCGTACCGATCGCTGGAAACCTGTCGGGCTTTTCTGCGGATACTACCGCGATGAAGAAAAGACGAAAGAGATTTACTCGGACAATGTTTACCGTACCGGAGATATTGCCTGGAGAGACGAAGACGGTTACTATTGGTTTGTAGGCAGGACGGACGACGTAATTAAAAGTTCCGGTTACCGCATCGGACCATTCGAAGTAGAAAGCGCACTGATGACGCACCCCGCAGTAGTAGAATGCGCCATCACGGGAGCGCCCGATGAGGTTCGCGGACAGGTAGTAAAAGCAACGATCGTATTGGCAAAAGCTTACAGGGAAAGAGCCGGCGAGGAGTTGATCAAAGAAATACAGGACCATGTAAAACAGACCACTGCGCCTTACAAATATCCGCGCATCGTAGAGTTTGTGGATGAGCTTCCGAAAACAATCAGCGGGAAAATCCGCAGGGTTGAGATCAGAGGAAAAAAGAATTAATAGGTTTAATAGGTTAACAGGGTTATCCTATTCTATAAATTTCGTCCCTTAGGGACTTGAATAATCCCGAAGAAAGGATGATATTGTGCAACATGGGATGTAAAATCATACGAAATTAAATTAAACCGCAATGCATTATGGAGCTTAAATTCAAAAGAATAACCATTAAAATCGGTAGCAACGTCTTGACAAAAAAAGATGGTTCGCTTGATTTTACACGCATGTCCGAGCTGGTCGATCAAATTGCCGAATTACATAAGCAGGGAGTTGAGATCATCCTCGTATCATCCGGTGCGGTGGCGGCAGGTCGAAACCGGGTGCTGGCAGACAAACTTGATCCGGTCTCTGCACGCCAGCTCTTCTCGGCTATCGGGCAAGTAAAACTGATCAACCGCTACTACATGCTTTTTCGCGATTATAATATCACTTGCGGACAGGTGCTTACCACGAAAGAAAGCCTTGGCACGCGCGGTCATTACCTGAATCAGCGCAACTGTATGCAGGTGATGCTCGACCACGGCGTGATTCCGATTGTAAACGAGAACGATACGATTTCCGTAACCGAATTGATGTTTACCGATAACGATGAGCTATCGGGCCTGGTCGCCACAATGATGGATACCGAGGCATTGATTATCCTTAGCAACATCGACGGAATCTACAACGGAAATCCCAATGAACCGGGCTCGGAAGTAATTCGTGAAGTGCTGCCGGGTAAACGGAATTTGTCGGAATATATCCAAACCTCCAAATCTTCTTTCGGGCGGGGCGGAATGCAAACCAAAACCAACATAGCCGGAAAAGTAGCAGACGAAGGTATTGAGGTAATTATCGCCAACGGCAAAAAGAACAACATCCTTATCGACTTGCTAACCAATCGCGAAGAGACCGTTTATACCCGGTTTATCCCTTCGAACGAAGAAACTTCGAGCATTAAAAAATGGCTGGCTCACAGCGATGACTTCGCCAAAGGTGAAATTCATGTAAATGCAGGAGCAAGCCAAGCCCTGACCGGCGAAAACGCTACTTCCGTCCTGTTTGTAGGTATTACCGATATCAAAGGCAATTTTGAAAAGGATGATATTGTAAAGATATTTGATGATAAAGGTGTACAAATAGGCATCGGAAAAACGCAGTACGACAGTGAAAAAGCCCGCCGGTTAATCGGGAAAAAGGATCAGCGACCCTTAGTGCATTATGATTATTTGTATCTGGATTAGGGGTTGTCTTGAGAGTCGGCGAATTAATACTAATAATGCACTTTTTACGTTGAATATCAATTATTCAGATATCGAATTCGTATTAATTTCAAATAATCAACACGTTAATTTCGTACTGCTTCGTGTAATTCGTGGACAAATATCTTTTGAGTTTACTTCATAAAAAAACCTGCCTGATTTTGAAGTCAGGCAGGTTTTTTATGATACAAAATCAACAATTTCCTTATTTCTTGATAATCTGTTTTACCGAAACGGAGTTACCGCTAATGATGCGCACCAGATAAATGCCCTGGTTCAACCCGCTCAGATTTATTCCCGCAGCAGCGCCTTCAACGTTAGTTGTTATGTTTTTAACCGGACTTCCCAATGTTGATAAGATTTCTATTCTTACCTCCCTGTTGGCGTTCCACGAGTTGCAATTCAGATTCAGATACAACATATCTTTTACCGGGTTGGGATATAAGTCGCAAATTCCGCCGGGCTGAATATCCACGCCTACTCTGCCGCCATCCGGATCATAAATCGCTTTTGCCAAAGCGCGGGCGCACCCGCTACCGGATTGTATTTGCCAGTCGAACATAGCCGGGAAAGGAGATTGATTTCCTCCCATATTGCTTGTACTCGTAAATTCAATAATATCCCCGGATGAGAAAGTACCGTAATCCGGTCCGTTGAGATAATACACAAGATCCAAGCCGCTTGCAACAGCCAACGTGTAAGAACCTTCGCCTGAAACCGGAACCGGTTCTGTAAATGTTAAGACATAATTTACGTTTCCTTTATTCTCGACCGCCTCTGTAGAATAGGTTCCGACATTAACTCCGTCTTTCTTTAATGTAAATTGGTAAGAAATTGTAGGATTATTCTGAGGTTGAGCATCATAAGGTCTTACGGTAATTCCGGTAATCAAGAACGCTTTTTTTGCGGTAAAATTCACGTCTATTTTACCCCAATTAGTACCTTCTCCTGTAAATGCTGCCGCAGCCGGTCCTGTTTTGAAACTTGCCGAACCGGCATCCTGCACATAGAACGTGGTATTCCGGGTGATTTTTGCCGAGTAAGACGAACCGGTATGTACCGGTGCGCCACCTTCAGCAGAGGTATACCATTCATAGCTGCCTGTTCCGTTGACCGTAAGCGTAACATTTCCGTTTGAGTCGGAAATCGCATCGGCAATAACCGGAAGCCTGGACGTGATTGTCACTTCGGCTGATTTTGAACCGCAACCCGTTGCCGAAATTTCGCATTTATATGTTCCAGCTTTGTAAACTTCATAAGTGGTTCCGGTTGCATCTGTTTCCAATTCGCCGTCGATGTACCACCGGTAGGTAATTCCGTTGCCTGTAACGCCTGGATCCAATGTTACGGAAGCCGGATTACAGAGGCTTAGCTCGTCGCCCAGATTTACGTCGGGCAATACACCGAGTACATTCACCGAACCGCTGGTATTCCACTCGCCGGCAGAGTCAATCTCACAGGTATATTCTCCAGCCTCGGTTGCCGGGTAGGTTGATGCGGCAGTATTCGACACTAATTGCGTGCCGTTCAGTTTCCAGGTAAATGTTTTCTTTCCATCGGAAGGTATTTTCGAGTCCAATATCACGGAACTCATTCCGCAAATAGAAACATCATCGCCCAAATCAGGTGTCGGATGACCGAATTGATTCGTATTTACCGGATTGACGATTGAGTTGATATATCCCAATGCTCCCACCAGTCCGGCATTGTAGTCTATACCGCCTTCCGAATAAGTATATTTACTAATCTCATCCAAGTATTCTCCGTTATTTAATGAACCTCCGGTCAGATAACCCAATTGTAAATATTTTGCTTTTGGCTGAACGGTTCCTTCCGAGTCATTGTCTTCTCCAAAAAAATTCCTGTGATGCGGATATTTTGGGTGTTTTTGTCCAAAACCTACAATATAGGAAAAATTTGCTCCGTTTTTACCCATAATATATTCAATTGAAGTAAGCGTGTACGGGTTTATTTCCTTTTCATTTCCGTTCAGCTTATCATAAAGGGCATAAACAAATGCCTGATTGGCAGGGAAACGCAATACTCCCCAACCGTCATTCTTTTTGTTTAAAAAATAACCGGAAGCCGGTTTATAAAGATCTTCGACGTAGTATTTCAATCTCTCTTTTGCTGTTGTCGCAAATTTACTGCTGGTAGCAACCATCAAATAGAAAGCAAGATCTTCCGTATTGTTATAGCAGAGTGAGAAATTGTGGTTCCAACCGGCCGGGTCGGTAATAAAGCCTGCAGCATTTTCTGCGGCCGTTAAGTATTGAATGTCTTTTGTAGTACGATACAATTCGGCAAAAAAGATAACCATATCCGGGGCGTATTTACCTTTTGCACCATAATATCCGCCACCTCCGGTGTTTCCTTTTGTTGTGCCGTTTACAAATTCATAAGCTACTAACGCCTTGTCCAGACATGCTTGGGCGTAAGCCGGATCAAAAGGCTTATATAACCTTGCCATAGCAGCCAGCGTTGCTCCGCAAAATGATGCCATGGAAGTAACATTACCCGATGCTTTGTATATTCTTCGCGATCCCTCTGCTTCTCCTCCCTCGCTTACCGGAAGAACGGACATGAACGAGGCGGTCACCCAGTGCTTGTGGTCAACATCGCCATCGCCAACCTGATAGTAAAAGGTAGATTTATCTCTCATCGCTTTTTGAAAGTAGTCGGTAGCGTATTTTACTTCATCCAGAATATCCGGAATTCCGTTCGGTTTTCCTTTTTTTCCTTCCCAGGTATAGTCGCCCGCACCAATATATCCTTCATAATTAAACGAGTAATGATCGTCATATCCTGCGGTAAATTCAGAGTAACCGAGAATTAACATATAGGCAGAATAAAACAACGTTTGTCCGAATTTAACATGGTCTCCACAGTCAAACCATCCGCCGGTCAAATCGTAGCTGCCATCCGCATCTTTAATAAAAGATTTTCCCTTGACAAAATTTTTAGCATATTGCTGTAAGGCGTTGGGCACATTAGTAGGTTCGTGCTCAGCCAATAACCAGTTTGGTCCGTGTCCCGAACGCTGAGCGCCGTAAAAGCGAGTGGTCATCCATAAGGCTTTTTTGTAATCATCTCCCGAAAAAGAAGGAGAAACTCCCTGGGCATGTACATAGCCCCACCCTGTCAGTAAAAATAATAATAAAAATAATTTGCTAATATGTTTCATGATGATAAAATTTTTTGCAAGATAAGGAAAATCAGGTTAATTTCCAAATTTAAACGCAAATTCAACGCGGAAACTCCAACGAATAAATCACCGATTCAAGTTGGCGCAAAGGATTCCGTTTCTTATGAGACGGGCCATATATAAACCCTTCCACAGTAATTATTTCATTGTGTTTTTTATCCAAATACGATTTGCTGACAAACGGACCGCCCATCAAATCGCCCTCTACACGCCATAAACCACGAAGGACTACGCTATACACACCATTGACATTCATCGCTTTGTGTGTCACATTAAAACGGTGTTCGGTGGTCATAAAGGAGTTGGGCGAAGGCCCCTCAACGTTCGCTTTCAATACCGAATCCCTTTTCTGTAAAAGATTTTCGAGGTTGAAATCCTCCGGTCCGTGATACGGGTAGCGATAGATGATAATATCCTGCCGCAGGTCGTAGCTCGTGTTGGAAAACCATAAGAAATCCTTTCCGGTTTTGGATTTATTCAGCGCGCTCGGAAGAGTCATTTGCACGCCAAATTGCTCTTTAACAAGCTTTGCGCCGTCTTTATTGGAATAACGGGAAAAATAAGCAAGTGCGCGGTTTCGTTCCGCCTCTTCAAAAAAAGCGATGAATTCGTCCTGCTTTTCGGTAACAATCCTGACAAATTCCTGTACATTGGGTGCGGTTACGGTTACAATGGCTTGCGGTTTCGCCCACTTGTTGCGCGAGTAAGAGATGCGCCCCTGCGTATAAATACCCTCGTCAATATTAAACATAATAATGTTTCGTACCGGACGCAAGAAACTCGGAAAATCCTTATCCGAAGTAAATGAGATCGTAAACATCGGTTCCGACTGAGGCAATCCCGGCATATCACGGTTCAAAATATCAAAAAGCGCTTTTCCTTCCGGACTTTGCCATATTTTCGGACTTCCCACCACCAATACATCAAAAGCTGAGCCGGTTACGCTCGGTTGCCAGGAGTTTGTACTTTTGTCTTTGCAGGAGAAAATCAGAATACTTAATAGTGCAACTATTCCAAATCGTAATGAATTAAGGATTTTCATATTTAATTATTTTAGTTTTTATTTAAACACAAAAGTTACGGACACAAAGAATAAAATCATTTTTGTATGCAGTTGATGTTATTTTTTCTTGCCGTAGAAAGCAGTCCGCAGGCTGCCAGAATGTCTTCTCCGCGCGACTTCCGAATGGTGGTCATAATCCCTTTGGCAATCAGCTGGTCGCGAAATTTTTCCATTTCAGGCAACGGAGTTCCTTCCAGCGAAACTCCGGGTATGGCATGAAACCGAATCAGATTGATGCGGCATTCAATTCCGGAAAGCAGCCGGGAAAGTCCGCTAATATGCCTCGGTTTATCGTTTACTCCTTTAAACATCGTATATTCAAAGGAAACTCTGCGTTGTTTGGAAAAATCGTATTTTTTAATCTCGTTGACGACTTCCTGTATCGGAAACGCCTTTTCCGCAGGCATCAACGAAAGCCTTTCGGAGGCAAAAGGCGTGTGCAGACTGATTGCCAGGTTGCAGCTGCTTTTTTGCAAAAACTCCTTCAAGCCGGGGATTATACCGATCGAGGAGACGGTAATCCGTTTTGGACTCCATGCATAACCATAATCGGCAGTGAGAATTTCCAACACCTTCAACAGTTCTGCCGTATTGTCAAAAGGCTCGCCCATTCCCATAAAGACGATGTTTGTCAGTTTATCGCTTTCCGGAACGGACTGAATCTGATTCAAGATGCCGGCTGCCGGAAGATTTCCGGAAAAGCCCTGTTTGCCGGTCATGCAAAAAAGGCAGTTCATTTTACAGCCAATCTGGGAAGAGACGCAAAGTGTGGCTCTGCCGTCTTCGGGAATGAAAACCGATTCGATATAACTATTTCCTGCCTTGAAAAGATATTTTTTCGTTCCGTCTGAAGAGGTCGCTACTTCTTCGGGAGCAGATGCGCCTACTTCAAAATTTTCCGAAATTTTCTTTCTGTTCTGCAAAGAAATATTAGTCATTTGCCCGATTGAAGTTACTTTTTTCCGGTATAACCAATCGGCAAGCTGTTTAGCTGTAAAAGCAGGTAAACCCAGTCCGGAAACAATTGCTTTCAATTCGTCCGGATTTTTCCCTAATAATTTTATTTTATCCATTTTTCTGCTTTTTGAGGGGTTATTGATTTTTAAAAAAGTCTGCGAATGACATGAATTAACACAAATAATTTTAACACAAATTATTCCATTTGAAAATTGCAAATCCCAGATGATTAAAATATTAATTCCGCGCTGATTCGCTGACAAAAACAATATCCCTGTAATTATATAACGGAAAGAGCGAAATAAAATGATTTATTTCGCTCTTTTATTTTGTCGCGGACGTGATTTTAGAAGAAAACAAAACGGTTGTCTTCTATTTTTACATTCTTTTTCAACGATTCAAACAATCCTCTTGATACGGCTGAGAATATGTTGTCGTTCATTAATTGAACTTCGGCGCTGTTTGTTTCAGCCGGAACGTCTCTCTTATCTAACGCTTTCAATACATAAACGCCCGCATTTCCTCTGAATGGAGCCGATATCCCGTTTGCGCCAGTAGCATAAGCGACTGCAGCAACCGCCGGCTCGCGTCCGATATTGCCGAAAGAACTTTGAGAGAACCTGATATTTCTCAGCGTATCTAACGGCGACAGGCTTTCCAAGCCGCCAGCTCCTTTTATTTCGCTGATAAGAAGTTCCGTTTTCTTATCTTTCAACAATTCTGCTTTCACTTGTTCTTCTACAATTTTGAATGGTATAAAGCCCGCCTCTACTGCTTGCGATACAACTGCTACGACAAACATATTCGGCACTTCAAACACTTCGGATACGGTACCCACTTTATTTTCCCACGCCCAACGGATAATCGGTCTTGACTGATCGAAAGCATACACCGAAGTTTGATTTTTAGCCAAGCGGTCAAGCGGTCTGATCATCAAACCCTGTTCTTTTGCTGCCGCCTCAAATGACTCCAGGGTGCGGTTTGCAAGAATAAACTGGTTTGCCTGGTTGTAAATTTTGTTGTATGTTGCTGTACTCGGCTCTACGCGGATTGCCGTTTCTGCCAGTTTGACTTTTTTAACAGGAACTGTTCTTTCCAGTATTTTAAATACATGCACACCCTGCTGAGGAATGGTAACGGCAACTACGCTTCCTGCTTTCGCTGTAAATACGGCATTGTCGAAATTTTCTACCCCGACATTGCCTTCCCTGAACCAGCCTAACTCGCCTCCTGCTGCAATCGAACCCTGGTCTGCCGAATACTGGGCAGCCAACGCAGCAAAATCGGCGCCTCCGTTCAACACGGCAACCAAACTGTCTGCAACGCGCTGAGCCTCGGCTTCTGTTGCCCGTTGAATTAAGATATGGCTTATTTTTACCGAATCGGGACGCAATTCTACATCCGACATCACTTTTGCTGTTTTATAAAATTCGCCCTGCAACATTATTTCGGCTATAGCCCCTTTGGGGGAGGTAAATGCAAAATTTTTAAACGACTGGTCTATGTCCTTTTCCGTTCTGAAATATGGTGCGAAGGGAACCGAAGGATCGGTTACCTGCGAAACGAACAATCCGATTTCTTCATCCGGTAATTGCTCCAATTGGGCTTTTGTATCTTTTGCCAGGTTTTCGGCGTTGATAAAATCCTCCTGTGAAGGTACAATATTAAACGTAATCGCCTGCACGCTGCGGAATCCGTCGGTTTTGAACATTCTCTCTTTTAATTCATTATACTTGGTTTGAAGTTCGGCTTCGGTAACCGAAACGGTTGAATCCGGAATCGTATAAAACATTTTTCGAACACATGCAGCATCCGTTTCCACGTTGTTTAAGCCTGCTGTGATTGCTGCAATTGCATTTGAGGCAGACATTGCTCTGGTAATAAGCGTCTGGTATTTCTCGGCTAAAATCTGCTGTTTTAATCTGTTTTCCCAAAACAGCCAATAGTTGTGAAGCTGTTGCGCCTGTGCGTCCAATCCTGCATTTTTTTCTTCGTTTGTCCAGTCTTCCTTATTTATATATGTGAAGAAGCTAACCATTGTATTCCGGTCAAAAGCGCCTTGTTCATTGCGGAAATAAGGAATTTGGCTTACGAGCGGATGCATATTTGCGCCGAAAGTTGCATCTTTCAGCTCGGCGGTAGTAACGCTCATCCCGATTTTTTCCGTTTCACTGTTCAACAGTGACTGCTCTACAAAGCTATTCCAAACAATATCGCGAATCTCGCCTTCGGGCGGGTTCTGGTTGTATTGCATTTTCATAACATCCGTAATTGTTGCTATGTCACGCTGGAAATTATTGATATTCAAATCTTTGCCGGCCACTTCTCCGACCCTCTCGCGGGAAGGTCCGAAGTAGGTAGATCCCGAATTTAAAAAGTCTCCAATAATAAAAGCAAATAACGCTATCCCCACTACTGCGATGAGTAAGCCCGCCTGATTCCTGATTTTCTCTAACGTTGCCATCTATATTCTATGATTAGTATTGTTTTTAATTCAACTTAAATTTTAGGGTGCGAATATACAAAAATCTTACAGAGAATAAAACAAAAAAGAAATTTATTTTATTTTAAACGTTGTTTATCCGGTTTAAACAGAGCTGTCCGAAAAGCATTTTTGAACGCTGATGACGCGGATAACGCAGATTCGAGAATATTTAAACAAATGAATATGATTTTTTATCTGTGTAAACCCGCGCCATCTGCTTTATCTGCGTTCATTCAGGAAAACCCCGTTTAATTACGGTATCGTCCCTTCCGGAGTTGGAAATCCGTGACACAGCGAGGCTATCCGAAAAGTCCGCGAATTACACAAATTAACATGAAATTTACAATTTAATTCATTTAAGTCGCTATTTATATATCTCAAAATAATTTCTATATCGAAGTCCGGACTTGAAATCAACTAACAACTTGAATTAATTATCTGAAATTTATATTTTGCAAATTAAATAATTTGTGTTAATTTGTGTAATCCGCAGGTAAAAACCTTACCTGACAACCGGCAATTAATTTTATTTTCCGGAAACGGAATGAATTTTTATTTTCGACATTTTGCTTTTTTATAAAAAATATTTATCTTTGCAGCCCAAATCGGAAGAAAAATATAATAATTCAAAATAAATACGGCAATGAAAAGAACATTTCAACCATCAAACAAAAAGAGAAGAAACAAACACGGATTCCGTTCAAGAATGGAAACTCCTAACGGACGCAGAGTGTTAGCTTCCCGCAGAGCGCACGGAAGAAAAAAACTAACCGTGTCCGACGAACCGAATTTAAGAAAATAACCGTCATTCCGGTATTGAGTAAGTAAAAAAGGTAGAGATAAAAAAATCTTTACCTTTTTTGATTTGGAAATATCGAAACAGGGAACTTTTTAATACCTTTGTTTAAAGTTCAAATGTTTAAAGTTCAAAATAGTCATTATGAAACGATTTTTTATTAACCCGTTTACTATCAGCCTTGTTGTGGCGGCGCTTTTATTGTCAGGTCTTTTTTTCGGAAGCCTTCGCTGGCTGGATGATTACACGAATCACGGCAAGGAGATTATTGTTCCAGACCTGCACGGCCTGGATGAAGAGGAAGCTGAAAAAGTATTAACCGATAAAAAACTGGCGTACGAAATTATCGACTCTATTTTTGTCAAAGGAGAAAAAGCCGGCGCCGTTATCGAACAAACGCCGGAAGCCGGTTCACCCGTAAAGGAAGACCGGAAAATATACCTGACGATCAACGCCCGCTCTCCGCGTCAAGTGGTTTTACCCGATTTAAGAGATGTGTCGTTACGCCAGGCCGAAGCCATTATCACTTCAATCGGTTTGAAAGCAGGCGAATACGAATACGTGCCATCCGAATACAAGGATTTAGTTCAGGATGTGAAATACAACGGGGAAATAGCCAAACCAGGCGCCAGGATTACGGACGGCGCTACGATTACGCTGCTGGTCGGCAAAGGCTTGTCGGACGAAACAACCGTCGTTGTCAGTTTGCGTGGACTGACGCTGGAACAAGCCATTGATCAGGCGCATGCCGCTTCACTGAATATCGGCGCCGCCTTGTATGATGTGGAACCACAAAACGAAAAAGAGAAGGCGCAATATTTCGTCTATAAGCAAGAACCGGTTACGGGATCGGAAGTTTCTTTGGGACAGGCAATCAAGCTGTTTTTCACAACAGACAAAAAGATGCTTGAAGTTCCGGAAGAAAAAGTGGAAATTCCAAGCGCGGAGGAAGAGAATTTATGGGAGTAACGGAAAATGAAAACCGGCTGTTCGACGAACCGGAAAATGACCGGGAGATCGAACCGGGGAGCGACGGACAGTTTCACGAGCACTTCCGTTTCGTGGCAGACAAGGGGCAAAGCCTTGTGCGCATCGACAAGTATCTTGTTAACTGCATGTCGCAGATTTCGCGCAACCGGATCCAGGACGCGGCGGACGCTAACTGTATCCTCGTGAACGGCAAACCTGTAAAATCGAACTACCGGGTAAAGCCGCACGATGTTGTTTCCGTTATGCTCTCCTACCCGCCTTCCGATTTTGAAATCATTCCCGAAGAGATTCCCATTCAAATTGCTTACGAAGACCGTGATATTATTTTGGTCAATAAAAATCCGGGGATGGTGGTTCATCCCGGTTTCGGTAATTTCAGGGGGACGCTGCTCAACGCCCTGGCTTGGCATTTGAAGGATTCGCCCGAATTTGATGTTTCCGATCCAAGGCTCGGTCTTGTTCACCGCATCGACAAAGACACTTCCGGACTGCTCATCATTGCCAAAAACGAAGATGCAAAAACGCATCTCGGCAAGCAGTTTTTTGACAAATCCACCCAGCGAACCTACAACGCCTTAGTTTGGGGTAATGTAGAAAAAGACGAAGGCACAATCACAGGCGACATTGCCCGCGACCCGCGCGACCGGATGCTTTTCACCGTTTTCCCCGAAGGTCAAAACCCGAACGCCAAACATGCTGTGACGCACTACAAGGTATTGGAACGGCTGGGTTACGTTACGCTCATCGAATGCCGCCTGGAAACCGGACGTACGCACCAGATACGGGTACACATGAAACACCTCGGGCACACGCTCTTCAATGATGAGCGCTACGGCGGACACGAAATCCTGCGCGGAACTACTTTTACCAAATACAAACAGTTTGTAAACAACTGCTTTGAACTTTGTCCGCGCCAGGCGCTGCACGCCAAAACCCTCGGATTTACTCATCCCCGCACGGGAGAGCTTATGTACTTTGATTCGGAATTGCCCGTGGATATGCGCAGGTTGATTGAGAAGTGGAGAGGATATGCGGTCGGGAAAGAGCAGGAAGGATAAAATTAAGCAAAAGATTAGCCATCTGCCGGACAGTACAGTGCATTGCTTCCGCAGCACCATAGCGGGCTACCCAATATCTTTAAAATAACTTTTAATTACTTACCCGGGAATTTGTCGCTTACTATCCAAGACTGAAATTAACACCCGGCAACTCAACCTGCAACTTTACTTTCGCTTTCAGTGCAGCAAAAACTTTCAATAAAGCTTCCATTGTTACCATACATTTCCTGATGCTGGCGCCTCTAATTCCGTGTAGCCCATCAAAATAGATACAAAACATTATTCCTCACCTCATACTATACCGATCGTTTTCAATCCGTATTTTGACATTGCCGGAAAATATTTTACCCGAATTACTTGCAAAACAAAACCGATTGGTTTATTTTTGCAGAATGAAAGGAAAAACTACATACATCAAGTCGGAAAGGACAAAGCAATTTATTATTGAAAAAGCGGCTCCCATTTTCAATAAAAAGGGGTATGCAGGAGCTTCGTTTTCGGACATCATGGAGGTAACCGGATTGAGTAAGGGATGTATCTATGGTAATTTCAAAAACAAAAATGAGATAGCGATAGAGGCTTTCAGGCATAACCTGTCGCTAAGTGCGTATGGTTTTTCGCTGAGGACTTTAGGCAGCGAACTTACACCTCTCGAAAAACTTCGGAAGCTGACGGTTGGATTCAGGGAAATATACGAAGATGTGATGATGATCGGAGGTTGTCCGATTATCAATACGGCATCCGACACGGACGATACGCATCCGCAACTCCGGAAAATGGCTCAGGATGTTGTTTTGAAGATCGAAAAAGGACTTGCATCCGTCATTAAGGAAGGAATTGCACAGGGAGAGATAAAAAAAGATACAGATCCGGGAAAGATGACGAAAGTCATTTTTGCACTGCTTGAAGGCAGTTTTTTGATAGCACGGCTTCTTGACAACAGGCAGTATTTTGACAGCTCGTTAGACCGGATACTTGAAATAATCAATGAGTTTTCGGTAGCGCCGGACACCGAAGTGCACGTTGAAAGCGAACAGTCGCGGACAATGACTGCGCAACCCGACAGCGAAAAAACAGAATAATTAATTATCAAATAATGTCGTAAATTTTTAAAATTATTTTTATGTTTAAAGTTCAATTAAATTTGAGGAAAGTGGTTGCAGTAGCAATCTGCCTCGCAGGTGGAGCAACAATATTTGCACAAGAAGAATCAGCACAAAAAGAAACAGGAGTTAAAATCGGAGAAACAACTTGGGCTACTTGTAATGTCGGCGACAAAGGTGAATTTGTCACAAAACCAAGTGAAAGCGGAGGAAGGTACACTTGGGAATCAGCACAAAATGTGTGTCCGGCAGGCTGGCGCTTGCCTAATGTAGCCGAAATAGAAGATTTGTTGAAAAATCCAAGTCAGCAGGTAACGAAAGACGGTGTGCTTGGACGAGAATTTGGGAAAACTCCCAATACAATTTTTTTGCCCGAAACCGGCAATGTTAATATCAAAACACCGTTTAGTCCGAACGGAGAAATAAGTAAGAATCCGAACGATAATAATCATTCCCGGTCAAAGTTTGGTTACTATTGGAGCAGTGAAAAGGCATCTATGGGCAAAGCTAATTATTTATATTTTGCAGGGAAATATGCGAGAAGAACTACTTATAGTCGTACTGCATACCTTGCTGTTCGTTGCGTGGCTGAGTAATAAACAAAATAGAAAACAAAAACCTGCGTACAACGGCGGTTTCATGCAGGTTGAGAGGTGTTTTCTACGGAGATTTTTCGTGTATTTTCGAGGTTTAGGTTCCTGCGAGAGCTTTGGAGTATCCCGTTAGGGATTCAAGCTTGGCAGAGACAATATGAAATTGTAGGCGGCAGGTTTTCAACATTAATCAGTCTTAAAAATAGACCGATTGGTTTATTTTGAAGAATAAAAGGGAAACGTTACATACGTTAAGTCCGGAAAAACAAAGCGATTTATTATTGAAAAAGCGGCTCGCTGTTCGTTGTAACGTACCAATATTGCAGTAGAGCGTTCAACATAGCGTTTCGCCATAGCTCTCAGGTTAAGAAGCAAAGCCCTCAGAATCAATATCCTGAAAGGGCAAAATAAACAGGATAGGGCACCGCCCTATCGTGATGTAACATTCGCAGCCCAAGCCCTGAAAGGGCTATATCCTGATTTCACCCCTTCCGGGTTTGGAAAAGACACATTTCAAATCGCAGGGCCATGCCCTATGCTATTGAAATACAAGGCTTTCAGCCTTAACCTGATGGCTATGGCGAGACGCTATGCCGAATCGAGGAGTGGAACATCGCAAAAATGACAGTGTGGTTTTGGAAGTTTCGCTCACGCTCGATCCTCTGATTGGTGCAGGTTTATTATCAGTAACTTGTCTACAAGAAAAAAAGCGGTAAATGAGTTGGAAGAAACGGTCAAGCCCGGAAAAAGATAAATTTAAAAATAAAATGAAGAAAAAGATTTTTTTAGGATTTTTTTGTCTTTTGGCAAGTGTTCAAATGAATGCACAGGCATTTATTCCCGTTGATGCCGAGTTTTCCGGGAATTGGTTTTTTGACCGTGCCATTGTGCAGGAAAGAGCAGTGGACAGTCAGGACGGTTATGTAATGCGGAGTGTTTCACAAGATGAGTTTTGGCAGAAATCATATTTATTAAATGTACCGACTCAGATTGTTTTTATGGATGTTTTCTTTAATGCGCAAATTTCGCATCCTTCTTGGTCAAGATTTGTTATCGCAGTTATGGATCCGTGGAATAACAAGTTAGATTTTCGAGAAAATATACAATCACCAGGGAACTTGTTTGATGGGGACTTATCCAAGATAGATTTGTATTTCCCCATAACGCCTGCTTTTTCTTTGGCTGGGAAAACTACAGGTATGAGCCTGCAATGTAACTATTATTACACTGAAATGGGCGAAGAGATTGAAGGCGTACTTACTGTCTATTATAGACGAAATTCTCAAGAAACAACGCCAGTCATTGAGCCTGCGGCAGACGGCGCAAGAATCGAATGGCAAGAATATGATGATGTTGAAGGCTACAAACTAATTGTTTACAGCGATGAGGAACATACAGATACCATTTATACATGTGAGTTCGACGCAACAGGGAAATTATCCAATACTATTCCGGGTGGTTCGGAAAGTACAAATTTTTCGCATACAATAAAAGATTTGCAAAGCAGTACAGATTATTTTTTTACACTTGAAATTCTCGGAATTAGCAATGTTGTTTTGGCGAGTTTATCAGACAAGTTTACAACAACAGATGTACCGACAAATATTAACGAGCCGCAGGTTATGCCGGTCGAAATTGTTGGATATTTCAGCGTTTCAGGTGCAAAATTACAGAAAGCGCCCGAAAAAGGAATGTACATTGTTTTGTATAGCAACAGTACATCAGAAAAAATATTGAGATAGTTGGAAAGAAATGAATGACCCTGTTCGTTGTAGCTTGCAAATATTGCAGTGCGAAGAACAAAGAATTGCACAGGGAGAGATAAAAAAAGATGCGAATCCGGGAAAGGTGGCGAAAGCGGTTTTTTCAATGATTGAAGGCGGTTTTTTGATATCCAAACTACTCAATGACAGGCAGTATTATGACAGTTCGCTGGAACAGGCGCTTGAAATAATTAACGGGTTGTCGGCCATGCCGGACACCGTTGCACAGGACAGTTTGAGAACAAACACAAAGCAAGAAAATGAAAAAGCAAGAAAATAATATTAACTAACAAACAATAAGAAAATGAAGAAGATTTTATTTTTATTCAGCCTGCTGCTGTGTGTGCAGGCGTATGGGCAAGCGTCCCACACAATTATAGACAGCGGCGATGTAAACGAAACCGTTCGTTGGACGCTGGACAGTGACAGCACATTGACAATTAGCGGAGAAGGAGAAGCGGCAGGTTCTCCCTGGTGTAATAATAATGCAGATAAAATAAAGCAAATAATCGTATCGGAAGGCATTACTTCTATTGCTGAACATACAACTTGTGGAAATTACAATAATGTTTCATCCGTACAGTTGCCGAACTCGCTAAAAACCATTGGTTATGCCGCTATTGGCGCCTGTGAGGTAAAATCAGTTACAATTCCGGAAAACGTTGCCACCATAGAAGCGCTGGGTTTTTATAAAATTGTACTTGATACATTATATTACAATGCCATAGACTGCAATATAACAGGAAGCCTGGATGTAGGACTCAAAGTTGTATTTATTGGAGAAAAAGTTACCCGCATTCCAAAATTTTTATTTGTGACTTGGAGCGGATTAGAAAAATTAACGGTTTCATGGAAAAATCCTTCCGATATAATTGTAGAAGAAGATGCTTTTAAAGATGTGGATAAAGCAAACTGCAAACTTATCGTTCCCGCAGGTACAAAAACGCTCTACGAACAGGCTGAAGACTGGAAAGATTTTGATATAGTAGAAGTTTCCGGTGCATCGGATAATGCCGACCTGAGATTGTTGGAAGTTGAAAGCTACACTCCTGGTCACGGATACACGTTTTATGAACTCACGCCGACATTCAGTCCCGATATTACGGAGTATGCTGTAGATGTGCCTTATTCTGTAACAAATGTTGTTCTCAACGCTTTTCTCGAAGATAATAACGCCAAAGTTAACGGTAAAGCTAAAGAAGATAGCCAGCAAAGCGATTTATCCGTCGGTGAAAACATCTTCACTTTCTCCGTTACCGCCGAAGACGGCGTAACGCAAAAAACGTATACCGTTGTCGTAAATCGCGGTCCTTCTACTAACGCTAACCTTAGTAGTATATTTGTCGATGCAACATACGATCCTTTTGAGATAATCTTTGAAGGTACTATGGGCGACAATTACTATAAGGAATTGCCGTATAGAGCAACGTTCGTTTGTCTCAACCCCTATCCGGAAGACAGTAATGCCAAAGTCAGTGGCGATCAAGGCTGTATTGATTTGCAAACAGGCTATAATACCTTTAATATTACCGTTACAGCAAAAGACGGCATCACGCAAAAGACTTATACGGTAGTGATAAATCGTGCTGCCCCTTCTACGAATGCCGATTTATTGGGCTTAAATGTTTCAGCTCCTAATGGAAACAATGTTGAATTAACTCCCGCTTTCAGTCCGAATGCTACAAACTACGCAGCCAGCGTGCCGTA
>JAISVA010000034.1 GCA_031271815.1 Prevotellaceae bacterium | reverse complement strand
TGGTAAAGATTATCTACCTCCAAGGTAACCGTTTCCGATTCACATAAACCAACGGTGTCCTTGAAGACTCCGTCGGCGAGAATTTTAACTGATACTGGCTTGGTACAGGTGGCGCAGTTGATACTTGCTTCAATCGGGTCAGAAACACTATAATCGGCACACGCCTCATTTTGATTGAAGAAAAATCCAGGTTGACCATTTAGTGCGGTTAATCTACTCATATCTCCAGACACCACTCTGAAATACATTTTTTTGTCATTTGGGTCAGGAAATTGAGCCTTGAAGGCATCAAATATCGATTTTAAATTATCTTTGCTGGCTGCTTGTATCGGAGCAGGAGCAATGTTTTTATATGATTTTTGATCAAAAGTAAAAGAAAAGGGATCGTCGTAGGTATATTGAAATATATATGCCAATTGAGCACCAAAATAGTTGGTCAACATAGGCGTTTCATCAACATACAAAGTTACATCATCGCCTTCGCAGGTTTCGGTAACGGTTTCTGTAAGCCCTGAATTAAAGAATAGACTGACTGATGGTGACGAGCAGGTGTAAACCTGAATGTCATCCAACAACAAGTCGTTACCGTCATTGGCACCCGATTGAGACGAGAAAACTTCAAACCGAATGGAGTTGGATAATGAAGGCAAATCAATATCTACGGAAACTTCTTTCCATGCTATTCCATCAGCTCCGTCAGCGTATCTTGTGATTTCAGCGGATTCTTCGGAAATGCCATCTGCACCATTCGGCTTAATCTCTGTAATTCTGATTTTTACTTTTACAGGAGTGCTTCCATCAGAGAAATTGTTGATAAAACATTTTACCGTCAACTTTTTATCGCATAAACCATTAATCGTTCTTTCATACAATTTTTCACCCGGTATTCCGGCACAATTGATCATTAGGCATGCGCCATACGCCTCTCTATCTGGATATGTATGATCCGGAAAATAATTGGGAATACTCCATTGGCGTCCATCTCCTGCTTTCGCTGCCCAATTTAATCCACCTACGTTTTGAGCAATGTTTGCTATTACTGCATACATTCCGTCTCCAACATCTCCAGTTCCCATGGCGTAGCTCAAAGAACCGGCATAAGGACCATCTTTTCGCCATACATTCGTGCCGGTAGTATTTTTCGTTACCTTTTTAGGATTGTTTATATCGGTATAATCCCATTCCCAATAGCTATTGGCAGAGGTAAAGGTTCCATAATCTTCTTGCCAAATCATTTTACGCGGAGCCGGCATATTACTATCGTCCACACAACAAAGTATATCTTGTATCACAAAATTTTCGGATTTAACAGTTGGTCCGCCTTGAGGAGTCATGGTGTAGTAGTAGGTTGTCGATGCTGCGCCCGTCAGATTCGAGGAATGCCTGTATGTTGAACTTGTTGCCCCGAGTATCAACGTACCATCTTTATACCATTGATATGTACAGGGTCCTTGGTAACTACTTCCCACCGATAATATGGCATTTTCACCACCGGCACAAACAGTATGCGGTCCAGCAACTTTCAGATTCAAACAACTTACGACCTCTATTTTTGTAAAACCGACAGCCATACAAGCGGCATAATTATATCCTGATTTAACCATGTATGTAAAACCTGAATTGGTAGCCGGCATTGTTTGAGTTATGGTTATCGTAAATTTTCCACCACCTAAGCCTGTTTTTATAGATTGATCTTTTTGATGATTTGCCCAATTGGCATTGTTCCCATTATTTGTTTGAGGGTCAAGCAATATCTGCAAAGTCGGATCGTTTGTCGCAGAACCGGGAACACAAGCAGATGTCGTGTTGCTTTCATTCACTATATATCCCTCAAGCGTAACCGTAAACGGAGCACCCGGTGTTAACCCTAAAACACTAAAAGAAAATAATTCACTGTTAGTTCCTACTCCGGCAACGATCAACATCGGATCATCAAGGTCTAAAAAATCCTCATCAACGAGTGTCGGATTATCTGTTACTACATAAAAAGGATCGGTTCCAACTACTGTCGTTTCCGCTAACTGAGTTAAAGGAGTACTAAATTTATTCCCGGAGAGACCAAATTGAGCCGTATTATTAAAATCCCTATACTCCTCCGAACCCGGCAATCCTTCAAAAGTTGAACCTCCGGCGACCACCTGTGTGCACGTCTGCGCATACGCCTGTCCCCCGAACAGCGTCAACAGCGCCACTACTAAAATTTTCCAATAAATCTTACCTGTTTTCATAACTATATCATTTTTACCCTATTAATAACTGTTTATTTTTGTTTTATAATTCATTGTGTGCCTGTTTTATCAATTTCCAAAGCAATTCCATCACCGATAGATGCTTGCTATACTTTTATGTCTGATACTGCTTTCATTAAAATATAAATATACGTCATAAGCAAAATAATTTTCAAAATTACGATTTTTTAAAGATATTTGCAAGGAGTTGGCTATGTGTTTTATAACATATTATAAAGCGCAGATAATGTACGCACCCGTGCCATACATACTACAGTCTCTACAAGAATTCACGGTATAATTTGGCTGTATATTTGTCTCGCGATATCATCCGTTGCGCGATTTTACTTCAGTGCAGACTCCTTCTTCCAAATAACGAAGCGCTTCTTGAATATCTGTTTCTTGCAATAATTCTTCGGAAACTTCATTTGCAGAATCTACATATTAGAATGTTAAATCATTTTTTGAGATCCAAGTAGCACATCATAATTTTAAGAATTAAGAAACTGCTTGAATTAATTTAACGTGTGTTCGATATAAGTTACATTTGAAAAATGTGCCGTACGTTTCTTGTAGAGACGGTGGACGCCTCATTTCTACAAGAAACGCACGGCACATTTTGGGTATACTGCTTTATAACTTCTTTTTATTAAACAAATTCATCGTATTCCGAATGCCGGCAAGGCAGAAGCTTTTGATCATTTCGCAAGCGGTTTCGATGCGTTCGGGCAGTTTTTCGTTTTCTTCTTCGGTGAAATTCCCCAGGACGTAATGGATTTGCTGTCCTTGCGAAAAATTGCATCCGATACCGAAACGCAAGCGCGGGTAGTTTTCGCCGATCAGATCCTGTATATTCCGCAAGCCGTTATGTCCGGCGTGGCTGCCTCGCTCCTTCATGCGTAATCCGCCGAAAGGAAGCGAAAGGTCATCGACAACAACCAGGAGATTTTCGAGCGGGATGTTCTCCTTATTCAGCCAGTAACGCACGGCGTTTCCGCTCAGGTTCATAAAGGTGGAAGGTTTCAGCAGAATCAATTCCCTGTTCTTCAGCCGGCAGGAGCAGGTTGCACCATACCGGTTGTCAGTGAAAACAAGATTGGACGCTTTTGCAAAAGCGTCCAATACTCTGAATCCTATGTTGTGCCGGGTGTTTTCGTACTCAGGTCCGATATTACCCAATCCTGCAATCAGATATTTCATAACGTAAAACGTATTACTTACAGCCTATTACTTTCCGCTTTTCGCCATTGCTCCTCTTGCCGCTCTTGTCAGCTTAACGGCTGCAACTACGTTGATTACGTTGTTCAAGATGGTAAGGTTATCAAAAGAAAGCGCTCCTACCTGGATTGTTTTTCCGAGACCGAGATTATCTACGGCTATTTCCAGTCTTTCAGGAATATTCTTGTAAAGGGCTCTCACTTTGAGCTTACGCATTTCCTGGCTCAATTTACCCCCTTGTTTCACCCCTTCGGCCAACCCTGTCAGACGAACAGGAACTTCCATTATGATTGGCTTGTCTTCAAAAATCTCCAGAAAGTCAATATGAAGAATGGTGTCTTTTACCGGATGAAATTGGATTTCTTTCAAAATGGAGTTTACTTTTTTTCCGTCAATGTCCAACGCTACCACGAAAATTTCGGGCGAGTAAATCAATTTGCGAACGTCAGCCGCTTCTACCTGAAAGTGTGCAGTCTCTTTCCCACCGTAAAGCACGCATGGAATTGATTCGTTTGAACGGACTGATTTAGCCGCTTTTTTGCCGAGTTCAGGTCTGGCAGTACCTTTTAATTCAAATGTTTTCATTTTTTAAAATTTTGTGTTACTCAAAATTAAGTTTAGTGAAGGACTTAATTTCCCATCACACTTCCGAAGATTCACGCGGAAATCTCAAAAAGCGCACAAAGGTAGTTTTTTTATTTGAATTATCAATAATTTCGATTTTTCTTTTTTTTATAATAAATAATCGCTATCTTTGACGTATTCAAAATCAGAACGGGCCGAAAGTGAAAAAGACTGTTTTTAAATATAGCGGTATAATATTGGTTACGCTTTTGATAACAAGTATTTACCTTTCATTTAATGGAAACATGGATGAGGGAACTACATTTTATCAACGAGGTGATGACACTTCTTTTTCAGTGAAAAATGAATTCTTATTGAAAGAAAAGCTTTGTTGTCTTGACTTTTCAGGCGTAATAACCGATCAAAATTTTAACCGGAATTCTGCTTTTCGTTCGAAAAAATTGATAAATGACTATGCTTTCCATTTCAAATCACGGTCAGACAACGAATTATTCCAACGTTCTTCCTTTCTGCTTCCCGAAAACACATTATGTATCTTATACAATAGCCACATTTATCTCTACTTAAAAAAGCTACTAATCTGATTTCCAGAATAATTTATTTCCCAAATATTACATTTTCTTTTCGCCGGTGTTTTATATTTTAATTGTAAATTATAAAATATTACATTACCTTTTGGAATGACCTTTCCAACAATAACAGGCATTCCAAACAGAAAAGAAAATTATCTCTACATTCTTAGTAATACAATATCAAAATTCTAATAATCAACATTAATAATTTATTTTAAAATTTTATGGAAACTAAAGAAAAAACGAAATCGGCTAACGGATTTCAACTATCAGCAGCATTGGTCATCGTAATTTGCTTCGTCATCGCGTACCTTAATTTCGAGTTCGTACTCGGAAGCGCATCCAACTTTATGAACAACGATCCTAACAATCACTCGGTTAACATAATGGGAACCATCTACAAGGGTGGAATCATTGTGCCAGTTATCCAATCGCTGTTATTGACGGTAATCGTATTGAGCGTGGAGCGCTTTATCGCTATCAGAAAAGCAAACGGAAACGGAAACTTAACAAAATTTGTTCAAAACATAAAAGCGGCGTTGCAAAGCGGCGATGTTGAAAAAGCGGAACAATTGTGTGCAAAACAAAAAGGTTCGGTCGGTAATGTGGTTAATTCGGCATTGATAAAATACCGCGAGATGGAAAATACTCCGGCATTAAATAAAGATCAGAAATTAATCACGATCCAAAAGGAAATCGAAGAGGCTACCGCGTTGGAATTGCCTACGCTGGAACAAAACCTGGGAGTTATCGCCACGATGACTACACTTGGTACCCTATTGGGGCTATTGGGAACGGTAATCGGGATGATCGGGGCTTTTGCCGCACTGGCTAATGCAGGTTCGCCCGACTCGGTTAAATTGTCTGAAGGTATCTCGGAAGCGCTGATCAATACCGCATTCGGTATCGCAACAGCAGCTGCCGCCGTAATTTCCTACAACTATTTTACAAGTAAAATTGATACTATAACCTATTGCATTGATGAGGTTGGATTCACCATCGTACAATCTTATTCGGCAACTCACGAATAAAATACAGTAAATTATGCCGAAAGTAAAAGTAAAAAGAAAAAGTACACGCATTGATATGACGGCGATGAGCGATGTTACGGTGCTCCTGCTGACATTCTTTATGCTGACTTCGACTTTTGTCCAGAAAGAACCGGTAATGGTTAATACGCCTTCTTCCGTCTCGGAAATTAAAATTCCGGAAGCGAATATGCTGCAAGTGCTTGTTGATCCGCAGGGAAAGGTTTTTCTCAGTCTGGACAAGCAGGAAGACAGAGTAGCTGTGCTGAGGGCAATGGGCGAAGAGTATGGGATTGAATTTACACCCGAAGAAGTCAACAAATTTAAACTTGCGCCTTCTTTCGGAGTTCCGATTCAACAGATGAAATCGTTTCTCGCATTAAGTTCCGAAGAGCAAGACCGTGTACTGATAACAAAAGGGATACCGTGCGACAGTACGAGCAACCAGTTTAAGAGCTGGGTATCTCAGGCAAGACAGCACAACCGCGATTTGAGGATTGCAATCAAGGCAGATAAAACCACTCCTTATCCGATGATCAAAAATGTGATGTCGTCACTCCAGGAGATACGCGAAAACAGGTACAATTTGATAACTTCATTGAAGACCGTTCCGGCGGATATGTAGATTACGTAAAAAGCATTACGTAGAACGTCAAACGCTAAAAATTAAAAAAAATGGCAGAAATACAGGAAAAAGAAAAAGGCGGAGGCAAAGGCAAGCAGAAAAAGAAAAGTACGCATATTGACTTTACTCCGATGGTAGATATGAATATGCTGCTGATCACTTTCTTTATGTTATGTACATCGCTGATCAAGCCGCAGACAATGGAGATCGCGATGCCGAGCAAAGACAAAGTTTCCGAAGAAGAACAAAACAAAGTACAGGACAGTCGCGCAATCACACTTATCCTTGATGGCGACGATAAAATTTACTACTACCTCGGAGAGGGCGATTACGAGAATTATCAATCCTTAGTCGAAACCAATTATGGTCCGAACGGATTAAGATCGCTATTGCTGAACAGAAATAAAAAGGTGGTCGAAGAGATGAAAGAGTTAAAGAAAAAGCGACTCGATTTACAAATCTCAGAGGAGGAATTTACTACTCAGTCAACTGAAATAAAGAAAGATAAATCATCGCCGGTAGTAATGATAAAAGCTACAGACGCGTCAAACTACAAGAACCTGATCGATGCGCTGGATGAAATGCAGATTTGCAGTATTAGCACGTATGCAATCGTTGATATGTCGGAAGGAGATGAATTTCTGCTGGAGAACTTCAAATCCAAAGGGGCATTGACAAAAGAAATCGATACGGGAAATAATACTGAAAGCTAAGTAACTAACACACAGAAAAAGAAGAAAATGAGTAAAATAGATTTAACTTCAAAAGAATGGTGTGACTTGGTTTTTGAAGGAAGAAACAAGAAGTATGGGGCGTACAAATTACGTCAAAGCTCAAACAAAAGACACGGCATTGCGCTGCTTGTTGTGGCTGCATTAGGCTTATTTACACTTTTCCTTCCAACGCTGATTAAAATAGTTACGCCAAAAGAAGAAGTACACATTGTGGACGTCGGAGTAACAGCTTTATCCGACTTGGAAGAGGCTGAAACCAAAGAGGAAGAGGTGCAGGAAATAAAACCGGATATACCTCCCCCACCCCCTTTGAAGAGCTCCATTAAATTTACGCCTCCGGTGATTACCAAAGGGGAAGTACGCGAAGAAGATGAGATGAAATCAACCGAGGAAATTATAAATTCCAACGTCTCGGTTTCGATTGCCGATGTGCAGGGAACCGATGAAGTAGATGGAAAGGATATAGCCGAGTTGAACGAAATCGTTCAGGAACCCGTGGAAGAGAAACCATACGAATATGTAGAGCAAATGCCTCAATATCCGGGTGGAATAACTGAGATGCGCGCATTCATAGGCAAAAACTTACGTTACCCTACCATTGCGCAGGAAAACGGCATACAAGGGAAAGTTTTTATCCGTTTTGTAATTTCCAAAACAGGAGAAGTTACCAACGTGGAAGTAATAAGAAGTCTTGATCCGCTATGCGACGCAGAAGCCGTAAGGGTCATTAAGATGATGCCGAAATGGATTCCGGGCAAGCAAAACGGGAATGCAGTTCCGGTAATTTATACAGTTCCGGTAACGTTCGTATTGAAAAATTGATTTGATTTTTATATTTTTGAACGCAAAAAACGACAGGACGCAAAGTCGCAAGGAAAAAAACTTCGCGCCTTTGCGCCTTTGAGTTCTTTGCGTTCAAGGTAAAATAATTTTTTCCGGCATGAAAAACACAAACAGTACAGCACTGATTTTCGGATTATTTATGGTTGTTTTTTACTTTGCAGCCGCTTTTGTAATAGTCTTTACCTCTTTCTTCGAACAGAGTTTTGACCCGTTGGTCAGGTATGTTCTCGGAGCGTTTTTTCTGTTATACGGGATTTTCCGGGCTTGGAGGCTTATCAAACAATACAGTGATGAAGAGTAAAAATTTGATTATATTCCTGTTGGGTGTATGCTTATTTGCCGCTTGTCGCAATAATGCGCCAAAAGATAAATACACCGACACGCTGACCACCGGAGTAGTGGGAATAAGCGCCGATGAAACTTTCCGTCCTATTGTGGAGCAATTGGCAGATGTTTTTGAAAACAAATATACGAATGCGGGAATTGTCCCTTTCTTCACGAGTGAAGTCGATGCAATAAACCTGTTGCTGCGCGATAGCGTGCGTCTGGCAATCGCCACCCGTACTTTGACCGGACAGGAAAAAGAATACTTGAAAAGCCGCAAGTTTTTTGCACGCGAAATCAAAATCGCTACCGACGGTATCGCAGTTATCATAAACAGGCAAAACACGGATTCGCTGATTTCGGTTTCCGACCTGCAAAAAATAATGACCGGTAAAATTACCGATTGGAAAGAATTGAACCCGAACTCAGCACTGGGTGAATTAATGCTGGTTTTCGATAATCCCAATTCGAGCACGGTCCGTTATGCAATTGACTCTATCTGTCACGGTGAACAACTGTCTTCAGGCCTGTATGCACAAAAGGATAATCCCGCCGTGATTGATTTCGTAGCGCAAACCCCCGGAGCCATCGGAATTATCGGAGCCGCCTGGATCGGAAACGAAAACGACTCCACGCGCCTCTCTTTCCGTGATGACGTCAGGGTAATGAGCGTTAGCCGGGCAACCGTTGCCGCGCCCCACAACAGCTTCAAACCTTACCAGGCATACCTGGCACTGGGCGATTATCCGCTGACAAGAAATGTATATATACTGCTTACCGACCCCCGTAACGGCTTATCATCCGGCTTTACCTCGTTCGTAACGTCGGACATCGGGCAGCGGATTATTCTGAGAAGCGGGATTGTTCCGGCTACGCAATCCATCCGGATTGTGAACGTCAGAGATGATTTTTAACGACGTTCACGTAGAGACTTGAGAGCGCCCATTCTCTATTACAAACAGACACGAAAATATTCACATTAATACATAGAAAAATGAAAAAAAAATTATTATTAACCATTCTGATTAACAGTATTTTGTTTTCAACATTTGCCTTAGAAGATAGTAAAAAAGGAATCGAATTTTACAAGTTCGGAGCAATGGAACCGGCAAAAATGATTTTGCTGAACAGCTATAAAAGCAGTAGCGCCGACCAAGCCGAAGTGAGCTACTACCTCGGAGAAATTTATTTTTCGGAAGGGAAAAGAGACTCCGCAGATTATTACTTCAAACAGGGTCTTGCCGCCAATCCCGAATATGTATTAAACGAAGTCGGATTGGCAAAACTGCAACTCAAAAGCAATCAAACCGCCGCCGAAGCGTCGCTAAAGAAAACAGGCGATAAAAACAAAAAGAAAGCCGATGTGCTTGTTGCCATTGCAAAAGCCTATTTTCAAAACGGTATGAACGAAAAAGCAATGGAATACATTGCCAATGCCAAGAAGGCAAACAGCAAATATGCCGAAGCTTACGTGCTCGAAGGCGATATTTACGCTTCGGGCAAAGAGTCCGGAAAAGCAGCAGGAGCCTATGAACAGGCGTTGAATTTTGACCCGAACGTTAAAGAAGCATACGTTCGTTACGCCGAAATCTATTCAGGCGGCATCAACCCCAGGCTTTCGATCGAAGTGCTGGAACGGCTGGTTGCGCTTGACCCCTCTTCGCCATTGGCGCAAAGAGCCGTTGCCGATGCATATTACAATGCCGGACAGTTTGGAAAAGCCGTTGCGGCTTATTCCAAATACGCAGCGAGCGAATACAGTTCGCCTGCCGACTTGTCCAAATACGCCTCGATTCTGTTTTACAGCGGCGATTATGCAAAATCTTCCGAAGTGGCGCTTTCGGCATTGAAAAAAAATCCCGATGACTTTGTGATGAACCGCCTGCTGATGTATAACCTTTTTGAGCAAAAGAAATATTCCGAAGGATTGGCTGTAGCCGAGAAACTGATGAACATGAAAGGGAAACAGGATTTTATCTACTTAGACCATGTCTATTACGGAAGACTGTTACAAAAGGAGAAAAAAATGAACGAAGCGCTGGCTCAATTTGAAAAAGCACGTGCAACCGAACCGGGCAAAGCGGCGATTCTTAAAGAACTTGCCGATGTACATGAAGCAATGGGTGAATATGATAAAGCGATTGCACATTATGAAACATTCCTGAAAGAAGGGGGTGATGAAGTAAAAGTAAGTGATTATTTTACGCTCGGCAGAAGTTTTTATTCTGCAGGAAACGCCATTACCGAGACCGATAAGGAGTCACTCGCAAAGAAAACCGGCTATTTGACCAAAGCCGATGAATATTTTGCCTATGTGGCTGAAAAAAGTCCGAACAGTTACCTTGGAAACCTGTGGAGGGCGCGCGCCAACTCGGCAATAGATCCCGAAACCGAACAAGGCCTTGCCAAACCGTACTATGAAGCTGCATTAGAAATTCTTCTCAATGCAGGCAACAATAAAAACGTAAAAGAGGTCATAGAAAGCTACAGCTACCTCGGATACTACTATTTCGTTAAGAACGACAAGGAAACGTCGAAGTCGTACTGGAGCAAAATTTTGGAACTGGATCCGGATAATGAGACTGCAAAGCAGGCGCTGAAAGGGATATAGGGGGCGAAGGCACGAAATAGATTTATTCTTACCTTCGCGCTTTCGTGCCTTCGTGCTTTTTTATTTCCCTGCAATATTTTTTGACAAAAAATATTGCAGGGAAATAAAAAAATACTTACTTTTGCACCACAAAATTACATGGTGGTCATAGCTCAGTTGGTTAGAGCGTCGGATTGTGGTTCCGAAGGTCGCGGGTTCGAGCCCCGTTTTCCACCCTTGAAAAACCTTTCGGATTTCGGAAGGTTTTTTCGTTATTGTGTGCTGGATTTATTCTTTCTTTCCCCCAATCGCTTCGCTTCATTGAGGGTTATTCACATTCAGTCCTTCAGACTTCCCCGGCGATGTCACCTTTACGAAATACGTTATAATATCTTTCTTATTGATGAAAAAAATGAAAAATAAAAATACTTCTCCCTGGGCGTGGGTCCCGTCGTTGTACTTTGCGCAGGGAATCCCTTATGTAGTGGCGGCAACCATTTTTTCACTGATTATGTATAAACGGCTGGGGATTTCGAATGCCGACGCGGCAATGTACACCAGCTGGCTTTACCTGCCCTGGGTGATAAAGCCGTTCTGGAGTCCGTTTGTCGATCTGTTCAGAACAAAACGCTGGTGGATTGTTACGATGCAGCTGCTGATTGGCGCGGGACTTGCCGGAGTGGCGTTTTGTATTCCCCTGCCCTACTTCCTGCAAACTACGCTTGCTATTCTCTGGCTGGTTGCATTCAGTTCGGCTACGCACGACATTGCGGCAGATGGCTTTTATATGATCGCCCTGGATCAGGAAAAACAGTCTTTTTTTATTGGCATCCGAAGTACCTTTTACCGTATTTCGATGATTGCAGGACAAGGAGGACTGGTTATGTTTGCCGGTTACCTGGAAGAGAAGACGGGCAATATTCCATTGGCTTGGAGCCTCACTTTTTACCTTTGCGCCGGTCTATTTATTGCGTTTGCTGTATATCATTTTTTCGTTTTGCCGAAACCAAAGGATGATAAACCGGTACAAAACGAAAGCGTACAAACAGGTTTTTTCGTTACTTTCGGCAGTTTTTTCTCGAAAAAGGGAATAGGGATTTCGCTCGGATTCATCCTGCTTTACCGGCTGGGCGAATCGCAGTTAATCAAATTAGCCGCTCCGTTCCTGTTTGACTCGCGCGATATGGGCGGACTGGGGCTTTCGACCTACGAAGTTGGATTTGCTTACGGAACAGTAGGCGTTATCTGCCTGACTGCAGGCGGGATACTGGGTGGAATTGCCGCATCAAAAGGCGGATTGAAAAAATGGCTTTGGACAATGGTTTTCTGTATGAATGCGACCAACTTGTTATATGTTTACATGGCATTCTTCCAACCTGAAAATTACATTGTTATTTGCAGCCTGGTAGGATTTGAACAGTTTGGATACGGATTCGGCTTTACGGCGTTTATGCTTTATCTGATTTATATTTCGAAGGGTGAGCATCAAACTTCCCATTATGCCATCTGTACGGGATTTATGGCACTTGGAATGATGCTGCCTGGAATGACTGCCGGCTGGATTCAAGAGGCAATCGGGTATCCCAACTTTTTTATCTGGGTTTGCATCTGCACGATTCCGGGAATTATTCTGACGTATTATTTGAAGATTGATCCGAAGTTTGGGAAGAAGGGATGATACCTGCTCACATCGACAGATATAAAAAATGTTGCCTGAAAAATCCCCGTATTTAAAATGCTTATCTGCTATATCCCAGCTAAAACTCTGCATACCTCCAATCCGCAGGGTTGAAAGTAATGGTAAGATTATGGATAATCTTTATAAAAAACGACATAAAATTTCAAATTATAAATTTTTGAAATTTGAATGTGACTTTTTAGACTGCCCTCTTATCCGGTCAGGTCGGGAATTGGCTTGATTCCCTCCTATTTTTTCTTCGCATTCAATGTTACTACCGGAATTAACATTTCCTCCAACGAAATTCCACCGTGCTGAAATGTTCCCTTATAGTAAGAAACGTAATAGTTGTAATTATTCGGATAAGCGAAGAAATCGTCGTTTCCGGCAAAGATATACGTGGAACTTACATTTGGCGACGGAAGTTTTATTTTTTCCGGCTTATTGATCCAGAAAACTTCTTTTTGATTGAAATTCAGATTTTTACCTACTTTGTAACGCAAATTAGTGGTGGTATTGCGGTCGCCGACAACCTTTATGGCATTGTTTACGCGAATGGTACCGTGATCGGTTGTAACCACGATTTTGACATTCTTATTTGCCAGTATCTTGAAAAATTCGATGATTGACGAATGTTTGAACCAGGACAGGGTAAGCGAGCGGTAGGCAGCATCGCTCGACGCAAGCTCCCGTATCATCTTAGAGTCGGTACGCGCATGCGAAAGCATATCTACAAAGTTGAAAACGACCACATTCAACGGATTATTGATAAAACGCGGCAGGTTTTCGATGAGTCTTTCGCCCGCCGTATTGTCGTTGATCTTGTGGTAAGAAAAGGCGTATTTCTTGCGAAAGCGGTCTAATTGAGTTTGTATCAACTCACTTTCATACAGATTTTTTCCTTCCTCTTCATCATCGTCCACCCAAAATTCGGGATACATTTGCTGGATCTGCAGCGGCATTAATCCCGAAAAAATAGCATTTCGCGCATATTGTGTAGCAGTCGGCAAAATGCTGTAATACAACTCTTCTTCTTCAACCGTAAAATCGTCTCGCAAAGTCTCTTTAATGACTCGCCACTGGTCGTACCTGAAATTATCAAGTACAATGACAAAAACCTGTTCACCATTGTCCAATAAAGGGAAAACTTTCTTTTTGAAAATATCCTGACTCATCACCGGGCGCTGTTCGTTTCCGTCCTGAAACCAGCCAATATAATTTTTTTTGATGAATTTTACAAAGGTGGAATTGGCTTCTTCCTTTTGCATTTTCAGCACTTCATCCATTTGGTTACCGGTATTTTCGAGTTCAAGTTCCCAATATACCAGCTTTTTATAAACTTCAATCCAATCCTGATAAGTCAGCGAATCGTTTATCTGCATTCCGATGCGCCCAAATTCGGAACGATAACTGTCGGTCGTAGTGTCGGATATAATTTTATGCTTGTTGATATTTTTTTTGAGTGAAAGAAGGATTTGGCTCGGATTAACCGGTTTAATCAGGTAGTCGGCAATTTTATTCCCGATTGCCTGGTTCATAATGTTTTCCTCTTCACTTTTGGTTATCATTACTATGGGGACGGTATTGTCGATTTCCTTTATTTTGGCAAGCGCTTCGAGTCCGCTCAATCCGGGCATATTTTCGTCCAGAAAAATGATATCGAAATTTTCCTCGCGCGCTTTATCTGCCGCATCCTGTCCGTTATTTACACAAACAACCTCATATCCCTTTGATTCGAGGAAAAGGATATGCGCTCTCAACAAGTCAATCTCGTCGTCTGCCCATAGTATTTTATCTTTTTTCATACGTATATATTTTATTTTAACATTAGAATCGCATGGAACCCGCAAGCATTTTTATTTCCTTTGTTGAACGTTGGTTCATACGGGTTTCATTTTGGTTATATTTCATAAAAAATTTAATTTTAACAACCTGTTTTTTCGTTCTGTTTACTTTAAATAAAAATGCTTGAACAGCTCCATATAAACCGCGAAGTTTCCGCTTTCTTTCAATGTCTTCAGATTGTCCTGCGAGATTACGATGTTCCGGTAGTCGGTTCCGCGTAACGTATTTTTTATCCCTTCGTCCTTCACTACTTGCTGGATGTAGCTCCGGGCAATGGCTGCTCCAGGAATCGTTCCCGTCACAATCATTTGTGAAAAACCTTTACCCGATTCCTGCATTACGTTCAAATTCAGCAATGCCTGCGAAGCAGAGTTGTACTTGTCGAGAGCCGCTTTTACCGCCTCAAAATCAGCTCCTCCTTTCGGAAGGATAATCACGAAATAGTGCGGTGCATCTTCGTCGTAAGTATATAGTCCCTTATATTTTTTCAACTCTTTGGGAGCTTTCGGCACAGTGTTGACGGTTTCCGATTTTTCCAGGACTGTTTCAGGTTTTATTTCCTGCGCAGGTTGCTGCTGCGGAGTAACTTCTACCGGTGTTTGCATTTTTTCTGCTTTAACAGAGTCGCCGCTTTGCAGTTTAACCGTTGGTTTTGCACCGTTCAAATCATCTCCTTCTTTAATTTCGGAAACCGTATTTTGCTCGTTCGTTATTTCTTCCAGCTCTTTTTCTTCGCCAACCAATTGAACTTTTCCTCCGGTTCCTTTCTTTTTTTGGTTTGCCATATAGTTTTTGAAGAATGTTTCATACTCCTCAACCGTCAATCCTTTCAGCAGTAATTCGTAATTCTCTTCCGTGATAATGAGGTATTTGTATTCTGTTCCTGATAATAGCCGCTGAATTCCCCTGTCGTCGAATACTCCGTTGATGTACCAGAGCGCCTCCTCCAGGTTGTCAAGTCCCGAAACGGTCAACTCTCCTTTTTGTACTTTTATGTCAAAATCCTTTACGAGAAATTTGGTGAAGTTATACGAGGCTATTTCGTAAAGAAGCCTGTTTTCGTTTACTTTTTCCGGGTCGGTCAAAAGGATGAACAAATGCGGGGAATTGTCATTTGCCTTGAATTTAAGTCCTTTTACATTCTCGGTCGAATCTTTCTTTTCCTCGCTTCTGCGCAATGCCGTCAGTCCGCCCGGCGTACCTGCTTCAGGTGATTTTCCCTGGTTCATCAGCGCCAAAATATCTTTTGCCATCGAAACGACATCGCTGCTTGGATAGCGCTCTATCAATCTGTTCAACGAGGTGGTGAATGTTTCTATATCTCCCGACTTTCCGATGCTAAGCGAATTGAGTAACAGGAATTTAGGAATCAGCGGCGATATCGGATAAGTTGCTTCCATATAAGCTGTGTTTGCCTTTACGGCTTCAAAATTTCCTGTAAGGTATTCTCTGTAAGTTGTTTCATACAGTGAATCCTGTTCGATGTTCATTCGTTCCAGCTTCTCGCGGAAATCAGGCTGGGAAAGTATTTTTGCATACTTGCTATCCGGGAAACCGGTAATCAGCTTGCTGCGATATGCGCCGGCTGCTTCCTCCTTTTCCTGTTTGGCAAGAATCCGGTAGTTGTAAAAATAGGCGTCGGCAACCCGCGGGTCATTCGGGAACCGCCGGGCAAATTCGTCAAACGTCTCTATTGACCTCGGATAATCGGATAATTTTTCATTGTAAATAATTCCCATATTGAACAGCGCGCCGGCAACCTGTTCGTTGGAAGCGGCAATCTGCTCGTCAGTAGAAGGAATTTGTCTCAGATAAAATTCCGGACTTTTGGGATTGTTTTCGGCATCGGCCTGTTTCCGGCTTTCCCGAACCGAATCGGCTACTACCGGATCCATATCTTCCAACGCTTCTTCCATTCCGGCAATTTCGTCCGAAGTGTTCATTACCGCGCGGTTTTTCCTGTTCCAGTTGTCTTCCAGTTTCCTTTTTCCGAATCTTCGTTGAAACTCCATTTTACCCTTTTCAACGGTGGCTTTATTGTCGAAATAGAACGACACTTTTTGCGTATTTCCCAACGCGCGCTGATCCATAAGAGCCATATTTTCGATTTCCAAATCTAACTGGCGGTTTTCTTCACGTTCCTGTTCCAATCGCTTCTGCTCTTCAGCCTCTTCCTGTATGATTTGACGGATAACGTTGTTGATGGCAGCCATTTGCTGCTCTTTCGGCAGGGTAGCGAGGAACTGCAAACTGTCTTGAAGTGTGACGGTCTGGTAGTTAACGGCCAACTCATCCAATATCTGCGAAAGGTTGGAAACACGCTTATATTCGGGATGTTCAACTCCGATAATGGACGAGGCTTCCGAATAAGCAGGCTGTGCTTTCAGGTATTTTGCCTGTATGTAATACAAATCGCCAAGGACAATGAACGACTGTGCCTTTTCCAAGCCGTTGCGCGTACTTTTCTCGGTGGAAAGAATGTAATTTTCGATTGCTTTTGCCGTATCTTTTTGTGACAGATAGATATTACCGATCGCATAATAAATCTGGTCAAGGTACTCTTTGTTCTTGGAGCTTTTCGCCATTTTAGTCATCGACTTAATGATATCGCTGCTCGAACCGCCTGTGTACACTTCCGTCTGACGTATGCGCGCATTAAACGCCATCTGGTAATCGGGATGTGCCGAAATTACCCTGGCGTATCGCTCGTATGCAGCTTCTTTGTCGCCCAGCTGCTGATATATTTGTCCTGCAATAAAAATAAAACGCGTGCGCAATTTCTTATTTTTTTCTAACGAAATGGCAGTTTCAAGATAAGGAAGCGCTTCTTTTAAATTCCCCTCCCTGATCAATAGATCCGCCCATGCGCCGGCATAAAGGCTGTTTAAGCGGTCGGTAAACTTGTCGTCCGATATTTTTTTCAATATATCATTCGCCTCATACGTCCACCCCATTTCTTTGAAACTTTTTGCTTTCCAGATATTTGCTTCGGCTACCAGGAGCTTGTCGCCCGAAAAGTGATTGATGATGTAAGTAAAGGTTGCCGAAGCCGCCAGGTAGTCGTTGGAATAAAATTTTGCCTTCGCTAACATCATCCATACGTCGTCCATTTTGGAATTAAATTCCTCCTGGTTGTAGAACGCCAGGTAGTTGGGATCGCGCATTTTATTCGAATTTCTTTTTGGTTTTTGGCGGATCGAACGCTCCTTAATCGCTTTTTCGCTTTTCTCGATCGCACGCGCCATATCGCCGGTTGCCACGCCTTCAGTCGATTTGTCGCTTACGGCATACATATTTATGATGTGGGAATAATCGGGCTTATAGCTATCTTCAATACTTTTAATTCCTTTCTTAAAAGCTTCGTTAGCATTGAAATGGACATTGAAAGTAGTGTTCAATGCCTGGTAATTACGTCTGAATGCAGTATTCTTTTTCATCTTGCATCCACCTGCGAACAGTAGCAGACATAATACGGTAAGGAAATATATAATACGTTTAGTGCTCAATGTTATTTTCTTTTTTTCTTCTTATAAAACTGATTTTTTTGAAAAAAATTGCGTTGGTACTCTTTATTTATTGAATTTACAAAAATGAAGTTGTTAAAAATAATGTTATGCTAAAAAAATGAATCGATATTGCAGCTATATGGCGTAATCAGTGTCGTTTTAAGTTAAGAAATTATTAACCGCAAAAGGCGTATTGAGTTTTTTGTTTTAAAGACATGGCTTCCGTTGCGTTTTTTTCTTCGCTTTCATGGCTGTTTACTATTCTCGGCTTAACTGAACGTTAGCAGAGCGGATTAAGTTTTATTCTCATTTTTTATTCCATTTTTCCATACTCGGCAATCCGTTCTATACAAATCTTTTTTACCAGCTTCGACAGCTGTTCCACAAGCAGCACAAGCGCATTAATATCTTCTTTGGCAACTGCAAACTCCGGATTGTAACGGGCTTCGACATATGCTAATTTCAGTAACAAAAACAATCTTTTTTCCTCTTTTGTTTTTTGTGGAAATATTTTATCGAATTCTTCGGAATATCTCCTTACCGATGCGAGCAATTTAGAAAGATTATGTTGTTTACTGTTTTTTAGAGTAAAGGTTAAACGAACGGCGTAAAAAAGATTTTCGTAAGCCTGATGAAGATAAAAAGAGGATTGTACATATTCTTTTTTGTCTCTATTATGTATTGCATCTGCTAAAAACAAATTAGCCTTTTTAAACTTTTCCTTAAAATACTCTTCTGATTGTTGTTTTATTTCTTCAAAGTTAAGTTTACGGCGTCTGGCAAGCTTGAATTGACCACTATCGTAAAGTACAATTCCTTCTTCTTTCAATTGCGTATAAAAATACCTGCCGTCCGAAAGGTCCTTATTCAACTTGTTTATATCATCGTTAATGAATTGAACGGGAGTTTGTTCATCCGGCTTTTTATAGTAAATATCTTCTATGCTGTCGAGCCTCTGACCTACTTCTTTATCTTTTGCTCCACTGGTAACGACAAGTATGTCATAATCACTCATGTAAGTGGTACAAATGCCAAATTCGATCCGGCTGTCATAAGTTACATACTTACCGGTAGCATAACTTCCGTAAAGGATAATCATTTGGGTTTGAGGGATTTTTTTAAGAATCAGACTGACAAGATATTTTAAATCTTCCTGTTTTTCCTCCGGCAAGTATTTAATTGTCTTTTTCATGTAAATTATTTTGAGGTCGTAAAGATAATAAAAAGGAAGAGAGTTTAATATTATTTCATGAATCTCCTTAAACTGCTTCCCAAGATGTGATGTGCACCCCAATCCGGAAGGTTTGGGATTGCGGATTCAGGACTTTTGTCACAGATGCCCTCTTTCTCTTTTATCATTATATGCAGCAACGAACGAAGTCGTATTTCAAGCGAAAAAGTAATAGTTGAAATTTTCTCATCACGCAAAAATATCGTTACTTTGTAAGTAAATCTTATTGTAAAAATGATAAAAAAAGAAGACGTATTTCAGGTAGGGAAACTGATCAGACCGCACGGTTTGCGTGGCGAGCTCTTATTTGAGTTTTCAACGGATATTTTTGATGAGGCTGGAGCGGATTATTTTATCTGCGAAATTGACGGGATTTTCGTGCCTTATTTCATCGAATATTACCGGTTGAAAGGCGATGACTCGGGCATTATCAAGTTTGACGGAATTAATTCGGACCGGGAGGCGAAAGAATTAATCAAAGTGAATTTGTATCTGGAACGAAAAACCCTTCCGGACGGTTTTTCTCCGGAAGATGTGCACGGTACCGATTTTTATGCAGGTTATCAAATTACGGATCAGGATGGAAATATAATCGGCAAAATCGCTGCTATTGACGATTCGACGGAAAATATCCTGTTTTGCGTGCTTTCGCCTTCGGACAACGAAATATTGATCCCGGCAAGCGATGATTATATTTTAGGGATTGACGATGAGGCGAGAGTGATTCAAATGGAAATTCCGGAAGGGTTGTTGGATTTGGATTGATATCCAAATCCGGGATCTTCACAAGATTCAAAAGATTCCCAAGATAGCTTTTATCATCTTGGGAATCTTTTGAATCTTGTGAAGATCCCGGTTCCGGACAAAACAAAAAAAGTCCGATTACACGGACTTTTCTTTTTTCTTTTCTTAAAATTACTCAGCTGCAGGAGCTTCAGTTGCAGGAGCTACTATAACTGAATCAGCAGCAACAGCAGCAACAGAATCAACTACAACGGCAACTTCTTCAACGATTACTTCTTCTACAGCAGGTTCGGTAGCTGGAGCTTCAGTTTTAGTTTTGTTACCACAAGAAGCGAAAGCAACTACTGCTGCCGCAACACCTAAAAATAAGACTACTTTTTTCATTTTTTTTAAATAAATAAATTAAACAACATCTTGATTTCTTTCGAAAACACCGCAAAATTATATATTTATTTGAATGTGTCGAAATAAATCACCTTTTTTTTGTTTTAAAAAAGCAAAAAATATTTAAAATCTTATTTCCCGATGTTTTCATACAGATATCGCTTGATGCTTTTCTTCGGCGTTTTTTCAAATTCGTTCGGGTAGAGATAAATTTTGGAGATGTTCTCGTAGGCCGCAGTAATTGAGTTTAATTGCTTGCGGTTTTCTTCCATTATCAGCTCTAACTCTTTGTTGCCGATATGACTTGCATCCATTGCATCCAAATCCGGATAGACAAGTGCGATGAGTTTACCGTCTTTTTCCGTCGTTATGATGCACTCCGAAACAAAAGGCAAGTTGGCAAGCTTTGCCTCAATCTCTTCGGGATAGATATTTTGCCCGCTCGGTCCGAGCAGCATCGTTTTACAGCGCCCTTTGATGAAAATGTTGAAATCCCTGTCTATCGTTCCAATGTCGCCGGTATGCAGCCAGCCATCCGCATCCAATACTGCTTTGGTCGCCTCCTCGTTTTTATAGTATCCGGACATTACATTCTCGCCACGCACGCATATTTCGCCGGCTTTGCCGCAAGGATCGTTGGAGGCGATTTTCACTTCCATAATGTCCAATATCTTCCCAACGGAACCGGAAACAAATTGATTGTAAGGAGCATAGCTGATAAGTGGTGCGCATTCCGTCATTCCGTAACCTACCGTAAACGGAAATTTGATGCGTGTGAGGAAATCTTCCGTTTCCTTGTTAAAAGGAGCGCCACCGATCACAAGTTCGGCAAATTCGCCGCCGAATGCATGAATAAGTTTTTTACGAATTTCGGACAAAATTTTCTGATCCAACAGCGGAATATTTAATGCAAAACGTATCGCGCGTTTATTGAGCATCGGTTGAATTTGTTTTTTATAGATCTTCTCGATCAGAAGCGGAACTGTAAAAATAACGTTCGGCTTCACCTCTTCAAATGCTTTCAGCAGGATTTTCGGTGAAGGAATTTTATTCAGAAAAGTAATGTGCGCCCCGTTGCATACCTGTGTAAGGAAATCGAACGCGCAGGCGTAAGCGTGTGCCAGCGGCAAAAAAGTCAGAATGCGGTAACCTTTCCCCGTCAAGCAGGTGCGGAAGCCGAAGGTAATATTCCCCGCCAGATTGTTTCCCGTGATCATCACTCCTTTACTGAACCCGGTGGTTCCGGAGGTGTAATTGATCACTGCCAATTCGGTATTTTTCTTATCTGCATACCTGATATCTTCTTTCCGGAATCCGGACGGGTACGTTTTAGAAAACAGCCGGTCCAGGTTTTTCATTGTTTTTTGAATCTTTTCACCGTCTTTCTGATGCAGGCAGCGGAAATCGGTCAGCGAAAAAATCCCCCTCAAATCGGGAAGTTTCTCTTCTTCCAGCGAATCCCAGATGTTATCGCTCAAAAACAGGAGCTTCGAATCGGAATGATTGACAATGTGATGGATGTCGTTCGGATGAAAATCCTGCAAAATAGGCACAATAACGGCACCATACGTGACGATTGAGCAAAAAGTAATCGCCCAAGCCGGCGTATTTTTTCCTACCAGTGCAATTTTATCCTCCTTTTGTATATTCAATTCGTTGAAAAGGATGTGCATTTTGGCAATCTCTTTCGCCATTTCGCCATACGTGAATGTTTGTCCGGTATTATAATCGGTCAACGCATTCAGTTTCCAATTTTCTTTAAAGCTGAATTCAAATAGCTTAACAAAATTTTCTTTAATCATATACTAATTTTTGGATGCGCAAAAATAGAAATATTGCACGAAAAAACAAAAAGTGTGCAATATTTAATCCGTTATTTTCCCGTTAAGTTTGTTTTTTGATAAATTAATTTTAATTTTGACACATCTAATCGGTTATTAGAACTTGAAAAATTAAACGTAATATAATTCATTTAAGTTGCTATTTATATATCTCAAAATAATTTCTATTTCGAAGTCCGGAGGACTGACAGTTAGATAACCCCTTGCAAGCGAAGCTCGGGGTAAAGCGAGAATAGAAACGATGCACCCAGCCAGTCAACCCCGTAGCGGGTTGAACTTTTTCGGAGTTGAGAAAGAAATAGCCGTTGCACATCCCCCGAGCTTCGCTTGCAAGGGGTTATCTAACTGTTAGTGCTTCGGACTTGAAATCAACTGACAACTTGAATTAATTAATATGATAAACTTCTCTTTTTTGTAAACGCAGCTTTTAAGAACAGCACACAAACGATTAAAATAATAAAAAAATAGAAATTCTTTTTTACAAAAAATATCTTTACCCACTTTTTTAATACAAATAAATCTATTAATTTAGCGGGATATAAACAAACGAAAGAGTAATGGAAAATATAAATAGCGAGAATCAGATAAATATCGAGTTGAGCGAGGAGGTAGCAGAAGGAATTTATTCCAACTTGGCAATCATATCGCATTCCCCTTCCGAATTTGTGGTTGACTTTGTACGCATTATGCCTAATACCCCCAAGGCAAAAGTAAAATCGCGCGTGATTCTGACACCGGAATACGCTAAAAAGCTACTTTTTGCCCTGCAGGATAATATTGCAAAGTATGAGCGGCAATACGGTCAAATTAAAAAACCGGACAGTCAATTTACTCCGCCGATGCCGATAAATTTCGGGAGTCCGGGCGAAGCTTAACTTATATGCCGGAATTAAACTTTCCGAATAAAAAAAGGTCTTAGAAGTATAAAATAAAGAAACTTATAAATGTTTAACAAAATAAAAAAATAAAGCTTATGAAAACTTTAGCATTAACCACATTATTTACGCTTTTCGCATTAATTGGCGTATCGGCTCAAGGAGCTAAAAAATCGGCAGCACCGGCACAACAGGAAGAACAGGTAGATTTTATGAAAGTGGCTTCGACATATGCCATAGATCCGGAAACAGGAAAAAGATGTTACCAGATCAGAAAAGGCATGAGCCGTAAAGATGCAAACTCTGCTGCGTGGACAACCTACTGCGGAAAATTCAGCGAAAACTTCAGATTTGAGATGGGATATGAATATACATTGAAAATCGCTAAAGGCGCATACGATCCGAACGCCGAAGTGATAGAAGTAATCAAAGTAGTAGGACGCGATAACAGTGGAGCTGCCAAGAATAATAAATAAATTTTTATGGAGGATTTTAAAATAAAAGTAGGAATAACACAAGGAGATATAAATGGAATTGGATACGAGGTGATCATCAAGACATTGGCTGACCCTCGTATCAATGATTTTTGTATCCCCGTGATTTATGGCTCTTCTAAAGTTGCCGCTTATCACAGGAAAGCATTAAACATTGAAAATTTCAGTCTGAATGCAGTTAATAGCGTTTCGGAAATTAATCCGAGGCGCTCTAATATTATTAACTGTACCGATGATGAAATAAAAGTAGAGCTTTCCAAATCGACCGAAGAAGCAGGCGCAGCCGCATTTCTTGCGCTGGAACGCGCCACTGCCGATTTGAAAGACGGATTAATCGACGTGCTGGTTACAGCGCCGATTAACAAGAAAAACATACAATCCGATAAATTCAGCTTTCCCGGACATACCGAATACCTGGAAGAAAAATTCGGCGATGGAAAAAAAGGATTGATGCTGATGGTCAACGACATACTGAAAGTAGCGGTCGTTACCGGTCATCTCCCGCTGAAAGATGTGGCATCGCACATTACGGAAGAACGCATTATTTCCAAATTGAAAGAGTTGAACCTTTCTCTGATACGCGATTTCGGAGTAATAAAACCGCGTATTGCCGTTTTAGGATTGAATCCGCATTCCGGAGACAATGGCGTGCTTGGAACCGAAGAGCAGGAAATCATCATTCCGGCGATACGCAAAGCAAACGATAAGGGAATCCTGTGTTTCGGCCCTTACCCTGCCGACGGATTTTTCGGAGCGGGAAGTTTTGGTTATTTTGATGCCGTATTGGCAATGTATCACGACCAGGGATTGGCGCCATTCAAAGCCATATCCATGGAAAGCGGCGTAAATTACACTGCCGGTTTGCCGGTTATCCGGACATCTCCGGCACACGGGACGGCTTACGACAAAGCCGGAATCGGCGAAGCGTCAGAAGAATCTTTCCGGAATGCACTCTATTTGGCGTGCGATATTTTTAACAACAGGAAAACTTATTCGGAAATCACTAAAAATCCGCTAAAAAAACAGGAAGTCGAAATAAGCGGAATAGTAGAATAAGATTTCACAGTGAATAAGGCGTAATTCTATATTGCAATGACGAACGCAGAATTGCAGCAGGTAAAACAGCGGTTTGGGATTATCGGAACGGAGCCGGCTTTGAATCGCGCCATCGACGTGGCGGTTCAGGTGGCTCCGACTGATCTTTCTGTCCTGATAACAGGAGAAAGCGGCGTCGGGAAAGAAAATTTTCCGCAAATCATTCATTTTTACAGCCAACGGAAACACGGGCAATACATTGCCGTCAATTGCGGGGCAATTCCCGAAGGAACGATTGATTCCGAGTTGTTCGGGCACGAAAAAGGCTCGTTTACCGGGGCCGTTTCCGACCGTAAAGGTTATTTCGAGGTAGCCAACGGCGGAACTATTTTTTTGGATGAGGTGGGAGAACTGCCGCTGACTACACAAGTGCGCCTGCTACGCGTGTTGGAAGCCGGTGAATTTATCAAGGTAGGCTCTTCCAAAGTGCAAAAAACGAATGTGCGCGTAGTTGCCGCAACCAACATGGATATGGCGAAAGCAATTGCCGAAGGTCGTTTTCGCGAAGATCTGTTTTACCGGTTAAATTCCGTACCTATTCACATCCCGCCGTTGCGCGAGAGAGGCAACGATGTGATGCTCTTGTTTCGTAAATTTGCTGTCGATTTTGCAGAGAAATACCGGATGCCGGCTATTCGCCTGACCGACGATGCGGCGCAGGCGCTGGTCAATTACCCGTGGTACGGAAATGTTCGCCAGTTGAAAAATATTACTGAGCAAATTTCCGTGTTAGAACAAAACCGGGAGATTAATAAAGAAAAACTGCTCAGCTACCTGCCTGATGTTTCATCGACCGGATATTTACCGGCTGTGCTGAGTGAAAATGCGTCCAAAGACCGGTCGTTCGGCAGCGAACGGGAAATTTTGTATCAAGTGCTTTTTGATATGAAAAAGGATATGAACGATCTGAAAAAGCTGGTTCACGATATTATCAGCAAGGAGAATCTGAATGTATCCGGCGTGCCGTGTATGGACAATGTATATCCGTCTGCCGAAGCCTCATCGCCTATCATTCAGTCAACTAATTCTACTCCAGCGCCTTCTTCCATCAATAAAATAAAACGGGACGATATTCAGGATACGGAAGAGTATGTCGAAGAAAGCCTTTCATTGGAAGAAGTGGAAAAAGAAATGATAAAAAAAGCCTTGGAACGCCACCAAAACAAACGGAAATATGCCGCCCGGGATTTAAAAATATCCGAACGGACGCTTTACCGGAAGATAAAGGAGTATGGGTTGGAGTGATTACGAGCGATTATAATAAAAGTTGCTTATATTTTTTAGTAACCAATAGCAATGAAAATTAATAAATTGCATAACTAAAAAGAATAACTACTTTTGTTCAGTGAAATTTTAATAAAGGATAATATGAAAACAAATCAAATAAAGCTGTTAAAAGAACTCGCTAATGAAATCAGGACCGCCAAAAGATCCGGGGATGAAGTGGTTATTTCTCTCCAACCTGCCAAAATTTTAACAAAACAAGAGAACTTTACGGGAAAATTTAATAACTTGAAGCGAGTTTGTATTTTTAAATGAACATATATAAAAATAGACCAAATTTAATGATTGGGTTTCACGGGTGTGACGAATCTGTGAGAAACGATCTGATAAATAATCCGAATAAAATCAAAAAAAGTCAAGAGGCATTTGATTGGTTAGGTAATGGTATCTATATATGGGAAAATAATTATTTAAGAGCTTTAAAATGGGCTGTAGATAAACAAGAAAGAGGAAAACTCTCTACTCCCTCAGTCATTGGGGTTGTTTATCAATTAGATTATTGTTTGGATTTTGCTGATTCCGAATTTATTGAAATTCTTGCAGATTATTATGAACTCCTAAAAAAAGATTTATTAATAGCAGGAAAAGACTTACCAACGAATAAAGATTTGCCAAATGACGAATATCACGATTTAATTTTAAGAGAACCTGATTGTGCTGTAATTGAATACATGCATCAAAAAACAGAAGGGAAAATAAATAAAGATATTGAGACAAAAGGATTTAGCGAATATAAATCCTTTGATACGGTTCGGGGTATTTTTACTGAAGGTGGACCGGCATTTGAAGGAGCGTGCATTCAAACTAAAAATCACATTCAAATTTGTATTAGAAATTCAAATTGTATAAAAGGCTTTTTTATTCCTCGAAATGAGGTTAAATTTCCACAGTTTTCAACAAGTGTACTACTTTACATATTGGTTAACTTTATAAAGTCAAATTAAAAAATGAATACTGCAACACATATCATCAAATGGAAACTGACAAAGAATTGGCAATTTAATTTTTTATGAAAAAAATAATTTACATCCTATTTTTAAGCTCACTGTTAGGGCTGTCGTCGTGCCTTGTTTCCTATAAGTTCAACGGCTCAACGATTGATTATACCAAAATCAAAACGATTACGGTTATAGATTTCCCGAATCATGCTGCGCTCGTCTATCCTCCGCTGGCAACTAATTTCAGCGAAGCGTTGAAAGACCAGTTTTCTCAAAAAACCCGCTTGGTGTTCGTCCCTCGTAACGGCGATTTGCAGATAGAGGGCGAGATTGTCGGTTACGATTTGGCGCAGATGGCGGTTAGCGCAGCCGGAGAGTCAATGGAAACAAGGTTGCAAATTACGGTAAACGTCCGTTTTACCAATGCAGTGAATCCGTCCGAAAATTTCGAAGAACGGTTTACTGCGTTTCAAACATTCTCTAATACACAAACAATCAATCAAGTACAGGATGAGTTGAATGAAATCATCGTGGACGAACTTATTAGTATGATTTTCAACCGTTCGGTAGCAAACTGGTAAAAAATGACTCGATCCGAATTCTTGCATATTGTGAAATATCCGTGTAAAATCGGGAAGGAGCATCTTCCCGACTTGCAGAGTTATGTCACCGAATATCCCTACTCACAAACGCTGAGACTGCTCTACTTGAAGGGACTGTACAATATACAGGACATAAAATACGAAAATGAGTTGCGGATAGCTTCCGTTTATGTTTACGACCGGCATAATCTGCACCGGCTGATTACCTCAAAACCGTTGGCAGAGGTCAAACCGGAAAAGCAGGAGGCGATTTTGCCGGAAAAACAGCTCCGTTCGGAGGTTGTTGCAGCATCACTGGAACGGGTAAGCGAAGAGCTGTTTTCACCGGTGCAGGCAATTGACATACAGTCAATAATCGAAAAAAAAGGTACAAAAGATGAATCGCAACCCGTAAATAATTTTCAAAAACGGTTGAAACGCCAGGAGTTGATTGATGATTTTATACAGGCAAGCGAAACTTCGGATATTTCCATTTCAATTAAAGAGCAACCTTCGTTGTTGCAGGAGGAACAAATCACTGTTGCGGATACGTCAAAAACGGAAAATGAAGAGTTTTTTACCGAAACTCTTGCCAAAATTTACATCAAACAGCATAAATTTGAAAAAGCAATAAGAATATTTAAGCGATTAAGTTTGAAATATCCGGAAAAAAGTATTTACTTTGCAGACCAAATCAGGTTTTTTGAGAAGTTAATAAAAAATTTGTAAAATCATAATTCAAAACAAGCAATGTTCGTATTAATAACCACCATCATTTTGATTGCCTCTATTCTTTTAGTGGGCGTAGTTTTAGTTCAAAATTCCAAAGGAGGCGGACTTGCTTCCGGGTTTGCAGCCCAGAATCAGATTATGGGCGTTCGTAAAACAACCGATTTCATCGAAAAAGCAACCTGGTCATTGGTTGCCGTTGTTATTGTATTGAGTGTTCTTTCCGCTGCATTCCTTCCTAAGAACGAAACTGTAAAAAGTTCGGAGCTGAAAGGTCAGTATGAAGAGATGCAGCAAGCGGCTCCGGCACTTGATCCTAATTCTACTATTGGCGGAGAAGAATAAGCAGAAGGGTTACAAAAGTAAATAAAAGAATAAATGAAGGATGTCTGAAAAGATGTCCTTTTTTTGGTTTGCCTGATGTAGAATTTTATGATTACCCGCTATATTACCACTAAAACTCTGCATACTTCCAATCCTGCTAATTGGAAACAGCGGTAAGATTGCGAATAATCTTATGCAATTTTGATATGAGTACTGCCAAATAAAAAATAATAATGCTTATCAGCAATATTACCCCTAAATAAAATATAACACACTTGGGGTAATAATAAACAGTACAAATATAACAAAACTGGATAAACTTTTATTAGTCTGCCCAGTTTTTCTGTTTAT
>JAISVA010000028.1 GCA_031271815.1 Prevotellaceae bacterium | reverse complement strand
AATTCCAACGAGTTAAGTATTGAAAAAGATATGGGCGGCGATGGCGAAAACGATTTCTCCCAGGATGCCTTCGGCTACTCGCTGCACTATAACACCAATGATTACAAAGCCATTGGCGGAAGCAGCTCGGAAGCATTCCTCTCGGCCGTAAGCTCGGGAACGGTAACGAACCTGTATAACGGGAATATCTCGCGTATGGCCACGGCTATAACCGAGAATGTTACGGGCGGAGATGCATTGAATCTTGGAACACAGGTAAGAGATTTCAAATATGATGAATTGAACCGTTTGATTTCCAGCAATAAAGTAAGCGGGAAAGGAAATGACAATGCCTACGCCACTGCCTATAATTACGATGCGAACGGCAACATCAAGCGCCTGACGCGCAACGATGGCAACGCGGAAGGCATGGACGACTTGAAGTATCACTACATAAAAGACGGAGCCGGAAATCTGATAAGCAACCGCCTGCTGCATGTGAATGATGATGTTCTTGGAAATGAACTGAAGGACGATATTAAAGACCAGCGCAGGGATTATGCCCAAAACAATCCCAATACACATAACTACAAATACGATAAAATCGGAAACTTGATAGCTGACGAGCAGGAAGAGATAGCCGAAATCAAGTGGAATGTGCAGGGAAAAGTACAGGAAATCAAACGCACGGCGAACAGTACGAAGTCTGATTTGTTATTCAAATACGACGCAATGGGTAACCGCATAAGTAAAACGGAGATTTACCCCAAAGCGATAAAAGATGTAAAAGAGATAACAACTTATTACGTAAGGGACGCACAGGGCAATGTGATGGCAGTATACAGTGAACAGAAATACGAAGACGGAAAGATAGATTTGTCATTGACAGAGCAGCATCTCTATGGCAGTAGCAGGCTTGGTATGCGACAGGTAAATGAACTGTTAGTAGAAAAGGATGAAATAAAAGAATTCGAGCCGGAATATTCTTCGAGGAGTCTTGGAGAGAAATCTTATGAGCTAAGTAACCATTTAGGTAACGTATTGGCGGTGGTTAGCGATAAGAAGAAAGCGGACGGCACGGCAGATGTGAAAGCGGTTTATGATTACTATCCTTTCGGTATGCAGATGCCGGGACGCTCGTTGAGTGGTGATTATAGATACGGATTTACAGGAATGGAAATAGACGGCGAAATTAATAATAGCAGAAGTATTTATACGACAGAATTTAGATTGTACGATTCTCGTTTAGGAAGGTGGTTTTCTATAGATCCGAAATTTTTATATCAGCAATGGTATACACCATTTGGCGGAATGAATGGTAATCCTATTGTGTTTAATGATCCAAATGGAGATATTGTCTGGGGACAAATTCTTAAATGGGTAGCCAAAAGAGCTATACCTCTATTTTTTGGAGGAGCGGCGATAAGTACAGGTACTCAGTTTGTTGGAAATCTTATGTATTATGATGATGTAGAAAAAGCAGTTAATAATATAGATGTCTTTGATGCAGCATTAGATGGTACTATAAATGTTGTTACAGGAGGGGCAGGTTCTATTCGATTATTATTTAAAGAAGGAACAAGAGTTGCGATACGAAAAGCTTATACAGTTACAGTTCTTGAGCTCGTTGCAGCAACAACAGATTTATCTTTTGAAGGATGGGAAACTTTGTTTAATGGAGATAAAGATGTTTTTGAAGCAACTTCAAGTTTTGTTTTAAGTTTAGCAGGAGATTATACTGCCGAACAAATTACAGGAATATTTAAAAGATGGGCATTGGAAGATAAAATCCCAAGTAATTTTGCCCCAAGAAATGCAGAAGAAAAAGAACGTATTCTTAAAATAAATGAATTAGTTAATTCCGAGAGTTTTCAAACTATAATAGAAAGTGGTGTTAGCACAATAGGTGAATATGTAGAATCCGTTCTTTCAAGTGACGTAAAAATGGAAGTAAAGAAAATAGGAACAAAAAGTTTTATAAATGATAAAACACCAAGCGACAACACTGACATCAAAGTGAATTTACCTATTGAACCTATTCAAACAGAAAATTGATTTATGACAAAAAAAGGAACAATAATTAGTTATTTATTGGGTATTGCTTTAATTGTTTTGTTTATAACATTTTATAATAATAAAAAAAAGAAAGAAAAACTTTTAAATGCAGAAAATAAGCAAACTATAGGGATAGTTATAAAAACTGTAAAGACAAAAAGAAGCCGAGATTTTAAGTATGAATTTTATGTTTCTGGGCAAACTTATGATGGTTGGGCAAAAAATTATAATTATTTTAATTTAAATGATACGGTTAATGTTATTTATTATCCCAAAAACCCTAAAATCAATAAAGCAGTGATTGATGGTAGGTAATCTCTTGTTGTCTCTGTTGTCAATAGTGTGCCAATAAAGAAAAGTGATGCGTTCGGCGTTCGGCTCAGTTGCAAGTAGCGTGTAAATAATAAAAATCGCACCGTTCGGCGTTAGGCTCTCAGTTGCAAGTAGTGTGTAAATAATAAAAATCGCACCGTTCGGCGTTCGGCTCCGCCAACGTCGTTAGTAACCACAGGGCGTCCCGCCCGGACAACATGAGCAGAAATAGAAAGTACGCAGTACAGTTATTTTTGTGTCACAAGGGCGAAGCTGTATTCAAACGAAGTCTGATTTGTTATTCAAATACGACGCGATGAGCAACCGGGTAAGCAAGACTGAGATACTTCCTGCAGATAAACCGGGCCTTGATGTCCGTAGTGTGCCGTGATGCGTTCGGCGTTTGGTTCCGCCACCGTTCGGCGTTGGCTCCCTGTCGTCCATAGTGTGCTAATGATGAGTAATACCCCCTAAACCAACCAAAGAAAAACAATGAAGAAACCGCCTAATCCGTTAATAATGAGCGAAATTTCTATTTCTTTCAAAGCAACCCAATGAGAAATATAACACTATTTCAGTTACCAAACCGTTAGCCGGATTGTTACCGGAACAAAGACAGGTAACCGGGTGTGAATAAAAGAAATTCAAACCGTTTCTTTTGGATTGATTTACAGCATTTTGCACAACAGAGAACGCTTATTTGATGGCTAAATTTACTCAGTAGTCCGTAGTGTGCTAATGATGAAAAGCGAGGCGTTTGGCGTATGGCTCCGTTGCAAGTAGTGTGCCAATGATGAAAAATGAAGCGTTCGACGTATGGCTCCGTTGCAAGTAGCGTGCCAATAATAAAAATCGCACCGTTCGGCGTTGGCTCCGCCAACGTCGTTTATAATCGCAGGGCGTCCCGCCCGGCCAACATGAGCAGAAAGAAAAAGTATGCAGTGCAGTTATTTTTGTGCCACAAGGGCGAAGCTGTATTCAAACGAAGTCTGATTTGTTATTCAAATACGACGCGATGGGCAACCGGGTAAGTAAAACGGAGATATTCCTCAGTTGCAAGTAGCGTGTAAATAATAAAAATCGCACCGTTCGGCGTTGGCTCCGCCAACGTCGTTTATAATCGCAGGGCGTCCCGCCCGGCCAACATGAGCAGAAAGAGAAAATGCGCAGTGCAGTTATTTTTGTGCCACAAGGGCGAAGCTGTATTCAAACGAAGTCAGCTTTGTTATTCAAATATGACGCAATGGGCAACCGTATCAGCAAAACGGAGATTTACCCCAAAGCGATAGACGATGTAAAAGAAATAACAACCTACTACGTGCGCGATGCGCAAGGCAATGTGATGGCAGTATACAATGAAAAAAAATACGAAGATGGTAAGATTGATTTGTCGCTGACAGAACAGCATCTTTATGGCAGTAGCCGTTTAGGTATGCGGCAAGTAAATGAATTGCTGGTAGAAAGGGATGAGATAAAAGAGTTTGACCAAGCTTACCCTCCGTTAGGCATAGCGTCTGTCGCTATGTCTGAGTTAAAAGCAAATTTCTAATTTGCAAATTAAAAACAAATTGTAAATTTGCGACATATCAAAAGCAGAGCATTTGTTTTAACACGACATAGCGACAGACGCTATGCCGAACGCTCGCACTGCAAACTTTATACGTTACGCCGAACAAGGGTTCGGGTTTGGTGGACATGAAAAAGACGATGAAGTAAAAGGCAATGGTAATTGGTACGCTTTTGGTGATTACGGATATGACCCAAGAACAGGAAGAAGACCAGGACTTGACCCGAAATCAATACAAGCTCCAAGTTGGACACCATACCGAACATTTTTCAATAATCCACTATATTGGACAGATGCAACAGGAAAAATAGAATATCAAATTCATATTACAGTATCAGAGAAAACAGGTAAAGCTGTTATGGAAGTAAAAACAGCTAATAGTATTATGACTGATGGTAAAAAACATGCAGTATGGGATAATAAAGCTTGTTTTCATTTGGAAAATAATTATTATGATTATGCTACAATTACCGTAACTACCATACCTGCTAATGGAGGAGAGCCGACAGTAGAAACCCAAACTAAAATATTGTATGAAAATGGAGTGGTCAATTCAGATTATGTGTGGTTTGGAGGAGATGAGTATGGTGATACTCAAAGCGAAACATGGTTGACTGCTCCTGATTTAGGTGTAGAAGTGGCTTTTGGAATTGCAATATCTGGCGGCGGGGACGGACCTATTGCTCAGGATTACACCAAAAACGTTATTGGAAGCATTGATTTTGGCGATTTGGAAGCCATACTCAAACGTCCGGGTTTCATGACACAAACTCCAGGTTCTGGTTCGTGGAAAAGAATGTCAAAGGCAAATGCAAAAGAGTGGATTGAATTTGCTAAAGAAAATTTTGAAGGAGGAGAAAAAATAGGGGATGCGATTAATTCTGTTTTTGGAAATGAAGAAACAACGCGTAAAAAGGATTCTTGTACAATTTGTGGTAAAACAGGTCTAGAAGGTTCCTTAAGAGAGGAAGGTTATCATATGGAAATTGTTACTATAAAAGAATAATTTTAGATTTGATATAATGAAAAATTCGATTATATATATATTATTTTTTGTAGCATCTTGTTCAAGTCAAAAACAAAAGGAAGTTCAGGTTGAAATAACTAAGGATGCGAAAGGAAATGTAATCGTAGTAGATGAATTTTCAATTCAAAATAAGATAAAAAAGGGAGTTTATAAACAATATAGGTACGACGGAACTCTTGAATTTAGTGTTGAATATAAAGATACCGTTCGATTTGGATGGTTCTATCAATATTATGAAGATGGAAAAACTTTAGAAGAGAAAAGTTATTGGAGAGTCAAAAGATATGGAGATTCTTATTTTTATCATAGAAATGGGCAATTGGAAACTTATAACGCCTGGGATGCTTTCGACAATGTATTCTTTGTCATAAAAAGAGACAGTTTAGGGAATACATTGCGTGAAGAAGGCATGGTTTTTAGTCCTCAATTTGTTTCTAGTGTTTCGGCTGTGAACATAAAATTAAACGAACCTTTAGTCATAGGAATAGCAGTTGCAAATCCGCCTAATAGTACGCAAAAAATATATATGGGGAAGGAAAGAGAAACATTGCAAAAATTACAGATAGAAAATAATACAGCACGTTATAAATATACTTTTAATGTATCAGGAAAATATGTTTTTGTAACTGTGGGGGAATTATATGATGAAAAAGGTATTTTGATACAACGAGATTCAATAAAAACAGAAATAAATGTTGGAGAATAGTGTGTTCGGTAGGGTAGTGTACCATATTGGAGTTTTGTTATTTTAAAGAATGTAATAAAAACAGAATCAGATAATTAATAAAAATAAAAAGATGAAAAGGAGTGGCTATATGTCACTCTTTTTTCATTAAAAAATCCGTATAGGTCATCTAATTGAGTTTTCTTGGGGTATTGTGTACCATATTGGAGTTATTTTTAAAAAATAAAAAAACGGACGATTTATGAATTGTAAAGATTGCGGCGGGATATGTATAGGAACACGGCCTTTGCCGTGGGCGATGGCGGGGTCATCTACAAGTTGAACAACATGACCACCTCTTCAAGCTGGACACGGCACGAAGGAAATGATGTCTATCCGTCCGTGATAACCGCA
>JAISVA010000032.1 GCA_031271815.1 Prevotellaceae bacterium | reverse complement strand
AATGAAGCGTGAGCCGTTCGGCATGGCATCTTGCTATGTCAAAGTTAAAAGCAAATTTTTAATTTGTAAGCGTTCAAATGCAGGAGCATTTGTTTTAACACGACAAAGCGAGACGCTTTGCCGAACGGGGGGTGTTTCAGGCGCAATACCAATACTTTACTAAATTAATGTTTATGGAAGATTTTAAGATAAAATTATTCAAGGAAGAATACAAAAAAGACTTTCCTCTTTATATTCATTTATCAAAAAAAGAATGCTTAATTATTGTTGAGAAATTGCTTGACATGTATAATTTACCTGACATTGACACAATGATTGCTTATCTTTGTACTAATGAAAAGTTTTTTTCTAATATTGAAGTAGAAAATGAATTTAAATTAACAGAAGTGTTAGGTTGTCTTTCAATAGAAGCATTAGAAAATGTTTATATAAATTGGTATAAATTTGATGATATAGATATTGTTAAATTACAAGATCTTAATAAATATTTCTTTGATATTTGGTATCCAGGTTCAGACGATATAGATATTTTCGATGAAAGTTTATCTTGGGTCATATCAGTCCGACATGATGGAAGTGTGAGTTATTTAAAGGTTTAACAGGCCTCTGAGCGAAGATGCCATCCCTTGTTCGGGGATGACGTGTAAATAATGAAGCCTTAACCTGACGGCTATGGCAAGATGCTATGTCAAAGTTAAAAGCAAATTTTTAGTTTGTAAGCGTTCAAATGCAGGAGCATTTGTTTTAACACGACAAAGCGAGACGCTTTGCCGAACGGGGTGGCGGTTTAGCTGATGCTTCTTTAGTGCCTTATCTTGACCCGGTCTTTGATAAAGCCTTTACGCTTGCAGCAAGAGGATTGGACTTTGAGAATCATAAAACTTCCTGAATGAAAACTCCCATCGAAATATATGTGATTGAACCGATTCGGCGTATGAGACTTGAGGAACATATTTCTCAGGCAATGTTGGCTTACGGGATTGGGGTTACAAAGGTTTTATCGGTAAGGCAAAAAGCTTCAGGCATGACACAAAGTATGATCTGAATCAACTAAATGAATGGGTTAAATATTTTAATTGCAATCCCGCTGGTTTTTTCCGGAAGAGCCGTTACAGATTTATGTGAAAGGTGTTTTTTGAAATAAGTCAAACAAAATCATTATTTATGTATTGACAGGCAGGCAAAAAAAATGAAGCTGTCTCAAAAGTTTTTTAGAACGCAAATGACGCAAAAAAACGCAAATCAGCACAAATTTTATTTGATTAAAAATCAACATATTAAAAATTTCATTGGCATTTTTATTTGCGTAAATTCGCGTATTTTGCGTCATTTGCGTTCTTTTGGGACAGCTTCATTTTTTATTAAATTTGGAATGAAACTATTTTACATATACTCTTACATATGTTTTATTGAAGACTACTGTTCCTTCAACGGTTATAGACAGTTTAAGGTTATCTTCAGTTAATACAATCGAGTAAGCAGCATCCGGATCTCCATTGTCAAATTTAATCGTCAGTTTATCGCCATTTTTTGTCCAAGTCCCATCTGTTATTGAATTGTCATTACAAACGTCTAATGCTCTGTATTTTCCACCGTTTAAAAATTCTCTGTAACTTTTCAATTCACATTCACCTAATTCCGGATAAACAGTCTGATCCAACTGCCATCTACCTTCAATACCTGGCTCTTTTTCCTTATTATCCTCATCTTTTTTGCAAGATGTAAAGCCTGCGATCAAGGCTACAATCACAGCCAATGACCAAAATTTAAATCCATTTCCCATAACAAAAACTTATTTGGTTAATAAAATATCTATTTATTCACACGGAATTTTTCGTTTCCGTTTTTGATAAAATCAACGATTTGACTGGCGGCTGCAAGACCGGCATTCACATTTGCTTCTGCAGTTTGCGCTCCCATTTTCTTTGGCGTGGAGAAATAGCGGGCGGCAAATTTTTCAGATAATTCTGTGTGGTTGGCAGGCATTACGTCGGACATATATTTGAAATCGGCGCGTTCTTCCATCAATTTTACCAGTTCTGCTTCGTTGATTACCTCTTTGCGGGCTGTGTTTATCAGCATGGCGTCTTTAGGCATTTTCGACAGCATGGCGTAGTTAATTGAGTTTTTCGTCTCTGCCGTTGCCGGAATATGCAGTGATACAAACTGGCAGGTTGAGTAAAGCTCCTCGGCCGAATTTAACGCTTTCACGCCTTCTTTCTCTATCGCTTCCGCCGGGAAGAAAGGATCGAATGCGTAAATCTCCATTCCGAATCCTTTGGCGATGCGGGCTACGTTTCGCCCCACATTTCCGTAAGCGTGGATGCCCAATTTCTTGCCGAGCAACTCGATTCCCGAAGTTCCGTTAAACATATTGCGCGCGCCATATACCATCATACCCAGCGCCAATTCGGCAACGGCATTGGCATTTTGTCCGGGCGTATTCATCACGCAAACGCCGGCCGAAGTGGCAGCAGCCAAATCAACATTGTCGTATCCGGCTCCGGCGCGAACTACGATTTTTAAATTCCGGGCTGCGCTCAACACTTCGGCATCAATAATGTCGCTGCGAATGATGATTGCATCTGCATCCGCTACCGCATCCAGCAATTGTTGTTTTTCCGTATATTTTTCCAGCAATGCGAGTTGGAATCCTGCTCCTTCAATTATTTCTCTAATGCCATCCACTGCAATCTTTGCGAATGGTTTATCGGTTGCAACTAAAACTTTCATACATAAATTGTTATTACTAAAAAAAATTGCGCTTTCACTTCTTTGAATTGTACGCGTTAAATAGAAAGAGCGCAAGCGCATAATTTTAACGCAAAGAACTCAAAGGCGCGAAGGCGCAAAGATATATAAAAATATATAATTAAGCGTTGTTTTTCTCAAATTCAGCCATGCAGTCAACCAGCGCCTGTACGCTTTCGATCGGCAGGGCGTTGTAGCAGGATGCTCGGAAACCGCCTACCGAACGGTGTCCTTTGATTCCGACCATTCCTTTGGAAGTGGCAAATTTCATAAAATCAGCTTCCAGATCCCTGTATTTTTCCTGCATTACAAAGCAGATGTTCATACGCGAACGGTCTTCCTTACTGGCAGTTCCTACAAACATTTTACTGTTGTCGATCGCATTGTAGAGCAATTCGGCTTTCGCAATGTTTTTCTTTTCTATCGCTTGTATTCCTCCTTGTTCTTTTAGCCATTTCAACGTTAAAAGTGAAGTGTAGATAGGCAATACAGGCGGTGTATTAAACATTGAACCTTCTTTGATATGAGTGCGGTAATCCAGCATTGTCGGGATGTAACGGGATACTTTTCCGAGCAATTCGTCCTTGATAATCACGAAAGTAACGCCGGCAGGCCCGAGGTTTTTTTGTGCACCGCCATAGATAACGCCGTATTTGGAGACGTCAACCGGACGGGAGAATATATCGGAAGACATATCTGCGATCAACGGAACGGGCGAATCAAGGTCTTTCTGCAATTCGGTTCCGTAAATCGTATTATTGGTTGTTATGTGGAAATAATCCGCATCCGACGGAATAGTAAAATCCTTAGGAATAAAAGTATAATTGGCATCCGCCGAAGAGGCGACTTCTACCACTTCGCCAAAACCCTTCGCCTCTTTTTGCGCTTTTTTTGCCCAAACGCCGGTATTCAAATAGGCGGCTTTCTTTTCCATGAAATTGAAAGGAATCATACAAAATTGCAAACTTGCCCCGCCGCCAAGGAAAATCACCGAATATCCTTCCGGAATGTTTAACAACTCTTTAAATAAAGCAACCGCTTCATCAATAACCGGTTGGAAATTTTTGGCACGGTGGCTGATCTCCAAAATGGATAAGCCGTCGTTTTCAAAATCCAATACCGCTTGAGCGGTTTTTTCAATTACTTCCCTTGGTAAAATAGATGGTCCCGCATTGAAATTATGTTTTTTCATCGCATTTGAAATTTTTATATTAGAAAATTGTATTTAATTCATTAAAAAACAAGTTCTCTTTTTTAGAAAAAAGATGCGCCAAAGGTAATACATTTTTTATTACATTTGAAAATAAAATTTCTTTTTTTTGTTAACAAAATGAAGTTTTTTTCTATTCAAAAAGTGTTTTTACTTATTTAAAAAGAACAAAATGATTTTTTTTAGGATTATTTTTTGTCTTTTTGATTATTTTATTTCCCGGAAAGCGGAAATGACTAACAATTTGTTCCCAAATCTTCTTTTTTCATTTGTTTTGCTAAAATAAAAATTTCTGATGACAAATATATCCTCCAAATCGGCTTATACCATTCGGAAATGTGTTTTTTATTGATAAACAGGTGTTTACGAAAATCAACAGGCTAAAAGGTGTAAGATTTGCGTACCTTTTGTGCTTATGTGCGACAAAAGCAAAATTTTTTCTTGTTTTCTAACATTTTTTTTGATAAAATTTAAGCTCTACATACAATTTTACTACTGCTTTTCCGTATTAATAGTAGCTTTTTCATACATTTGGAAAAAATTTATAATAAAAAATGAACTTCTCTTTTTTTAAAACAAAATGGATAGCTATTCTGCTGATATTGTTGGTGATAGCAGGAATGATTGTCTATCCGAAACTGAAAGATTACCGGAACGCAACCAGCACGGATACGACAGCTCCCGGCGTTGGAGCCTCAACACAACGAAAACCGCTGAATGTAACTTTTGAAGTGATCGGTCACAAATCCCTTACCGAAAGGATTAATGTAGTAGGCAGCCTGTTGCCGGACGAAGAGGTAAATCTCACCTTCGAATCGTCGGGTAAGTTAATCGGCATTTATTTCAGAGAAGGCTCCATGGTAAAGCAGGGCGATCTGCTGGCGAAAATAAACGACCTCCCGCTGCAAGCCCAGTTAAAACGGCTTACAGCGCAACTTCCGCTGGCTGAAAACAGGGTTTTCAGACAAAAAACACTGCTTGAAAAAGATGCGGTAAGTCAGGAAGCCCTTGAACAGGTAAATTCCGAACTGGAACAGCTTCGCGCGGAAATCGAACTGATAAAGGCGCAAATCGCCCAAACCGAATTGAAAGCGCCTTTCGACGGGTACATCGGCTTGCGTAATGTAAGTGAAGGCAGCTATGTATCGACTGCGACAATTATTGCCCGACTGGCAAGGGTATCTCCGATGAAAATTGATTTTTCGGTTCCCGAACGGTATGCTTTCCAAATTCAAAAAGGAACGCCTATTGAGTTCCGGACGGACGTAAAGCCGGTTTTAACCGAAGCGACCGTCTATGCGCTGGATGCTACCATCAATCAGGAAACGCGCACCCGCAACGTCCGCGCTGTTTTTCCGAATACAAAAGGAGAATGGGTGCCGGGCGCATTCGTCTCCGTCGAAATTTCATTGAGCGAAATTTCCAACGCCATAGCCATTCCTTCCCAAGCCCTTGTTCCGGAATTGGGGAAAGACCGGGTTTTCCTTTACAAGTCGGGAAAAGCCGAACCGGTAGAAGTGATCGCCGGCTTACGAACTGATGCAAGGGTGCAGATAATAAAAGGATTGCAGGTAGGAGATACTTTATTGACTTCCGGAACGCTGCAACTGCGCACAGGTATGCCGGTGGTTTTAATTCAGTAAATAATTTAGTAAACAGGTTAACAGGTAAACGTGAGCCAGACGGGTAATAATCGTTTTGTTTACCTCTTCTCTCGTTTACTTGTCTTCTCATCAACTTGTTTACTTAAAATAGAAACAAATGAACATAGCAGAATTAAGTATAAAGCGCCCCGTACTCTCCACCGTAGCAACAATTATTATTCTTGTCTTTGGAGCAATCGGCTACGTCTATCTCGGAGTGAGAGAGTTCCCAAGTGTGGATACTCCAATCATTACCGTAAATACGACCTATACGGGAGCTAATGCGGATGTAATTGAGAACCAGATAACAGAACCGCTTGAACAACAGATAAACGGAATTGCAGGCGTCCGTTCACTGTCAAGTCGCAGCCAGCAGGGGCGCAGTGTGATTACGGTCGAATTTGAATTGAACGTAAACCTGGAAACAGCCGCCAACGACGTGCGCGACAAAGTATCCCGCGCACAGCGTTACCTGCCGCGCGACTGTGATCCTCCCATCGTTTCCAAGCAGGATGCGGACGCTGCGCCTATTATGCAGATAACCGTCCGGAGCAGAAACCGCTCACTCCTGGAAGTGAGCGAAATAGCTTCCCTTACGGTAAAGGAACGCCTGCAGTCAATCTCGGATGTGAGTAGCGCCGAGGTCTGGGGCGAGAAACGATATGCCATGCGCTTATGGCTCGACCCGCTCAAAATGGCGGGAACGGGCGTAACGCCGATAGATGTGAAAAATGCCATTGACCGCGAAAACCTCGAACTTCCTTCGGGAACCCTGGAAGGCGATGCTACCCAGCTCGCCATACGGGTCAGGGGATACATGAACTCGCCGGAACAGTTTGACGATATTATTATCAAAAAAGAGGGGGATCATATTGTCCGTTTCAGGGATGTTGGTCGCGCCGAACTAAGCGCCGAAGACCTGAAGGGATATCTCAAAATAAACGGCGAACCGATGGTTGGCGTTGTCGTCATTGCGCAGCCCGGAGCCAACCAGATTGAAATTGCAGACGAAGTTTACAAGCGTATGGAAGCGATGCAAAAAGACCTTCCGGAAGATATTACGCTTGGAATCGCTTTTGACAATACTAAATTTATTCGCGCTTCTATTGCTGAGGTGCAAGAAACCCTGTATATCGCCTTTCTTTTAGTGGTGGTAGTTATATTCCTCTTCCTGCGCGACTGGCGCGTAACGCTGCTTCCGGTGCTGGTTATTCCGGTCTGCCTGATCGGAACCTTTTTTATCATGTACCTGTTCGGCTATTCCATCAATGTGCTCACGATGCTGGCGATTGTGCTGGCTATCGGCCTGGTAGTCGACGACGCCATTGTTGTGACGGAAAATATCTATACCAAAATTGAAGACGGAATGTCGCCCGAAGAGGCGGGAATCAAAGGGACGACAGAGATATTCTTTGCCGTTATTTCAACCACTATCACGCTGGTTGCCGTTTTCCTGCCTATTATTTTTATGTCGGGGATGACCGGAAAACTGTTCGTCGAATTCAGTATCGTTATTTCGGGTTCGGTAATCATCTCCGCCTTCGTGGCTCTTACTTTTACACCGATGCTGGCAACCAAGATATTGAAAAAGAGAAAAGAACAAAGTTTCCTGTATCGTAAAACCGAACCTTTTTTTGAAAAATTAAACAACGCATATAATAAGTCCCTCAATGCCTTCCTAAGGAGAAAATGGCTGGCGTTTCCGGTTATCGTCATCATGGTCGCCGCCATGATATATACTTTCCTGTCTATTCCTTCCGAAACTGCGCCAACGGAAGACCGTTCTTTTTTGTCGATTGATACAAAAGTTCCCGAAGGTTCCACATTCGAATATTTAGATAAATACGCCACGAATGTTTCTATTTTGGCCGATTCGCTGGTTCCCGAACGATCAAGTACTATATTACGTGTAAATTCGAATTCTGCCAATATCCGCCTTATGTTGCCCAATATAAAGGACAGGAAACGTTCACAGATGGAGATTGCCGCTTCATTGACGGCTCCTCTTTCGCAGATTACTGCCGGACGGGCATTTGTAAGGCAGCAATCCACTTTCGGCGGAAGACAGGGACAGCCCGTGCAATATGTATTGCAAGCAGCCAACTTGGATAAATTGAGGGAATTTCTGCCGGCATTTCTGGAAGAAGCAAGTCAAAGCCCGGTTCTGACAATGGTGGATGCCGACCTCAAATTCAACTCTCCGGAACTGTATGTGAACATCAACCGAGATAAAGCCAACCTGCTCGGCGTAAATACAAGGGATATAGGCGAAACGCTTCAATATTCGCTCAGCGGACAGCGAATGGGGTATTTTTACCTGGATGGAAAACAGTATCAGATATTGGGAGATATAAACCGCCAGCAGCGAAACCAGCCCGAAAATATCACGTCGCTCTATGTGCGGAATAATAACGGCGAAATGATCCAGTTAGACAACCTTGTTTCGCTGGAAGAAGGGGTAACGCCTCCAACTTTGTACCGTTATAACCGGTTTGTTTCGGCAACTGTTTCGGCAGGACTGGCTCCGGGAAAAACAATCGGAGAGGGATTGGACGAAATGGATCGCATTGCCAAGAATGTATTGGATGAAACTTTCCGCACCTCCCTTGCCGGCGAATCGAAAGAATACAGGGACAGTTCTTCCAGCCTGGCATTCGCATTGATCCTGGCAATTCTTCTTATATTTTTGGTTTTGGCAGCACAATTCGAAAGTTTCAAAGATCCGCTGGTGATCATGCTTACAGTACCGTTTGCCATAGCAGGAGCGTTACTTTCGCTTTATTTTTCCGGTCTTACATTAAATATTTTCAGCCAGATCGGTATTATTATGCTTATCGGGCTGGTTACCAAAAACGGAATTTTAATCGTAGAATTCGCCAATCAGAAACAGATTGCCGGCATGAGTAAGTACGAGGCGGTGAGACACGCTGCGCAGCAACGTTTTCGCCCGATTCTGATGACCAGTATCTCTACCATCCTGGGACTTCTGCCTCTTGTCTTTGCTTCGGCGGAAGGAGCTAACGGCCGGATTGCCATGGGGACAGCCGTTACGGGAGGAATGCTATTATCCACCTTTTTAACGCTTTATATTATTCCGGCAATGTATTCCTACATATCAGCCGATCATTACCGCAAACGGGCGAAAAAACGGTTGAAGCGACTGAAGGAGGAGGATTAATAGTTGAGGAAATCAACCCGAAAATCGGCCTTACGATGTCCGGTGCATTCTTTGTAGAGACCGGGTGCGCACCGTCTCTACAAAACAACAGTAACATCAATTTTTAAACAAAAATAAAACACTCGAAACATGTTGAAATTTTTCAGAATTTACGGTTTATCCTGCGTAGTAACGTTGTTAATTCTTTATGCAAGCATTAGCACAAAAGTTCCTGAAAATTTTGAAATACCTCGATTTGAAGGTGCGGATAAGATCGTTCATTTTTTCCTTTACATATTTTTATCGTTAGCAATCTGTCGTGATTTTTACCGGCAGTCTGTCGCATTTACCACCCGGAAAATGATTATCTGGGCGATTGTTTTACCGATTGCTTACGGCGGACTGATTGAATTACTGCAAGGACAGTTTTTCTACCCGCGCACCGCCGAGTGGGGCGACTGGCTTGCCGATATACTGGGCGTATTTACCGGCTATTTTTTAGCTCTGAAAGTCTATCCTAAAATCTTAACACAGGAGAAAACAATCAAATGAAAATCGTAATCGTAGGAACAGCTTACCCGTACAGGGGCGGACTTGCCGCTTTCAACGAACGGCTTGCCCGCGAGTTTCAAAAAGAGGGGAATGATGTGATCATATACACATTTACATTGCAGTATCCTTCTTTTCTTTTTCCCGGAAAAACACAGTATTCGGACGAACTTCCACCTAAAGAACTGGCGATTCGCCAAGAGATAAATTCCGTAAATCCGCTGAATTGGCTGACAGTCGGAAGCAGAATACGCGGCGAAAAGCCGGATGTAGTTATTTTTGCCTACTGGATGTCGTTTATGGCGCCGTGTTTCGGAACAATTGCCCGTGTCATAAAAAAAGATAAAAAGATAACCTGCATAGGCTTAGTGCACAATATGATTCCGCACGAGCCGAACCTGCTGGATAAACTTTTTCCGCCCTATTTCGTAGATGCGATGGATTCGTTTGTCGCGCTGTCGAAGTCGGTAGTGAAAGATATTTCAGTATATGACAGGAAAAACAAACCCAAAAACTTTTCTCCGCATCCGATTTACGACCATTACGGTGAAATAATGAGCAGAGAATCGGCGTTATCGAAACTGAACCTGGACAAAAAGAAAAGATACCTGTTGTTTTTCGGTTTTATCCGCGCATACAAAGGGCTGGATTTACTGCTCGACGCGTTTGCCGATAAACGTTTGCGTGCGTACAACTTGAAACTGATTGTCGCCGGGGAGTTTTATGAAAATGAGCAATTTTACCTCGAAAAAATTAATGCATTGGGTATCAAATCCGATGTTGAACTTCGTACTCATTTTATTCCCGACTCGGAAGTGAACGCTTATTTTTGCGCAGCCGACATTGTGGTGCAGCCCTATAAATCGGCTACTCAAAGCGGTGTAACACAGATTGCTTACTATTTTGAAAAACCGATGCTGGTTACTGATGTGGGCGGATTGGCGGAAATTGTCCCAAACGGAAAAGTCGGCTACGTCGTTACGCCCAATGCCCAATCAATAGCCGCTGCCCTGGTCGATTTTTATGAGAATGACCGGGAAAAGTTTTTCTCTGAAAATGCCAAAATCGAAAAAGAGAAGTATGCCTGGTCGAAATTGACAGAATCATTGCTTGAATTTTTGTAAAAGAAATACTTTTACGTCATACAAAAGCTCAAATAGAACAGAATATATCCTATAGCTTTTAACAAGAAAAAGAGTAAGGGTATCCCCTGATGTCGGCAGTGCGCTAATAATGAAAATTACACCGTTCGGCTCTGCCAACGTCGTAAGTAACAGCAGGGCGTTTTCGCCCGGACAAAATGCGCCAAAACAGGAAGTCAGCTAAACGGTTGAATCTACAAATGCAGCAAGAGACTGCATTAAAAGAACGCGGATGACGCAGATGACACGGATTTTCACAGAGAACAAATGAATATAAATTTTATATATAATTAATTATCAGTGACATAAAAATCCGCGTTATCCGCGTCATCTGCGTTCAAAAAAACTTTTGAGATAGCCTTTGTTCGGATGAGCGTGTAAATAATAAAGAATGAAAATGTGCACATGGGAAACAACTATTGTCTAATTTTGTCCGGGCAAGGATGCCCTGCAATTACAAAAGACGTAGGCAAAGCCATACGCGCCTAACGATACACACACTACGGGTAACAGGGCGGATTTCACGCAAACAGGAGGCTGTTTCAAAAGTTTTTTTGATTGACTTATGATTTGCTTTCAACCGGATTTCTCTTGATCCCCCGGTTAGAGGTAATATGAAGGATAAGCGTTTAAAATTTCCACGCATATTTTACCGGAATATATCAAATCCCTGCAAAACAATTTTCTGCATTTTTCATTTCATTACCTGTATTATTATAACAAATCCAAAAATATATAGTATTTTACGGATTCAATTCCAAATTTATCGTATTTTTGTCGTATAATAATTTGTTATGATAGATAGAATATTAGAAAATACAGTCCGTGATAAGTTGAATTCGGGTAAGGCAATCATACTAATGGGAGCCAGACAGGTGGGAAAAACAACTTTGGTTAAAGGACTCTTTAAGGGTTCTGATGAAATGCTTTGGCTTAATGGCGATGAATTGGACGTCCAGAATCTTTTTGAAAATGTTTCGGCTACCCGTTTGAAGTATATTTTCGGAAACAAAAAATATGTTGTGATTGACGAAGCACAGCGAATCAAAGATATTGGCTTGAAACTGAAACTTGTTACGGATGAATTACCCGAAGTACAACTTATCGCAACCGGCAGTTCTTCTTTCGATTTAGCCAATAAAGTGAATGAACCTCTTACCGGCAGAAAGTGGGAATACAAAATGTATCCCATATCTTTTGCCGAGATGGTGGGGCATCATGGGCTGCTGGATGAAAAAAGGCTGCTGCCCCACCGGTTGGTATATGGATATTATCCCGATGTAGTAAATAATCCGGGGAATGAAAAAGAGATTCTGAAACAGCTTTCAGACAGTTATCTGTATAAGGATATTCTGATGTGGGAACAGATTAAGAAACCGGAAAAACTGCTGAAACTGTTACAGGCGATTGCTTTCCAGACAGGCAATCAGGTATCATATTCCGAATTAGGGCAACTTTGCGGGTTAGACAGCAAAACAGTAGAAAAATATGTAGTGCTGTTAGAGCAATGTTATGTCATTTTCCGCTTAGGCTCATTTAGCCGTAACCTGCGAAATGAACTAAAAAACAGCAAGAAAATATACTTTTACGATAATGGCATTCGCAATGCCATCATAGCCGATTTCTCCTTGATAGAAAGCCGCTCCGACATTGGTGCGTTATGGGAAAATTATATTATATCCGAAAGACAGAAAAAACTGGAATATGACAAAATGTGGCGCAACAGTTGGTTTTGGCGGACTATCGACCAGAAAGAAATCGACTATATCGAAGAGGGCGATGGACAAATCCACGCATTTGAGTTTAAATGGAATCCTGCGGCAAAGTATAAAATACCCAGGATGTTCCTGGAGAATTATCCGGGAACTTCTTTTTCTATCATTACTCCTGAGAATATGGAGATGTTTTTGTTGTGAGAAGGATTTAGCATATTGGACTTGCAAACATAAGAAATCTAAAAATACCCAAAAAACAGCTTGAAATATCCATCAAAACCTCTATTCTTACAGTCAAAAAAGTATCTTTTTTATTTACCTTGTTTAATAAGTCCATATTCAGGAAACAACAATAATCCTAATTTATTTTTTGACCCGTAGTCGGTAGCGTGTAAATAATAAAAATCGCACCGTTCGGCGTTAGGCTCCGCCAACGTCGTAAGTAACCGCAGGGCGTCCCGTCCGGACAAGATGCGCCGAAAGCGGAAGTAAGCTATACAGTTGATTTTACAAATACAGAAAGTCCTCGAAGAAATTAATGTTTTCTTCGGGGCTTTTGTTGTTCTTATCAAGAAAATTATATTTTTATCGTTACCAATTACAGGATTTTTTCTATTTTTGTTCCGTCAAAACTTTATTTATAAAAAGGCACTGGTTGTCCACTCGAAAGGTGGCTTTTTTGTGTTCGAATGTATAGTATTTTGCTATTCATACAGTTTGCGGTGTGTACCCCCGTTCCAATATTGTAATGGTATTGGAAAGCCTTTTTATAAAGAGTTTTGACAGCGGGAAAGGCACACCGTTTTTCGTGCCTGAATGTCAAAACTCAAAAATATGTTTACCCATTCGAAAAGCGTTTTCAAGTCGCCAAAACTTGCTAAGGAAACCCGTCGGCGTTTCAAGTCCTATTTCACAGAAAACTTTCCGCCCGTGCGCAGCCTAAAAGTCAAAATTGACCCGCACAACCGTCAAATCATTGCATCCGCCAGGTTTGGCTGTCGCAGATTATACGCGCGCGAGCGAAGTGTGGAAAAATGCTTCAGGAATTTTATCTGCTAATACCGGCAGAAAGTATTGATTGACGGTTGATTTGTTTCTCCGATGGATGTAGTACCGGAGGTTGGAGTTGCCTGAAAAGAACGCGGATGACGCAGATGACACGGATTTTCACAGATAACAAATGAACATAAATTTTATATATAACTAATTATCGGCGATATAAAAATCCGTGTTATCCGTGTCATCTGCGTTCAAAAAGACTTTTGAGATAGCCCTGAGTCATTTTAATTGACTTATGACTTGCTTTCTAACCGGATTTTTCTCTTAACCCCGTTTTACCTCATCCTGCCCCGTATATGCGGGTTCACAGGCATGCTGCACGACCTCACCCTGATATTTACAGTCGCGCTGGTGACCTCTTCATTATTTGTACTTGCGTCGCCGGTTACTATTACGCGATAATAAGTTATCCCACGTCCCTGGTCGGCAGGAAGGAATGTTTTTGCTGTCGCGTTTTGTATATCTGTCCAGATCAGGTTATCACTGCTCGACTGCCACTGATATGTATCGCCGGACGAAAGAGTAAAGATACATGCCATTTCTCCTGCTGCTCCCTGACAAACATCCTGTTCCGTAGGCATTGTTCCATAGTAACGGTACTCGGTCATGCTGTCGTCGCAGACTGTCTGCTCGTTTTCCCCGTTGCCGTTGTCATTTACTTTGAGGACTAAGGAATTGTGAGGAAACCAATCGCCGGGGTCAGTAAAGCCCGGAATTTCGAAACTGATGGTTACCGTATCGCCGACTCCTATCACCCCTTCGTAAGTATATGTGTAGCTGGGGGTATTTCCTATTTCATTTTTATAGACTGTTACGTGGAAGGGACTTTGGAAAGAAGCATCCCCTGCGTTCGTTACCCGTACGTTTACGGTCATTTCCCCTGCAGTTTCATTGTAACTGAATATGGTGGTCGTATCCGTTTCTACAATCTGTGCATCAGGTGCCAGCCACAGTGGTTCACCCCATTTGCTCAGAATAGTCTGCTGTTTAAGGAAATTATTGAAGGGGCGCACATCATCACTCGTACCTGTAATACCATCATTGCCCGGGAAAAGTGTCGTAGGATTGATTGGGACTCTTGGCAGAGTGAGGTCTTCATTCACATTGATGGCATTGTATCCGTGCTGGTTCCACACCTTGCGGGCGGCTGCCCATGAATTGGACGGGCTGCCGAAAATCATTACACGGATGTTATCGTTTACGGAGCCATTATTATAAGGCATATCGTTCGCATCCGCTCCCGAAACAACAATTTCGGCATGTCCGTCGTTATCTATGTCGGCAACGGTCGGATATTCGGTGTGCGTGTCGGATAAACAGGGTTCTGTGGTTTCTACGCAAGTGTAAAATCCCGTACCGTCATCGGTGAACTGCATAATCCGCAAGTTGGTTTCATCACGGTAAACCAATTCCGATTTGCCATCCAAATTGAAGTCAAACAGGGACAAAGTAGTAGCGGCGGATTCATCCGTAGTACCGACACGGTATTTCTGTTCAAACAGATTCGCCGCGGTGTCGTAGGCAAAAATACTCAGTTGACAAAAAGATGTATAGGCGATTTCGGGTTTGCCGTCTCCATTGATGTCTCCGATAAAGGGACGGGAACCGTTTTGTCCGTATCTCGTATCGTAATTAATATTATATCCCTGATCTCCGGGCTGCAACTTATATACCGTTCCCAGTACCGTTTGTCCTATCTGGTTGCCGGAGGTGCCTTTGCCCGACCAGACATACATCTGTGAATCATCACCTTCATCCGGCCGTCCAACCACCACCACATCAACCGAACCGTCGCCGTCAATGTCTGCCAACGAACTATAGCCATCCACCATGTTAATTTGTCCGACAATGCCTACCGTGTTCTGAGCAGGATCTGTCCGGCTGTTGATTACGACCTTGTAGGTGGTATTACCGCAAACCAGTTCCTGAATGCCGTCTTCATCCACATCACCGATTGCCGGCAAATAGCCGTTTATGCCCTCCATAGAGGGATTAAGCTGCATTCCCCGTCCACCGCCGGCAGGCAGTGTGGCAAGCAGGTTGCCCGTTTTACCGTCGAACACCCGGTCTCCGGCAAATACCTCTACATTTCCGTCTCCATCCAAATCTGCAACAGAGATCGTTGATGAGTGAAAACGACCATCGGAAGTGGATGCTATGTAGGGCTGGTTGGATGTCCAGACCAATGTGCCGTCCGCACGATAGGCATACAAACGGTACAGGGTTTCATCGGGATTCTGTCCTGATCCGTAAATGATTTCAGGAACACCGTCGCTGTCTACATCTCCCAGGGCTAACGAAAGCGTTACATACGATTCCGCAGTAGGTAATCCGGAGATAGCTTTCTGTAAGGTAAGATCATTGTTAAATATAAGAATAGCATTCGAATAACGCGGAGTGTTCCAGGCATAATTGAGCGTAATAATTTCGGGGACACCGTCGCCGGTTACATCGCCTACCAGTATATTGGCGTAAGAATGCACCCGTATATCCTGCGAACTGATATCAGACTGTTTTTCTTTGGCAATATCCCAAATAAATGCCGGAGCCGGAATAAAGCAGGTTTGTTCGCCGATATTGTCGGGCAAGTCGATCAGCACGTTGACAGTTACTTCCGCCGAAGCAATCCTTCCGTCACAATCTACCTGATACGTAAAAGTAGCATTTCCCACATAGCCGGCATCCGGCGTAAAAGTAATTGATGCGCCGTCCACAGTCGCTGTTCCGTCGGTCGGCGGAGTAAGAATCGAAAGAACCGGAGAAGTACAATCACCCAAGTCATCGTTCACTAATACGGGTATGTCTATCGAAGTCGCCTGCTTGGTAAGAGTCCAATCGTCGAAAGCGCCTCCCGTACCAAGACCCTGGGCTTTCAGGGGCATACCGGTTGCAGGCAACAATAGAAGCAGGACTGCAATCAGCGCAGACCTTCTTGTTTTTTCTGATAAATGTTTCATAAAGTTCTACCGTTGGCTATTTTACGACACAGATGATATTGATATATGCATTGACAGGCGGGTCGGTATCCAGCACAGTATATGACATAACACCGTCGACACTGATGGAGCTGACTGTAATCACCGTATTGTCGTAATTGGTAACAACAAATGCAAGCTGCTCTTTTTCGTACAGTTTTTTATTGGTGGCTGTGCTGAAGGTAAGACCGGCAGGCGCTACAAAATTGGGATTGTTCGTATCGTTTGTAAACTGCCTGGCATATACTTCATCGTATAAGTCAACTGTTTTTGTACTCCCCGATGATGTATCAAGATCGAGGTTGAAACTGGGCAGATAGAACCATTCCGCATCACCGGTGCGCACCCATTTATTTCCGTCGTTGTAATAGATACCCGGAGTTACATCGTTCTCCGTATTTGTATTGTAGACAAACATCCCTTCTACGTCATTTTGTAACGGATCGGGCACATCGGTTGATGTAAGTTTAACGCGCGGCAGCAAAAGACCTCTATTCGATTCATCCGCGTTCTCCGCTACTCCTTCTTTCAGATCCAATAAGGCGTCCGGATTAGGTTCAACATCACTGCCAATGGTTACCTGAGCGTTTGCGGGACAGGCGAAGACGAAGAATGAAATAATCATTGTCTTGATAATTCTTTTTTTCATTAAAGTTGTTTTTTGTTAAGATATTTCTTTTATTTATTATTATTACTTTTTATTATGCCTTGTTCAGTCGATTTACAATACTGCTTTTTTATTTGCTTATAACATCGGATCACTGTAAAAAGTTGAGGAATTAGATTTATATATTTATTTTTGTGTGAAAGAAAATATGTGCAAAGATGGTTACTGCAGTAGAGATGTTGCGCGCAACGTCTCTACACGGATACAGCAACATTTTTACATTTCTCGAAAAAAACGTCCTGCTTCCTGCCAAGAAATTTTATTTTTTATTGTTGCCAATTACAGGATTTATTGCTATTTTTGTTCCGTCAAAGTATTTTTATATAGGGACAAAATTGTCCGCCTAATCGGTGGTTTTTTTATGTCCAAATGTATAGCATTTTGCTATTCATATAGGTTGCGGTGTGTACCCCCGTGTCAACATTGTAATGGTGTTGGCAAGTCCCTTTATAGAGTACTTTGACAACGGGAAAGGCACACCGTTTTTTCGTGCCTGAAAGTCAAAAACTCTATATCATTATGTTTACCCGTTCCAAAAGCGTTTTCAAGTCGCCAGAACTTGCCAAGGAAACCCGTCAGCGTTTCAATGCCTATTTCACGGAAAACTTTCCGCCCGTACGCAGTCTAAAAGTCAAAATTGACCCGCACAACCGTCAAATCATTGCATCCGCCAGGCTTGGCTGTCGCAGATTATACACGCGCGAGCGAAGTGTGGAAAAATGCTTCAGGAATTTTATCTGCGAATACCGGCAGAAAGTATTGATTGACGGTTGATTTGTTTCTCCGATGGATGTAGTACCGGTGGCTGAGGCTGCCTCAAAAGAACGCTGATGACGCAGATAACACGGATTTTCACAGATGACAAATGAACAGGAATTTTATATGCAGCTAATTATCAGTGATATAAAAATCCGCGTTCATCCGTGTTACCCGCGTCATCTGTGTTCAAAAAGACTTTTGAGGCAGCTTCTATTTTTAACCGCAGGGTTAAAGACAAAGTGCTAATCCGTTTGCAATCCAAATTTTGATTTTCCGTGCAAA
>JAISVA010000014.1 GCA_031271815.1 Prevotellaceae bacterium | reverse complement strand
GGGAGCTTCGATTGGAGGCATAAAAATTTTTCTTACAAAAATCAGTAAGAAAGTATTTTGCAGAGAATTATTTTTCAGTATGTTACACGCGCACGGATTGGAGGTTAGAAGTGTGTGTGTGTGTGTGTGTGTGTGTGTGTGTGTGTGTGTGTGTGTTTAAAATAATTTGCGAGGCGGGCAAATTATTTTGTTTAAAAAAAGAGGTATGTTTTGCAGCACACAACATAAAGTTTAATTTTAGCTGGGACAAATATAATCAATAAAATGTATTTGACAATACCGAATGGGGATAAACTTAAGTTGACAGTTTCTTTAAATCCCTGTTGCTCACTAATGAACGCATTTGCGTGATTGCCGTATTGTTGAGCCGGACAAGCCGCTCGCCCTGCGACAGCCCCTGACGGATAAGCAAGGCATTGATGCTTTCCATGTTCGAGAGCACAACCAGCTGTTCGAGTGAAGCATAATCGCGGATATTGCCTTCCTTCCCTGGATTCTCGCAGCGCTACTGTTTGGCTGTTTTTCCAAACAGGGCTACATTGAGTAAATCGGCTTCGTTGGCATAGGCAAACATTAGTTGTTCTTTGCTAACCAGTTGCGGGATTATTTCGTCTTTAATCGCATCGGTGTGAATGCGGTAGTTGATTTTCGAGAGTGTGCGTTGAAGGTGCCATTCGAGGGATTTTTGCTGTTGCAGTTCTTCAATTTTCAGCCGTTCAAATTCGTTGATTAAGTAGTACTTAAATTCGGGGCTTAACCACGAAGCAAACTCGAAAGCAATATTCCGGTGAGCAAAAGTGCCGCCGCCGTAACGTCCCGCTTTTGAAACAATACCGATAGCATTTGTCATTGTAATCCATTGCTTTGGCGAAAGTGCAAATCCTGTTTCGGTACTCAACATTTTAACCTCACGGAATCCCGTGAGGTTAAAATCGGGATTGTTCATTCGTTCCCAAAGCCCCATATAATTAATTGAGAAATTGGTACTCAGCCAATGAGAAATAACAGTTGCGGGAATTTCCGCATTCTTATATTTCGCCATATCCGTCAGCGAAATATAATCGTCTTTTTGGTGCGACAGCAGAATTATTTCTGTGCCCTGAACAGTGATTTTTTCTTTTTTGCTCATATAGTTACATTTGGAATACAAATGTAAAACAATCTTAACGGGACTCCAAACTCTGTTTGAGTAAGATTTAAATTATATCTCATTTTTTCATTTTCAATCCGGTAAAATCGCCGGTTGGTCGCGAGTAGCTACTCAAAAAAAATGAGGCTGTCTCAAAAGTCTTTTTGAACGTAGATGAACACGGATTTTTATATCGTTGATAATTGGTCATATATAAAATTCCTATTCGTTTGTTATCTGTGAAGATCCGTGTCATCCACGTTCTTTTGAGACAGCCCTTAAAAAAATTAAGTAGCTACTCATTTTTCTGCCTTTGCCTGCACTTTTGTGAATTTGTTAACGTGATTATTTTGATTAGGTTAATTTAACATGGAAGCGCAACAATGCAAAGGTAAAGGCACGAAGGATATTTTAGGGGAATCGGCAGTTTTTTAATGTTTATAAAATCTATCCGTCATATCAATCATTGTTGCGTTTTCTATCCGGTAAAACCGCTGGTTGGTTGTTGGTGAATTTAGTCCGCCTAATTTTTCGATGTATTTTCCTAATTTGATGTAATCGAAATAGTGTTGTGCGTTTTGGTATAATTCGGGTTTGCCCGAATACCAGGCGGTTTTGATGAGGACGAATAATAATTCGCCCTTGCGGCGACGGACGAAACGCGCCAATTTCAATACATCGTCAGGCGAACCGTCACCGCCCATAAAACAGACGCAAGTGATGGCGTTTCCGTACTTTTCGAGCAGGTTCTCCAGCGCGCTTTCATCTAATATTTCGCCCTTGTCATCCTGCAAATGCGGGCTGTGGCATCCTTTGCAGCGGTTGGGACAGTTGGAAATATTGATTGCCAGGGTTACTTCGCCGGGAATTTCCTGAAAAACAATATCATAATTGTGAAATCGCAGCATAGTGTCGTTGTGCGGCTTCCTTTTGCCGTGGTTGAGAAAAATTGCTAACCCGTTTCATATAGCCGATAATGCGCGTGAGATAATCCAGGTTTTCACTTTGGCATTGCGGGCAGGCTTTCAAATTCCGCTTGTCTATATGTCCGCAATCGTTGCAGACGGTATTGGGAATATTGAAAGTGAAATAGTTACACCCTTCCTGTGTGGCTACGCGCAGCAGCTGGCGGTACTGTTCCTTGCTTAGATGCTCTTCCAGATTGAGGTGCAGCGCCGAGCCTCCGGTCAGGTGTTCAATGTATTTCCGTCCGTGCAGGCGGAATTTATCAATGACGTTGAGCGATTCGTCTTCCACGATGAAGAAGTAGCTGTTGTAGCAGTCGCGCAACACGCGATAGCCGGCTTCCCTGTCCCACTTGGCGTGTTTTACTCCGACATTTTCGGCGGGAATCATTTCGCAGTTGAACATCACTTCTTTGGTGCGGTATTTTTTGTTGTACATTTCCACTAATCCGAGCACTTTTCCGACAAACTCCGAATAGGCGGGATTGTCGGTAATGTCAATGCCCAGAAATTCGGCTGCTTCGACCAAGCCGTTTACGCCGATTGTCAGGTATTGGCGGCTTAAATTGATGTAGCCGGCATCAAACAGGGGCAGCATTCCTTTTTCGTGCATGTATTTCAGGTTTTCGTTGTATGCCAGCTGGGCTTTGTGCGCCAAATCAATAACTTCTTCTAAAAAGAAAAGATAATGCGCGCCTTCTTTCGCTGCTTTCTGGATGCAGCGGTTGAGGTTGATGGTGAGTACGCTTTTGGACCCGGTAGAAACGCCGCCCGCACCGAGCGTGTAGCTGAAACCGTTGTCGGTTATTTCATTCCGCAAGCGGCAGCAGCTGCTGAGCGAATCGGCATTGTCGCTCATATAGGTGAAGAAGGAGTGTCCTTCGGCGTACATTCCGGCAGTAAAATCGCCGTATTCCCTGTCTTTCGGCTCTCCGTTTCCGGTCAATAAAGCCATGGTTTCGACAGGGAAAGTCAACACGGAACGAGTACGTTCCCGGTTAAACCATTTCATAAAGCGCTTTTGCAGCCAGTTGAGCGAATCCCAGTCGGGACGGCTTCCGTCGGGGAAAATAAATTCGCCGAACAGGCTTTCAAAATAGAAGCGGTCGTAATAGGAAATGTTCCAGAAAACCGCCTGAAAATTGCGCGCGCCGGTAGGCTGGTTGATGGAGTAGACAATCTGCTCGAAACAGTCGGTAATGATTTTGTCTATCGTTCTCTTTTTCAAAGATAAATCTGCCTGTCTATCAGGTTCAAGGTAGTAATCCCCGCCATATTCCAACCCGATGAAATAGTTCAAATACATCAGAAATTCGGGCGTAGCGCAGGCGCCGCTCAGCATGCTTGATACCATGAAAACCATGTTGATGAATCCGCCGCAGAATGATTTCAGGTTGGTTGGCGCTTTGGAATTCCCGCCGATAGAAGCGGTTCCGCCAATGAGCCACGGATACATCGTGATGCTTGCGCAGTAGTTGGCTAAGCTGGTTTCGTCGTTTTTATAAATAAAATGGCTGTTCAGCAGGTCTATGTATTTATCTGCCAATTCCTTGCCATACATATCCTTTATCCGGTCGGTAAGCATGCGGCGGTTGAGGCGGATAAAGTTCGACTTGGGCAGTTCGCCGATCAGCGTTGCCATATTCTTGTTTTCCACATTGGCGTTGGCATCATACTTGCTGCCTGTTGCGGCGTTGCTGGCATCGCAGTATTCCATCAGGAAGTTGAGCTTTTCGAGCGTCTCGCGGTCTTCGGTATGCCGCTGGCGGTAAAGCATATACGATTTGGCAACGGCATAATAGCGCTCAGCCATCAGCGCCACTTCGACCTGATTTTGAATGTCTTCTACGGTGGTGCCGTTGGAAATGTTGAGCCGGCAGAGAATGTTGGTCAAGATCTCGTCCGAAGCGAAACAGCCGACCGATAAGAAAGCTTTCGCTATTGCATTTTTGATTTTTTGAAGGGAAAAAATCTCCTGTTTTCCGTCTCTTTTAATAATTTGTAATTCCATAACCTGTTTCTGTATAAGAATCGTTTTGAATTATACTTCTTTGTAAAATAATTCATTTAAGTTGCTATTTATATACCTCAAAATAATTTCTATTTCGAAGTCCGGAGGAGTAACAGTCAGATAACCCCTTGCAAGCGAAGCGCAGCTCGGGGCAGAGCGAGAATAGAAACGATGCACACTGCCAGTCAACCCCGTAGCGGGTTGAGCTTTTTCGGAGTTGGGAAAGAGATAGCCATTGCTCATCCTCCGAGCTGCGCTTCGCTTGCAAGGGGTTATCTGACTGTCACTCCTTCGGACTTGAAATCAACCGGCAACTTGAATTAATTAATGATCTTGAACCTGGATTTTCACAAGATTTTCAAAATTAACCGGATTAGGAAATAAATCTTGCTAATCCGGTTAATCTTATGAAAATTACGGTTCGGACTACTTTACAATCTTAATCGTGTTTTCGCCAACCTTCAATACATAAACACCTTTCGGCAAGGCGGAAGTTTCGATGCGGTTGCTGCCGTTTATGAGACCGGCGCTCAAAACTGCTGCGCCCGACAAATTATAAACAGTTGCCGTGCCTGCGGTGGTTGTATTTACGATAATGTAACCGGCGAATGGATTGGGATAAACGCTTACCGTAGTGTTTGCGTCAATTGGCCGGATGCTGCTTACTGCTGCATTCAGCGGAATTGAAATTTCAGGCAATGCGCCGAAATAGGCGGTACGGACGCTTGCGTTCAGATTCGGGTCAACGCCGTTCTGAAGCGTGATGTTGCGGTGTTCGCCGTAGTAGCTGCCGAAGCCCTGTACTTTGATAACGCCGTTGGTAAGTATATATTCATCGCCTTCAAAATCTTCGGGGACAGTCATCCGGTATTCCTGTGCACGGCTTGCAAAGGTGTATTGACCGGGTCCGAGAATGAGCGGAAAGTTTACATTTTCGCCCGTGTACTGGATGCCTGCCGACATGTTGTAAATGCCCGACAGCTTGTTAGCCGGATGGTACAGCGTGTTGAATTTAACAGATATTTCGTCTCCTGCATTGAATTTTTCCGTACCCGGATCTGTCAGGTTGCTGACTTCCCAAGTGACAGGTTTGGCGGTAAGCACCTGATAAACCGCTTTTCCGCCAGCCGAAACCAGTTTCACAATGTTACGCCCAAAGGTCACATTTACCGTGTAAGAACCGTCGGCATTCACAGTTACGCTGTCGGTGCTGAAGCCGCTGTACGAAGTTCCGGTTGCGGTAACCGCAGGTGTTGCTACGAATACTTCCGATACGCCTTCGGGTTTGAAGGTGTAGGCAAAACTTCCCTTGCCTGCTTCGTAATACAGAATGTCGTGTTCGGCATCAATCGCCGTTGATTCCACTTTTTCGTTGCCGTTCATTTCGCTCCAGTACTGGTTAATGAGCATGTTGGTATTGATGCCGGTTGCCTGGCTGTTATCTACCGTAACTACAAATACACCGGTGTTTTCACCCCACAAGGCGCTGAATAATACAGGCGTGTTGGCAGGCGTTCCGGGAGGAATGCTTCCCTGCTGGATGTGATATGCAACCATTGCGTCATACGTTACCAGTACAATTGCCGTACCTTCGCCCACAGGTGTAATCAATCCTTTTTCGCTCACGGTAATGACCGATTTGTCAATCTCGCCGTTTTCGTTTACTACCATGTAATGAAAATCGGGGTCGATGAAATAGTTGTTTACATCGGTATCAATCGCCTGCCAGTTGCGGCAGTTTACGAGTTGGAATGTGGTGTCGGCCAGCGGTAATTTCAAATGTCCCTGTGCATTGATATTTAAAAGGACATCGGCAATGTTTCGTCCTTCGAGGCTGTTTACATCGTGGTCGATTTCCTGCGGGCTGTATGCCGTGAGCTGCGCTTCGGTAAACACGCGCATGGTATCTACTCTGCCTTCAAAGGTACTTGGCGTAAATGTACCTACCTGCGTGATGCTGCCCTCGCGGCTGATGCGGTAGTTGTGGATACGTTCCACGTTGTAGTACCACGTTTTGGTATCGCCTTCTTCTATAACCGCTACCGCAGGTTTTTCGGTGAACGGTATGTAGTGCTTTTTCAAATAGTTACCCAGTACGGTTACGCTCTGGTCTTTTTCTCCTACAAATACAGCAGCGTCCTTCGGCGCGGTAATTTCATAGGTGTGAGCGGGGATTTGTATTTCCTGCGTGCTTCTTACCTGCAATTTATCCATGCAGAAATAGGTAGCGGTGCGCATTCCATATGCGTCATTGTCGGTAGATTCCATGGTGAAATACAGTCCGCCGATTTCGCCCAGTGCCGATAAGTCCACCCATTCCCAGTTGGGACTTTGAATAAGCGTTCCGCCTTCATTTCTGGCTAAATAATATTCAACAGTTTTACCGTTTTCTTCATAGTTTGCATCCAAACCGTGAATAATGAGTTTGAAATAATCGCCGTCCTGATCAAGCGCGCGGGCAAATCCGTCGCCATTAATATGGCTGTAATAAGGCCAGGGACTGCTGTTTACATATACTCCTACGGCTTGGTAAGTGTCAGAAAAAACAGCTTGAAGCGACGGAGAAGCAGGAACAAACCCAAACGCGCTTTCCAGCCAACTCATATCTGACAAATAGGCTAACAGATAAGGCGCATCGGGGTCGGTAAGCACTGTGCCGTCTTCATCTTTCAGCACATTTCCCCGGGCATCGGTTTTAATGCCGCCGCCGGCCATATTGCCCCACTGATTGCTAACCCAACTTGTCCGGTGTTCGGCATTGTCTCCGTTTTTGGAAACAGTAACGCCGTCCCAGATAGCATCATAAAGCCCGAACATTTCTATCATTTCTGCCGCAAACTCTTCATCTTCATAGTCTTCAGCCAGCCGGTTGAATACTTCAAAAACCGTGTTTTTGTGTGAGAAAGCCATTGTGCCAAACTCAATGAACGGATAATCCTTATAATTGTAGGTTTCCGTCCAAACGCCGTTTGCATCAAAATCGAATGATTCGGGACTGGTCGGCCGGCTTAAATCCAGCGTGATAACTTGCGCATTGATATTTGCGGATACCAGGACAAATGCTACTGTCGTCAGTATCCATTTTTTAAGGAAATTTATTTCTTTCATTTTTTTTACTTTTTAATTACTGCTTATTTTTTACTGACAGGAATTACCTTATGCCCGTGCTGTAAGCGGTATTCGCCTGCCGGAAGCATTGATAAGTTAATTTTTTCGCCCGCTTCTACACTCATATTCAACACTTCTTTTCCGTTGGCATCATACACGGCTACTTTTCCTCCCGAAACCGATGCTACTGGAAAGTATTTTGTAACTTCTACCGCAGGCGAAGCTACCTGTGCGCTTCTTTGAGCCTGTCGTACAGTGGTTTTTGATGGAGCCGCATTCGATTTTGTTACGGTTATATCATCCATACAAAAATATACGGCAGTATTGGGACCGTAATTGAAGCCTCCTATTACGAGTTCATCGCTTGATTCCATTGTGAAGTATATATATTGTAAATCCCGCCATACAGTTGGAGGAAATGAAATTAACTTCCATTCGGAATCCTGCGAGAGTATGCCATTACTGTTAGTTGACGCTAATGTTATAGGATATGTTACCTCAGGTCCATTGTTTCGCACGCCGTGAACAATCAGTCTGAAATAATCGCCGGGCTGGTTAAACGGTCTTGAAAAGCCGTTGCCATAGATATTTCCGTAATAGGGCCACGGGTGGTTACAAATCCGCAACGACTGCAACGTAAACGTGTTATTGTCGGCAAGACTTATCTGCAGCGATTTGCTGTTTGGGTCTATGCCTTCGGAGAAATAATCCCAGTAGCCGATAAAATAAGGCAGCCCCTGAGTTGCAACGCCGGAAGCGTTAAGACCGCCGCCTGCCATTACGCCCCACTGGTTGTAAACCCATCCGTCGCTGCCCGAACCGGCACATGGCGCAAGCGATTGTGTGCAGCTGGTTGTGTAACACAGATTATCGCCGTTTGAACCGGTAGTAAATCCGCCCCAGTAGCTGTAAATGTCAAAACCCGAATTGTGTGACATGCTGAAATTACCTACTTTGAAACCGCCGTTGTTGCCGTAGGTCTGGTTCCAAAAGCCGCCGCCTTTACACTGGCTTGGGTCTCCAGCTTCGGCATCCTGCCAGTTAATGTAGCCGCTACTTGAATTGGCAGCATTGCTTGCACGTAGTGTCTGTGTTGTTTGCGCCGAAACGTTGCTGAATATCGCTGCTGCCAAAGCAAGCGCTGTTCCGGTTTTTAAAAACATTTTTTTCATTATAAACTTGATGCGGACTTGCACCGCGCCACTCCTTAATGGCATTGGGGTCATTAAAATATTGTTTTGAACCGGGATTTTAGCAAGATTTACAGGATTACAGGGATGATTTTTTAATCTTGTTAATTCTGTAAATCCTGCTGAAATCAAGGTTCAGAATAAAGCATGGCAAAATGCGCCGGAATGTCGCCCGTCTGCGCCGTCCATTTCTTTTTGCCGTAGCGGTCGAAACAGTATAGCATACCGGGAAAGACATAATTTGCGGCATCGGTCATATAAATGTCTTTGTTCCGTGGATTTACCATAATTCCGTAGGGCATCGTGATTTCTCTTTCCGAACCGTCGGTTACGAAATTCCGGGTGACGATTTGCCTGGTGGTTACGTCAATAATTCCGAAATTAATCTTCCAGTCATAATTGTAGTAGCTGAATTCGGTGCTGTAAAAGTAGAGCGAGTCGCCGTCGAGCGTCATTTCGGTAACGGGAATATCAATGGCGCCGCCGTATGTATCGGTTTGGGTATCAATCCAAAACAGTTTTGAAGGCGTATCGTAATAATCGCCGCGTGAGCTTACCCACAGGTTACCGTGCTTGTCGGCTTTCAGGCGGTGCAGGTTAATTTCTACTTCAATGCGTTTTGTTTCGGTAAAGGTTGGAATATCAATCACGGAAACGGTGTTTTCATAATTCGGCACCATGTATCCGCCGGAGTTGGCGACATAGATTTTGCTGCCGACAATTTCCAGCTCATCGGGCTGAAAACCCACCAGACAGCGACCGACCACCTGAAAAGTTGCCGTATCGACTTTCGCCACGTAGCCTGTTTGCTCGTAATAGGGATTGATCTCTACGGGACCGGCATACGAGGTAACATACGCATAGCCTTCGTGGAATTTAATATACCGGCAGTTGGGAATATTAATCTGCCCCAGGCGGCGGGCAGTGTATTTATCCATTACTTCCACCTTGTTCGAGCAGTTTATAACGGCGTAAAGCTTATTTCCGTAAATGGCAATATCATTACCGACATCACCCAGCTCTTTGGGAACGCCGGGGTTGGCATTGCCGTAAATGTTGCGGTGATATTCGCCCGCGGCAAAGTCGAAATAATCCAATGTAGACTTATTACTGCCCATATTTCCTTCGTTGAGCAGGTAAAAGCCAAGCATCCTTGCGTGTGAAATGCTGTCGTTCACTCCGGTGGAATCGGGTGGCGTAACAGGCACCACTTCGGGTTTGAAAACCTCGACATCTTCACGGCAGGAAAGTAAACAAAAGCTCAGTGCTGCCGTTAGTAATAAAAATCGCTGTTTCATATTTTCTATTATTAAAAAGTGACAAAAACAAAAAGCGTGTAAACCTTTGGATATTGGTTTACACGCTTTTTTAAAGTGGAATTTGAAACTACATTATACCTCTAATAAATCACCTCGCCGGAATGTGGCAGCAAGTCTCCTTCTGTCAATTCCCTCATAACCATCAGGATACAATTTTTGCAGAGCATTAACTATTTTTTCGTTGGACTTGGCGAACAAGTTTTCCTTGTTTTGTTCAAAATAAGTCTTAGCAAAATCAAACTCCCTGTGGGTTAGTTTCTTCAAAGAAAGGTTTAATTCATTCAATAAAAATTGTCCCATAAACATTGCCATAAAATAATTGCTGTATGGAATGTGTGGGTATTTTTGTATCAAAGGCTGTTTTTTTCTTTGTACATCACAATATCGATATATCAATACTGCAAGGATAAGTTGCGCACCATTTATATTGTCAAAAACGTCATTGTAATATGTTCCAAATAGTTCTCTTTTTTTGAATTTTGCTTGAATGGGTCTTTCTTTCCAGATCGCATAAATAGATTCTGCCGCTACAGATGAAAGAATAGTCTTATCTGGTGAGGAAACAATATTATCTCTTTTCTTTTTATAGAAGAATCCTAATTCAGAAATTGCCATTTCCAAGTTTCTTTGCATTTCATCATTTGCCCTCAAATCTCGCAAATCGACCGGATTTTGACTGTTCGTTGCAATCGTTACATCCGTAATCAATGAGTCATTTTCTTCTTCATTTGAAAGTTCATATAGTCGAATTAATACATACGCATTGGAATAATCTATGTCAGGATTGTCTGTTATGGTATACAATATGGTTCTACAAGTTTGCCCACCATTTATGACTTGCATATTTTCAACCCTTACCGTTCTGTCCGATTCCTGCAATTCATTAGTAGAAAACTTATTGCAAATCATAGTGATACCATTATTATAAAAATAAAAGTTATCTCTTTTATCATTAACAAGCGTATTCTTGATTGCTGCATTTATTCTGTTTTTGTTTAATCCTAAATATTTGCGTATGTTTTGGTCGAGTAATCCGTCTCCGTGCTTCTCAAATAATTTTGCCAATTCTTCCACTTTGATTTTTCCAATCAAAACCCTTTTGAAATTAAACCCTTCCAAAATACTTTTACCTGATAGATGTATAGATTCGCTGATACCTTTTTTAGATTGCAGTGAATTTATAATATCATCGTGGTTGAAATGTTCAAATTGTACCTGCTTTTCAGAAAATCCGGAATTTTTTATATGGTTTTCGCCATCATTATTCCATCTTTTCCCATTATTTGTAAATACACATCGAACCAAAGGAACATATCCATCCGCAATGAGCGAACGAATTTCTTCCACCCTTGGCTTCAGGTCATCGTTCATTTCTACAGGTTTATTGGGATCAAATATTGCGCTAATGCTGCCTATTACCCTTTGTATGGCGTTTGCAGGGAATCTGTTATCTTCATTGTCGAAATTTTTCAAATGATATTTTCCCTGGAAAAGCGTAACCTGAAAAGTATAATCAGTTATATCGCCTATATAAATAGCATCAACTCCGGCATCATTACCTCCTTCTGTTATTAAGTCAAAAGCTTCTTCTATATCTATGTCCAAATAAGTAGCAACGGATAAACAGACAAAAGCCTTTGATAACTTCCTGGTTTCATCTTTTTCATTTTGAAACTTGTCCGGATTGTCGCTTACGATTTTCCTGATGCGGCTATCTATGATGTGTTTATTAATATCCATGTTGATTTTAATTTAAAATTGAAATCACAAAGATAATGATGTTTTGATTTGAATAAAAACATTTTTCTACTTAAAATCGTGTAAACCAATATGTCAAAGAACGTTTATAATTTCAATTTTCTATATTTCCATTTTTAAAATAATCTTATAATTCCGTCCGGGCATCGGGTAACAGGTTATTACTTCGTATGCCTGATTAAGCAGGTTGTTAATTTCTGCCGAAATTTTCATTGCAGGGGCGAAATATTTTTCGCTCTTACGAAATTTAAATGACTTGCCAAGCGTCAAATCGTGCGTGTACCAGGGCTGTTCGTGATTGGCAGGGATATTTGCCGAATTGTGGTACCGCTCGCCAACGTAAATAAAACTGTAATTCAAATCCCAGGTTCGCCATTGTGTATTGACAATTGCGGAACCGCTATGCCACGGAATATAAGCGATTTGTCCGCCATACCATTCGCTGTTTTTGTCTGTGAAATCCTGCGCCTTTTGGCAGGTGTAACTGAATGACAGGTTGATATACGCGGGCGAAAAATATTTCGCCCCTACATTGCGAACCGCTATTCCGGTTTTTATAGCGACATCGACGCCTCGAATCTCTACCAGTCCCAGGTTCATCATCATCCATCGGTATAAGCTGCCGCCGCCGCTGCCGCCTTTCGGGACGGCGACAATTTTGTCGATCACTTCGTTATAGTAAGCATCGGCACTGACAGTTACATCGTTGATAATTCCTTTTTTGAAATTTTTGCCGTATTGAATGCCTAAGTTGTATTGTGTGGTAAATTCGGGACGAAGTTTGATATTCCCAATATCGGTGTAGTATAAATCGTTGAAAGTCGGCATCCGGAAAATGCGCTTGTAGAACGCACGCACCCGTAGGGGCGAAATATATTTCGCCCTCACAAAAGGTTGATACGACAAAAAAACAGCAGGCGTATATTCCGATTTATCGCTTGCTTTTTCAGCTTCTTTTATTTTGACATCATCAAAAACAAATGTTCCCAAAAGGCTTGCCTGCGCCTTCAACCGCCGCCATTCAAAAGCCGTTGCCAATGCTGTAAGTACCGTATTCCGGGAAGGATTAACGAAGCCGGCCAGGTTGGCGTCAAGCGTATTCCAGCTATAATCGACGGATAAATTAACATCCCACGTGGGAAAGATGGAATATTTATTGGCGGTAGAAACATAAATTTCCTGCTGACGGAATTTATTGTCAATAAGCATCAGCGTGGTATCGGGATTTTGATAACGCATATAGTCGTTTGAATATTTGGCGTTTACCAGAAAATCGTAACCATTAAACAGCTGTTTTTGAAAACTGCCCTGTACAAAGGCGTTTCTATCCCACTGCCGCTGCGAATTTTTCCATACATTGTTTACGATGGCGCCCGGTAGGCCTTTTTCCGAATCGTAGAGATAACCTTTGACATTCCAATGTCCCTGCGGAAGATAGCCGTTGAAGCCGCCTTCGAGCCGCAGGGAATGAATATCGCCGTTTTGTCTGACGGCGGTCGTGTCGTTGGCAATGCTGCCGTCGGCATTGTATTTTGTATAGCGGTATTTGTATTTCCCCGACGAATAAACATACTCGGCGTTGAGGCTGGAAGAAATGTTTTTGTTGATTTTCTGTTCCCACAAAACAGAAGGATTGACAAGGTCGAACGACCCGGTGCGGAAATATGAGATGAGGTTTGTTTGCTTGCTTTGAGTAAATTTTGGGCGACGCGTGCGCAGATAAACCGTTCCTGCCGAACCGAAATCTTTGGCAGATTGGAAAATTTCGCTTTTCTGACCGTTGTAAAGGCTGACTTCTTCAATAAAATCCAGTGAAAATTTGCCTAAATCGACCGTGCCGTTTTGTGCGTTTCCGATTTCGATACCGTCGTAAAAAACACCCAGGTGGTTGCTGCCCATACTGCGAATATCTACGGTTTTCAGTCCGCCGATGCCACCGTAATCCTTGATCTGCACGCCCGAAAAATATCGAATTGCGTCGGCAACGGAAAAGCTGCTTAATGCTTCGAGCTTTACGCCGGACAGTCGCTGCGAAGGAATTACTTCACGGTAACGATCGGCAACCACTTCAAATTCCTCCAATAGTTGGACGGAATCAAGCTTGCTCTGTGCTGTACTCCCGACGGCCAACACCAGTCCCACAACCAACGTAAAATGTCTTACAGAAAACATAAAAAGCCGTTTAAAATTTGACAATTAAACAGCTTCCGAAAAACAACCTTTGCCGCTTGCACGGCAAGACCATAAAAAAATAAATTTGGATAAACTTGCAGGATGGGCGAAAAGCCGCGCAACCTGCCCTGTTCGTCTCAAGCTCTATTCCTCGAAAGCTTTTGAACCCCTTTCACCTTCGGGACTTCCCTACAAGGGGAAGGACAAAGGAAAAAGGTTTTGTTATTCTGGCAGGTCTTCTGACTTACTCCTTCTTTGAATGTCCTTCCCGTTTCTTTGCAAAACAGTGGAAAAAGCAGTATTCAAAGACTTTTGGCGGAGCTTACAGCAGCGGGTCTGTTCAGGATTTACACCTGATTCCCTTTTCAGTGTCTCTTCCGGATGGAAAAAACACCACCAAAATTTCGAGGCAAAGGTACAATTTTTTTAATCAATTCAAATAATAACGATAAATATTTATAAGGTTGTTTGAATTATTATTCTTTTTTCAGAAAAGGATGATTGGCTGAAAAGATCCCGTCACGGATTATTGCCCGGCAGAAAAAAAACGCCGCAAGACTTTGGAATGTCTTAAAAGTCCGCGAATTACACGAATTAACACAAATTGTTTAATTTTGAAATTATAATTCATTGATAATCAACATGCTAATTTCGTTTTAATTCGAGAAAAAATCGAAGTCGTGAATTGTTTTATTTTCGTTGTTCATGATGTTTTTAAATTAAAGTGTTATTCGACATGCTAACTTCAACAAAATGCAATAATGCACCCTGTCAAGCCACTATTTAATATAAAGTAAATGAAAATAACCCAGGCGGAATGTACCTGAGTGCAACTAAGGGATAACCTTGACAAAAATGTCAGGGGTTATTTACTTCACGGGCTCCTTCTTCGCTTTAAACATAGGCTGCAAAGACAAGCATTTTTTCTTTTTCCGGGTTAAAAGCGATAAAAAGCAGGGCAAGCGCATGAAATTTGATACGCTCGTTTGTCGTATCGTATTAATGTACAATGCGAGCGTTCGGTATAGCGTCTGTCGCCATACCGTGCTAAAACGTTACCTCCTGTTTTTTCAAAAAACTTTACTTGTTCATACGTTTTATTGTTAAACTCATAATTTTCTGATATAATTGGATTTTCATAGAAATTTACGCCTTATTATGTTGTAATGCTCTGATTTTATTTTATCTTTTTCCATAGAAACAGAAATACTGAAATCATAATTATTACCAATTTCAATAAGATTATCGCAATGACCACAATCTTTGCCGGTGTTATAATGAGTAGTATGATTAATCCTCACTTGGTTAATTGGAACATCAGTGATGTATTTGTTACTTCGTTTTCCAAGCGAATAACGCTTCCTTCTTCATAAGGGAACCAAGATAAAACGTTTTTATCTAAATCCGGACATTTTACATTTCTTCCATAAGTGGGAAATAGACATAAAAGCGCAATGATACCAAAAATGTTTAATGCGATTTTCATTATGGTCAATTTTTAATGAGTTTATAAACAAAATCCCAATTGTTAATAGTCAATTTGAGCAAATACAAACCCTTTTCCAATGAATCACTTTCTATATTAATTTCATTTTTACCTTCAGGATATGTAATTCCGTCCGCAACAAATTTAACAAGTTTTCCTTGAATGTCATATAATTCTAAAGAAATAGTCGTTTGTTCATAGCAATAAAAAGATACGGTTACAAATTTAACGAAGCCCAAACGCGCTTGGCACAAAGTTTATCCGAACAAATCCGGGCAAAGTACGATTATATCTTTTGTACGAAAATTCTTGATTTTTATAATGGGGTGGAGATAAAGCTGTAATTGTCTTAAACCGGGATTTTTACAAGATTTATAAGATGACCGGGATTAAAAAAATTGATGATCTTGTAAATAGCCGTGACTGTCTCAAAAGAACGCGGATGACACAGATAACACGGATTTTCATAGATAAAAAATGAACAGGGATTTTATATATAACTAATTATCAATGACATAAAATCCGTGTTCATCCGTGTAATCCGTGTCATCTGCGTTCAAAATGACTTTTAAGACAACCCTGGTTATTAGAAAACACACCGGCAACAAACCGGCGCAAGCGATGAAAATTTAAACGGCACTCAGTTTCTCCAAAATGGATTTGGAGGCATAACCCAAAAGGGATTTTACGTTTTCGGCAACCGGTTTGATATGATTTTCTTTCATATAGGATATGATGACTTTCTCTTTTTCTTTGAAAGGATGATGAGGCTCTTTCAGCTCAATTAACGAACGCAATTTATATAACCCGTATTTAGCAGGATTAATGCCAAACCTTGTGGAATTGAAAACAATGGAATCTTTTTTTCTTTTGTCATTCAATGCCCGGACAACCGTATTATTCCGTTCTTCAATTTGATTGATTTTGACTTTCTCATTCTCTGTTATTTTTACTATAGAATCATTTTTGCAAATATGACGCACAATCCTTCTTGTCAATATACCCGGTCCGCATACTGGCTTTTCTTCATCATTAATCCAGGCGCTTCTGATCAAAAAACCTAAAAAAACCTCCTTTTTATCTGACAGGCAAATATCAATACCACCAAAATCATAAAGGAATGCAGTCTCTTTCGCTTTTCCGGCACGATGAAAATACAGTTTTCCGAACCGGTTTTCCTGCAACTCATTTCGATGAACACATAAATCCCTGAAGTTTTCATTGTAGTAATAAGCCTCTACTTCAATCGGATACACCCTAAATGACTCATCAATCTCCAGCATATATCCGGTCAACAGCAATTGATTGATTTTCTGAAGCGTTTTTATTTGTTGTTCTTTATCGTTACAATTATAAAGTTCTCTTACGCATAACTTTAGTTTTTCCATTTTTGTCTGTTGAAATAAATTGGCAGTTTGCAGCTTTATAAAATGAACGGAAAACCGTTTTCAAGTTTTCCGTTCAACATTTTATTTTAGAAAAAATCAATATTCCTGCCAGCTTTTAATCTGAATATCCGTTTCTTTTGTATTGGCAAATGCCTGGATGAATGCGCTTGCCAGACGCGCGTTGGTTATCAGCGGGATATTGTGGTCGATTGCCGATCGGCGGATTTTGTAACCGTTGGTTAACTCCCGCTTGGTATAGTCCTTCGGGATGTTGATAACCAGATCTACTTCATGATTGGCAATCAGCTTGAGAATATCCTTGTGTTTCGTTTCATCCGGCCAGCTTACGATGGTTGCGGTTACGCCATTATCAGCAAGGAATTTTTGCGTCCCTTCCGTTGCGTAAATTTGGTAGCCCAGTACGTTAAGGATCTTGCAGGCGTCCAACAAATCCACTTTTCCCCTGGCATCGCCCGAAGAAACCAAAATGCCCTTTTTCGGAATGTGGTAGCCTACGGAAAGCATAGCGTTGGTCAGGGCTTCGTCAAAATCAGCGCCGAGACAGCCTACTTCGCCTGTTGACGACATATCGACACCCAAAATCGGGTCAGCCTTGTGTAAGCGGGCAAAAGAGAACTGGGAGGCTTTCACGCCGACATAATCAAGGTCGAAAGTAGTTGAATCCGGCTTTTCAACCGGTACGTCCAGCATAATTTTAGTAGCCGTTTCGATAAAATTTCTTTTCAATACTTTTGAAACAAAAGGGAAACTCCTCGATGCGCGCAAGTTGCATTCGATTACTTTGATGTCGTTGTTTTTAGCAAGAAACTGGATGTTGAAAGGACCGCTGATATTGAGTTCCTTCGCAATTTTCTTGCTTATTTTCTTGATTCTCCGGGCTGTTTCCATATAGATTTTTTGTGCGGGGAAAACGAGCGTCGCGTCTCCCGAATGCACTCCGGCAAATTCGACGTGTTCGGAAATGGCGTATTCAATAACATCGCCGTTTTTGGCAACTGCATCAAATTCAATCTCTTTGGCATTTTGCAGGAACTCGGAAACAACCACCGGATATTCTTTCGACACTTTGGCGGCAGCCTGGAGGAAAGTAACCATCTGCTCTTTATCGTAGCAAACGTTCATTGCTGCTCCGGAAAGTACGTAGGAAGGTCTGATCAGTACCGGGAATCCTACTTCTTCTACAAATTTACCGATTTCATCGAAGTTTGTCAGCTCTTTCCAGCGCGGCTGGTCGATGTCGAGCAAATCGAGCATTGCCGAAAATTTGTGACGGTTCTCCGCGCGGTCGATCGAAACCGGCGAAGTTCCCAACACCGGCACATTCTGGCGGTAGAGCTTCATTGCCAGGTTGTTCGGGATTTGTCCGCCTACCGATACAATTACGCCCTTCGGAGTTTCAAGGTCGATGATGTCGAGCACCCTTTCAAAACTCAACTCGTCGAAGTAGAGGCGATCGCAAATATCATAGTCCGTCGAAACGGTTTCCGGATTGTAGTTAATCATAATAGACTTGTAGCCCAGCTTACGCGCCGTTTGCACCGCATTGACCGAGCACCAGTCAAATTCGACCGACGAACCGATGCGGTAAGCGCCCGAACCGAGCACAACAACCGTCTTTTCGTTTTTGTAATCGTAACTGATGGCATAACCTTCCGTTCCGTAAGTGATATAGAGGTAGTTGGTTAATTCCGGATGTTCGGACGCAATGGTGTTGATGCGGCGAACAGACGGTAAAATGCCCGCATTTTTTCGCGCTGCACGCACCCTAAGCGACTCTTTTTCCATGTTTCCTTCGGGATCTTCGACATAACGCGCTATCTGGAAATCGGAGAATCCCAGCCGCTTTGCCTCTTTCAGCACGTCTGCCGGCAGGTCTTCGATTTTTTTATATTGAGAAAGTACCTGAGCGTAATCGACAATGTTTTTCAATTTGCTCAGGAACCATTTGTCAATCCGGGTCAAATCATAAATGCGGTCGATGGTGTAACCTTTTTCCAATGCTTTGGCGATGGCGAAAATACGGAGGTCGGTCGGGTTTGCCAATTCATCGTCAAGGTTCGGAAACTCGATTTCGCGGTTGCCTACAAAACCGTGCATTCCCTGTCCAATCATACGCAGCCCTTTTTGGATGATTTCTTCAAACGATTTTCCGATAGACATAATTTCGCCTACCGATTTCATCGATGAACCGATTTGGCGGCTTACTCCCACGAATTTGGTCAAGTCCCAGCGCGGTATTTTTACTATCATATAATCAACCGAAGGTGCAACGTAAGCTGAGTTAGGCGTACCCATTTCGCCGATTTGATCGAGCGTGTAGCCTAACGCCAGCTTGGCGGCGACAAATGCCAGCGGATAGCCCGATGCTTTGGATGCCAACGCTGACGAGCGGCTCAAACGGGCGTTGATTTCGATGATCCGGTAGTCGTTGGTTTCGGCGTTAAAAGCGTATTGGATGTTACATTCGCCTACAATTCCGATGTGGCGGACTACTTTTTTTGCCACATCCTGCAAGAGGTCGATTTGTGCCTGTGAAAGTGAAATAATCGGCGCTACTACGATACTTTCGCCGGTGTGAATACCGAGCGGGTCGAAGTTTTCCATCGGAACAACCGTAAAACAGTGGTCGTTCTTATCACGGATTACTTCAAATTCAATCTCTTTCCATCCCTTTAACGACTCTTCTACTAAAATCTGCTTGGAGTGGGCCAGTGCGCTTTCGCAAAGTATGGCAAATTGCTCCTCGTTTTCGCAAATGCCCGAGCCTAATCCGCCAAGTGCATAAGCCGAACGCACCATTACGGGAAAACCGATGTGCCCGGCAACTTTCAATGCGTCGTGATAATTCTCAACTGCTTGTGAAACAGGCGTTTTAGCGTCTATTTCGTTCAGTTTTTTTACGAATAAGTCACGGTCTTCTGTAATCATAATTGCTTCTACCGAAGTTCCAAGTACTTTCACACCGTATTTTTCAAGCGTGCCCGAAAGGTACAGTTCCGTTCCGCAATTTAAAGCCGTTTGCCCGCCGAATGCCAAAAGGATGCCGTCCGGCTTTTCCTTTTTAATCACTTCTTCCACAAAATACGGGGTAATCGGCAGGAAATAAACCCTATCCGCGATTCCTTCGGAAGTCTGGATAGTTGCAATATTCGGGTTGATAAGCACCGTAACGATACCCTCTTCTTTCATTGCTTTCAATGCCTGCGAGCCTGAATAGTCAAATTCTCCCGCCTGTCCGATTTTCAATGCTCCGGACCCAAGCAATACGACTTTTTTAATTTCTTGTGACATCTTGTAATTAGTATATAATTTCAAATTTTTAATTTCATTCAGGCAGGATTTACATCCTGTGTTGTAAATATCATCCCATTGGGAATTTACAGGTACTGAAGCGACGGTATAATATAGAATAGAAGAAATCCTGCGTAACCGTAAACCTAAACATCATTAATCTCAAATTTCAAAAAAAATGCGTTGGAAAGACACCAACGCATTTAACTTTTATAATAAAAACAAAAATCCCGATTCTCTTTTATTCCAACATCATTAAGCGTATAAACCGGGGTTTTCATTGTTTCTGTAACTTTTATTTTTAAAATCCTGCAAAAGTAAAAATAATTTTTTGATTGGCAAAGTAAAAATGAAAAAATAATTTCGAATAAACGCACCGGATGGTAAAGTATCCTTAATTCAGGTTATACTGAAGTGAAATATTTTTTATTCTAAGTTTATATTCGATTCAAAAAATATATTTGATATGATAAATTAAAATATGAGACTGTCTCAAAAGTCTTTTTGAACGCGAATAACACGGATGAATACCGATTTTTACATGTTTGATAATTAGTTTTTTATATAATCCTTATTCATTTATCATCTGTGAAAATCCGTGTCAACTGCGTTCTTTTAAAACTACCCCAGCCGGAACGTTGGATCAAAGTACCTCATGACATCATTGCTGTTTGAATAGGCAGAAAATCATTTTAACCGGAAACGAAGACTCCCGGCTCAGGGTAATTTGACGATTAAAAAATGTAAAAATTCTAAATTAAAATTTGTAGCATAAATTAAATTTTACGCTTATCTTTGTATATGGAATCAGTTAACAAGTCCATTCAAATAAATTTCACTATTTTTACAGATAGAAATCAAAAATAAATTCTGTATGCAAGAACGCCATCGTGACCGGTTTCAATATTTTAACGAACAAAAAGAGAGCAGCCGGATTTCGGTTCTCCCCTACATACAAAAACATATCTCGTTGAACCGAGGAACCCGCGTATTGGAAATCGGATGCGGAGAAGCCGGAAATTTATACCCTTTCCTGGAAGCCGGATGCGAATGTTATGGGGTTGAATTATTAGAGACAAGCATACTTAATGCGGAAAAATTCTATGCCGGAAATCCGCTGAAAGAGCATCTACACCTTTTGGCAAGGGATATTTACGAAGTAAAACCGGAAGAACTCGGCGGAACTTTTGATGTTATTTTTTTACGGGATGCAATCGAGCACATTCCCTGTCAGGAAAAGTTTATGAAACGCCTCAAAGACTTTATGTCTCCCGGCGGAATTGCTTTTTTTGCTTTCCCGCCATGGCGAAATCCTTTTGGCGGTCATCAACAGATATGCGAGAATAAATGGTTGGGGATGATGCCTTATTTTCATCTTCTACCCCAAAATATGTATGCCGGCATACTGAGAAAAGGAGGTGAATCGAAAGGGAAAATAAACGGATTGCTCGAAATCAGGGAAACCGGCTTGAGCATAAACCGGTTTAAAAGAATTATCCGTGACGAAAATTTCAAGGTAGTTGAAAAAACCCACTATCTGATTAATCCTAATTATGAGATAAAATTCGGGCTCAAACCAAGAAAAGTCCCGAAAATATTCCAAATCCCCTTGGTGCAGGATTTTTATACGACTGCGGTTTATTTTTTACTGAAAAAAGAATAAAAAACATGAGCGCCTGAAATTACGTTTATTTTTTTACTTCAAGAAAATTGAAAAAAGCCTCTGCTCTTTTCCTTCAAGGTTATTGTATGCCACATAACACATATGCATTGGAATATTTGTCCAAACATTTTCAAATTATTGCTGATAAACGTTATATATAATTCATTTTGAAATTAAAGACAAAAAAATTGAAAAGAAAAATTTTCATTCCAAAAAGAAGTGAATATGATCAACAAGAGATTATAGATCAATCCTGTTAACGAGGCATACCTGCGATAGAAGAAATAACAGGCATAAGCAAAGTCATTTGTAACGCTTACCCTCAATCCGAAGCTCTTTCGGATCTTCTTTTTTAAGGCGGATATTCCGGAACGGATTTTTCATCAGCCGGCTAAATTCGGGGATGACATAGCCGAATCCAAGCTCAAAACATTCTATTTTTGATAAGTGTGATTTAAACTGTGAAGTTATCATCCAGTTTGGCGAGAGCTTGTACTTCATCACCAGTTTGGTATAAATCAGGTTTTCTATCAGGTTGTCGTTTTTCCTGCCCTGTTCATCATACTCCGGTATTTTTATGGGATTAAAAGCATAAACGCCGGCATGCAAACCAATGATAAACCGGTCGATCGTCAAATCGTTGGCAAGAAATACACCGGCTCTGATTCGGTTTATGAGCTTATCCTCTTTGATAAAATTATAGCGCATGTTTCCGGTTGTTCGCTGCGTACCGTCGTAGATGCTGTTAAAAAAGCCATCCGCACCCAATCCAAGACGATAAGCGTTGGACAACGGCAGATAGAAACCGAAATTGAGCGAGGCATTCGGATAATAATAGCGATCATCTCTCGACAGCTGGTTCACGCCTCCCTGTGTGCAGATTTCAAGCGCCATCACTTGATCGACCGGTTTTGCGGGATGTTTTATCGGAAGCGGATTGACATTCGGCGTGAATTTTACGCCGAGCGCTCCATCAATGATAAACAGACTGCGGGATTGCTTGGTTGCATTCCCGTTGTGCAGCGCTTTCCAGTTTACACCCATGGTGATGCTCCATTGTCCGGCAGGTCTTCCGTACTTTTTTTGCAATGCGATTTCAGTGTTGATGCCTCCGGTCAAAAATCCCGTAAGGGGAAAAATATAACCGGTTTCATCATTTCCGTCTCCCATCAGGGCAAGTCCGGCTCCCAATTTTACATTCAGCGAAAATGCCCCCGGATTGTGAATAAAAGGATAATTAAAGTAAGGATTGGTGTAAATAACCGGTTCAACGTAACCAAGTTCGGTAAACTTAAAAGCGCCCAGTGCAAAACCGAGGGTTGGGAAATTGTAGGTATATTCCCAATTCCGGTTTCCGTAAAACGGCAGTTCGAAAGCGCTTTCAATACCGTAGCAAAATCCGTCTCCGTTTAAAACGGTACCGCCAAGTGCTTCTGCCTTAAACTTATAGATTGCATTTTTCTGAGCGACAATGTTCATCGTTCCCAGAAAAAAGAAAAATAAAGTAAGAAATCGCTTAAACAGCTTCATCATAATAGATAACGAAAAAATCGGAATTTTGCAAATGTAGCAAAAAAATCGATATAAATGCTTAACACATAAGAAAGCGTATTCACACGATTGCAGGTACAATTCCAGTGTGGAGATAAAAATCAAATCTTAATTTTATCATTTGATTCACATAATTTTATTACTTTTGGCACGCAAATTTAAATTTAGTATAATCGTATGAAACTATTAGAAGGAAAGACAGCGCTCATCACGGGAGCTGCGCGTGGGATAGGAAAAGCAATTGCAGTAAAGTATGCACAGGAAGGAGCAAACATCGCTTTTACGGATTTGAGTATTGACGAAAACGCTAAAGCATTGGAAAACGAACTCTCTGCGTTGGGTGTTAAAGCAAAAGGATATGCATCCAACGCTGCCAATTTTGACGAATCGCACCAGGTGGTTGATCAGATAATGAAAGATTTCGGTCGCATCGATATTTTAGTAAACAACGCGGGAATAACCAAAGATGGCTTGATGATACGTATGAGCGAAGCTCAATGGGATGCAGTGATTAACGTAAACCTGAAATCGGCGTTCAACTTTATTCACGCCTGCACGCCGGTTATGATGAAACAAAAATCGGGCAGCATTATCAATATGAGTTCCGTTGTAGGAGTTTCGGGAAATGCCGGACAAGCCAATTACTCGGCATCCAAAGCCGGTATGATTGGTTTGACAAGATCCATCGCCAAGGAGCTGGGCTCGCGCAACGTTCGCGCAAACGCCATCGCACCGGGATTCATCATTACAGAAATGACCGCAGCGCTTTCGGAAGAAGTGCAAAAAGAGTGGGCTGAAAAAATTCCGTTGCGTCGGGGCGGAACCCCGGAAGATGTAGCAAATGTGGCTACATTCCTGGCATCCGAACTTTCGTCGTATGTTACCGGACAGGTAGTCTCCTGCTGCGGTGGAATGAATATGACTATGTAATTAATAGTTAATTTAAGTTGCTATTTATATACCTCAAAATAATTTCTATTTCGAAGTCCGTAGGACTGACAGTTAGATAACCCCTTGCAAGCGAAGCGAAGTTCGGGATAGAGCGAGAATAGAAACGATGCGCCCTGCCAATCAACCCCGTAGCGGATTGAACCTTTTCGGAATTGGGAAAGAGATAGCCGTTACTCATCCCCCGGGCTTCGCTTCGCTTGCAAGGGGTTATCTGACTGTCAGTCGGACTTGAAATCAACCGGCAACATGAATTAGTTACTAATTGACAATTAATAATGGGCAACGGACGTGAAGATTCGCGGATGTTGTCCATTTTTAGTGATTCTCAATAACGTAAGTTTACTTGATGCCATGTGACTGCCTCAAAAGAACGTAGTTCACGAAGATTTTCACAGGTAACAAATGAATAAGGATTATATAAACAACTAATTATCAGCTATATAAAATCAGTATTCATCCGTATTATCGGTGTCATCTGCGTTCAAAAAGACTTTTGAGACAATCCCTGCATCATTTATTTGTTTTTTATTAATAAATAATGAACCGAAGCTTTACCTTATCTGTTAGAAGTACATAAATTTATTTTTTTAATATAAAAATTATGGAAACAAACACTTCTAATTATCAGGAAAAAGAGGCTCTCGGAAACAAATCAAAATCGAAATCCGATTTGCTTTATTCGGGTGGGAAGCACGCTCCAGTACAAATGGTTGAAACAAAAAAAACAGATAGACATCCGGCAGAAGAAGAGCTGGAGAGTTCCATAGAAACAATTAATCCGGATGAAATCAGCATGAACAGTAGAGGATAAGTTTTTTACCTGTTCATAAGTTTTTTATTTTTAGCGGTCGGACTTTTGCCCGACTTCTTTATTTTGACTAAATTTGTATTTGCTTGCAAAATGTGTGTGTTAAATCACGCACGTTCATAATCTTTTAAATCTCAGGAAAATGGCTCAGTTTACTCATCTTCACGTGCACTCTTACTATTCGTTGCTCGACGGAATGTCAACTATTCAAGGACTGGTTGATAAATGCCTGGCGAACGGAATGCCGGCAATCGCATTGACCGACCACGGGAATATGTTCGGATGCAAAGAACTGTTCGACTATTCCGAAAAGAAAAACGGAAAGATAAAAGGAGAAATTTCGGATTTAAAAAAACGGATCAAGGCGATCAGGGCGAATCCCGGAGAAGAAGAAAACGCGGAACAAGTCCTTCAGGACTGTGAAGAACAGATAAACGCATTAACAAAAAAGCTGTTTAAGCCGATCCTCGGCTGCGAAGTTTATGTGGCGCACAATTCGCTTTCCAGCAAAAAAACGGAGGACGACCGTAGCGGCTGGCATTTGATTTTACTGGCAAAAAATAAAAAAGGATACCAAAACCTTTGCAAGTTAATTTCAAAGGCTTGGATTGACGGTTATTACTATCGTCCGCGTGTGGATAAGGAACTTTTGGAGCAATACCATGAAGGACTGATTGCCTGTTCCGCCTGCTTGGGAGGTGAAATATCCAGAAAGGCCGACTCCGGTCAGCTCAAAGAAGCAGAAGAAGCAATTATGTGGCACAAAAGCCTTTTCGGAGAAGATTATTACATTGAGTTACAACGGCATCAAACGAATAAACCAGGCGCAGATACTTCCGTTTATGAAAAGCAGAAAGCAGTTAATCCGCTGTTAATCCAACTGGCGGAAAAAACGAATACCAAGCTGATCGCTTCCAACGATGTCCATTTTGTGGAAGAAGAACACGGCGAGGCACACGACCGGCTGATTTGCCTCAGCACCGGAAAAGACCTCGATGATCCCAACCGGATGCGCTATACCAAACAGGAGTGGCTGAAAACGCCGGCAGAAATGGCAGCGATTTTTTCCGATATTCCGCAAGCATTGGAAAATACGGTCGAGATTGTCGATAAAATCGAATTTTACGACATAAACTCAGGCGCCCTGATGCCCGTATTTCCCATTCCCGAAGAATTTGGAACGGAAGAAACCTATAAGACGAAATTTTCGGAAGAAGATTTGCGTGCCGAATTTAACAAGGAAGATGCCGGTCGTTTCGACAAGTTGGGCGGTTACGAGAAGGTACTCCGCATCAAATTGGAAGCCGATTATTTGGAAAAATTGACCATCGACGGAGCCCGAATCCGTTACGGCGATCCCATTCCGGCAGAGGCGCAGGAACGAATCGATTTCGAGTTGGAAGTGATGAAGACGATGGGATTCCCGGGTTACTTCCTCATTGTGCAGGATTTTATCCGGGCAGCCCGTGAAATGAATGTTTCGGTAGGACCGGGGCGTGGTTCCGCTGCCGGTTCGGCAGTCGCTTACTGTTTGAAAATCACAGATGTGGATCCGATGAAATATGACCTGCTTTTTGAACGTTTTCTTAATCCCGACCGTATTTCGATGCCCGATATTGATATTGACTTCGACGATGACGGACGCGGCGAGGTGCTTCGCTGGGTAACGGAAAAATACGGCAAAGAGCGCGTGGCGCACATCATCACTTATGGAACAATGGCTACAAAGTCAGCCATTAAAGACGTAGCGCGCGTACAGAAGCTGCCGCTTTCGGAAGCCGAGCGGCTGACCAAGCTTATTCCCGACCGTTTTCCCGAAGGAAAAGACGGAAAAGCGCCGAAAGTGAACATCAAAAATTGCGTTGAGCACGTCGTCGAACTGAAAGATGCGCTCAACTCGGACGATAAAAACCTGTCGGACACACTGAAATATGCCGGAATGCTGGAAGGAACCGTCCGGCAGGTTGGCATACACGCCTGCGGAGTCATTATCGGCTCGGACGATTTGACCAATTTCGTTCCCCTCAGCACGGCAAAAGACAAGGAAACAAGTCAGGATGTGCTGGTTACCCAATACGAAGGAAAAGTAATCGAAGATGTCGGGCTGATTAAAATGGACTTTCTGGGACTGAAAACCCTTTCCATTATCAAAGAGGCGCTGAAAGCCATAAAAAAATCAAAAGGCGTAGAGGTCGATATTGACCGGATTCCGATTAATGACGAATTGACCTATCAGCTTTACAGCAACGGACAGACCGTCGGAACATTTCAGTTTGAATCTGCCGGTATGCAGAAATATTTGAAGGAATTAAAGCCGACACAGTTTGAAGACCTGATTGCGATGAATGCCCTTTACCGTCCCGGTCCGATGGATTATATTCCCCAGTTCGTGAAGCGAAAACACGGACAGGAACCGATTGTCTATGACATTCCTGTTATGGAAAAGTACCTCAAAGACACGTATGGGATTACCGTCTATCAGGAACAGGTCATGCTCTTGTCGCGCTTGCTGGCTGATTTCACGCGTGGAGAATCGGACGCGCTGCGCAAAGCCATGGGAAAAAAGATGCGTGACAAGCTGGATCTGATGAAGCCGAAATTCATAGCCGGCGGACAGGCAAACGGGCATGACCCGAAGGTGCTGGAAAAAATCTGGGCGGACTGGGAAAAATTCGCATCTTACGCATTCAACAAATCCCACGCAACCTGCTACTCATGGATTTCATACCAGACGGCATACCTGAAAGCGCACTATCCGGGCGAATTTATGGCTGCCAACTTAACGCGCAATAAGGACAACATCACGGAAATCACCAAGTTTATGGACGAGTGCAAAAGTATGGGAATTCGTGTACTTGGACCGGACGTAAACGAAAGTGAGTTGGACTTTACGACCAACAAAGCCGGGGATATTCGTTTCGGGCTGGGTGGTGTAAAAGGCGTTGGCGCCGGCGCTGTTGAGGCGATTGTTCGCGAGCGTGAGAAAAACGGTATTTTTACGAGCGTATTTGACTTTATTGAACGCGTAAATCTGAATGCCTGCAACCGTAAGAACGTAGAAAGTTTAGCTTTAGCCGGCGCGTTCGATTCCTTTTCGGATGTGAGTCGCGAACAATTTTTTGTAACAAATGCGAAAGGTGAGCAAACCTCCGAAGTGCTGATGCGTTATGGAAACAAGGTACAGGCAGACAGGATAAGCGCTTCGATATCATTATTCGGAGGTTTCGATGCCATTGCCATCGCCAAGCCGGAAATACCGAAAGCAGCGGCCTGGTCGTCATTAGAGCGATTAAATAAGGAACGCGAGCTGGTCGGAATTTACCTGTCGGCGCATCCGTTAGACGAATATTCCATCATTTTAAATCACGTCTGCAATGCTAAAATGGACGATTTTAAAAATCCGGATAATCTGAAAAACAAAGAGCTTTCAGCCGGCGGAATGGTCACAAACGTACGAAAGGGAACTACCAAAAACGGAAATCCGTTTGGGATTGTAACTATTGAGGACTTTTCCGGATCGCATGAATTTCCTTTCTTTGGAAATGATTATATCGAATTCGGGAAATATATGGAAAATGGTCTTTTTCTTTTTCTTAAAGGCAAATACCAGCCAAAACGATTTAATAATCAGGAGTTTGAGTTTAAAATTAATTCCATTTCATTACTTCCCGAAGTGAAGGACAAACTGATTGAGAAGATTTCTATTTCGATTCCCGAAGAGTGTGTTGACAAAGATTTTACCGAAGATCTTATTTCCGAAATAAAAAAAAATCAGGGAAAAGTATTGCTTTATTTTAAAATAAAGGAACAGGCAACCGGTATTTCCGTTGACTTGTTTTCGCGCATGCTGAAAATAGCTGTAGGCAACGAATTGATTCATTTTCTGGAACGAAAAAAAGGAGAGATTGAGGAGTTGGAGTTTAAGATAAATTGAGGAGATATGAAAATATGCTTATCCAATAATTACCATCAATGTATAAACAAATGAATTTTATAAACGCAAAGGCACAAAGAACGCGAAATTGTATTTATTTTTTGTTTTCTTTGTTCTTTGTGGTTATAAAAATCAGTTGCTTGTATTATTTTTCATTATTTCTGATTTCATCCTTCGTATGTATTCTAAAGGTACGCCGGCAATATCAATAATCATTTCTTCCGGCAGTTTTTTGCGAATCATATTGGCTACGATACGTTCGACTCCTTGTTTTTGACCAAGTTTTATTCCTTCATGCTTACTTGCCCTTAGTATCAATTCTTCTATTCCCATGGTTTCCGTCCTCCCTTTTATTTGATCCAAATGATGTTCAAAAATAATATTATTTTCTGTGTTTTCAAATCGAATATAGCTATTTAGAAAATTCATTATCGAGCGTATTTTCTTTTTGTCAAACGATTTTTCAAAAAACTTTCGCGCCAGTTTCAACTTTATCTCCATCAGCGTATCATCGTCCAACCGATTCTGTTTCAAGACCGAACGCGCTGTGAGGACAATCATTGCAAAAGGATTCCCGCTTTGCAACAGTTCTTCCTCGCTTTGCTGTGAAATTTTGTAAACATTGTAATGATACTCCAGCCTGGTGCCAAGAAATTCGGTGGCGTATTTATCAACCCGCGCTTTCGGACTTTTTTCGGTTAAGATGGCGTAGGCAGAAATGCGCTTATTATATTTGTCGAAAATACGGTAAAAGTAAGTGTACATCCGCTGCGGAAAATCGGGCTTATATTCTCCCTGCACTTCGCAATGAATCAGGATCCATTCTTCTATGCCTTCGCGCGTGTAAACCTTAGCTAACTTATCAACAATTTTGACTGAAAACTCATCTTCT
>JAISVA010000025.1 GCA_031271815.1 Prevotellaceae bacterium | reverse complement strand
TTTAAGCCAGTTTTTGCGTGCTCTTATTTGTCTTTCTCTATCTTTCATGCTCGAAAGATAATGGTTTTTAACGAAACAAATGAGATTAAATGTGTAGCGAATCTATCGATACGTTACACCTCAACCTTTTAAAAATACGGTGAATTTATTTTCTAAGGGTTTACTCTTTTTTATTTCTTTGATTAGCTCTTTGCAATCTTTGTCTTTAAGTAAGACAATTTTTTGATTCATTTGTTGTGCTTGTAAAAGAAGAGTCAAAACCACTTCGGCAGATTTTTCTTTCTTTACTTTGTCGAACAATAAATTCATCATATTGTTATATTGCTCGAAAATCGGCGTTTTTTGTTCTGCATTAAATTTACGGCTGTCATCCAATAATTGAGCAGAAAGAGATAAAATAGAATCTATTTTGTCTATTTGAGACATACATTCTGTTTCAAATTTTGAATATTTGTCTTTTGCATATTGCCTTTGTCATACATTCGTTTTTCTGATTACGGCTATTCTCAATCGTAAATGCTTCATAAAATATTACATACTGAATTTCAAACTAACAATTACATCAGCATCCTTTTTACATCATCAAAAATAATAAAAAATGTATAAAATAGCTTGTTTTCTTAATTTATTGCATATTTATGCATTTTGTGGTGCATAAAATCAAAAAAATTGAAAAAAAATTCGTTTCTACTTGTTTTTAGCGTTTGATTTTTTTATCTTCGCGCTGAAATTCAGGTAAAAGAAACTTTTTTTGAAATTCCTCAAAAGAAAAATTATGGCAGAAAACAAAAATGTGATGGACTTGGAGTATGTTGTGGTTCGTTTTTCCGGCGATTCGGGAGACGGAATGCAGCTAACAGGAACGTTATTCTCCAATCTATCGGCTATCCTGGGAAATGAGATTTCGACATTTCCCGACTTCCCTTCCGAAATTCGCGCTCCTCACGGGACGTTGGGCGGCGTTTCGGGATTTCAGGTTTGCCTGGGAGCAAACAAGGTTTACACACCAGGCGACTTGGCCGATGTACTCGTAGCAATAAACCCGGCAGCGTTAAAAGTAAACGCGAAGGGCATTAAAAATACAGGCGTTATCATTATCGACAGTGATTCTTTCGGTAAACAGGATCTGGAAAAAGCCGAATTTAAAACCGATAACCCTTTCGAAGAATTAGGTATGCCGGATTCAATTCAACTCATACGCGTTCCGCTCAGTTCGATGACTACGGAAAGCCTGAAAGAATTCGGATTAGATAAAAAAACGGTACTACGCAGCAAAAATATGTTCGCGCTCGGATTTATCTGTTTCCTTTTCGGTCGCTCAATCGACCAGGCAATCCATTTCCTCGAAAATAAATTTAAAAAGAAACCCGAAGTCCTTAAATTCAACACCAAAGCGTTGATTGACGGATTTAACTACGGACAAAATATAGACGCCTCGATTACTACTTACCAAATCAGCAAGTCAAACAAAATGCCGAAAGGCATTTATACCAACCTGGAAGGAAACAAGGCGGTAGCGCTCGGATTGATCGCTGCTGCTCAAAAAGCGGGAAAAGAGCTGTTTCTGGGAAGTTACCCCATCACGCCGGCAACCGACATTATGCACGAATTGGCAGCCCGTAAGGATATGGGTGTAAAAGTGGTTCAGGCAGAAGATGAGATTGCGGGAATTTGTACGGCTATCGGCGCATCGTTCGGGGGAGATCTTGCAGCTACAACTACCTCCGGACCCGGATTGGCGCTGAAATCGGAAGCAATCGGCTTAGCCGTGATGTCCGAACTTCCGCTGGTGATCGTTGATGTCATGCGTGGCGGTCCTTCAACCGGACTTCCGACTAAAACGGAACAAACCGACCTTTCACAGGCATTGTACGGACGTAACGGCGAAAGTCCGGTAGTAGTTCTATCGCCAAGCACGCCGACTAACTGTTTCGATTACGCATTCGCAGCATCCAAAATTGCGCTGGAACACATGACTCCGGTTATCCTGCTTTCCGATGCATTCTTAGGAAACGGCGCTTCGTTGTGGAAAATACCGAAATTATCCGAGCTTCCTGCGATTACGCCAAGCACAATTCCAGCTTCATTCACCGGGAAATACAATGCCTGCGTTCGCAACGAAAAAACGAAAGTGCGCTACTGGGCAGCGCCCGGAATGGAAGGATATGCACACCGCAACGGCGGTCTCGAAAAAGATTACGACAAGGGAACTCTTTCGACCGTTGCACCGAATCATGAGAAAATGGTAAAGACCCGCGAAGCGAAAATTGCCAAAATTGCAGACTTTATTCCCGAATTGGAAGTAGAAGGCGACAAGGATGCCGACCTCCTGGTAATCGGTTGGGGAAGCACGCACGGACACTTGATGTCGGCAATCTCCGAACTGAACAGAACAGGTAAAAAAATAGCGTTGGCGCATTTCAATTACATCAATCCGCTGCCGAAAAACACAGCAGAAATTATCCGCAAATACAACAAAATAGTGGTGTGTGAATTGAACAGCGGACAATTTGCCAACTATCTGCGCTCGAAAGTGGAAAATGTTCACTACCATCAATACAACAAAGTTCAGGGACAACCATTTACAGCGTACGAATTGAAAGAATGTTTCACAAAATTACTGGAAGAATAAAATGACACTACAAGATACTGCACCATATACGGCAAAAGATTTTAAAAGTGACCAATATGTGCGCTGGTGTCCCGGTTGCGGAGACCATGCCGTATTAAATTCACTGCAAAAAGCAATGGCGGAAGTTGGCATTGAACCCGACAAAACAGCCGTGATTTCGGGCATCGGATGTTCATCCCGCTTGCCCTACTATATGAACACCTACGGGTTTCACACCATTCACGGACGCGGCGCGGCGGTAGCTACCGGATTGAAAACGGCACACCCCGAGTTGAGCGTTTGGCAAATTACCGGTGACGGCGACTGCCTGGCAATCGGTGGAAATCACTTTATACACTCGGTCAGAAGAAATGTGGATTTGAATATCCTTCTTTTCAACAACCAGATTTACGGTTTGACAAAAGGACAGTATTCGCCGACCAGTAAAAAAGGATTCGTAAGCAAATCGTCTCCATTCGGAACGGTAGAAGAGCCTTTCCGGCCGGCCGAACTGACATTCGGAGCCAGAGGGAATTTCTTCGCACGCACCCTGGACGTCGATCTCAAAACATCGGTCAATGTAATGGTAGAGGCTGCCAGACACAAAGGCGCTTCGGTGATCGAAATATTGGTAAACTGCGTAATTTTCAACGATGGAGTTTACGGTTGGATAGCCGACCGCGAAAACCGCGACGACCGGATAATTGTCTTGAAACACGGCGAGAAAATGATTTTCGGCAAAAACCGGGATAAAGGATTAATGTTGGACGGTCTCAACCTGAAAGCGGTTACCATCGGCGAAAACGGAATTACCGAAAAAGAGATTCTGACCCACGACGCAACCTGCGAAGACACAACACTCCACTTGAAATTAGCCCTGATGCAAGGTCCGGATATGCCGATTGCTATGGGCGTAATCCGCTCGGTCGAGGCAGAAACGTACGACAAAGCCGTTCACGCACAAATCGCAGAAGTTCAGGCACAAACAAAAGTGAGAACATTTGACGACTTGGTAGCGACTTACGAAAGCTGGGAGATGTAATTGTTTCATTAGGATTACGAGCCGATAATTAGTTGGATTTCACGAAAATAGCGGATAGGACAATTGAAAATACCGAAAGAAGCGGCAAAATATCCGGAAATACCTTTACCGTTAATTTGACGGTTGGATACAGGCTGAAATAAATGGTTGTTTTCCGGGCACATAAAAAAACGATCAAAACGTGAATAACGGCGTAAAGCCTCTTCTACGAAGATAACAAAGGCGCAAAGATTTATTTTATTTCTTTGCGCTTTTCCGTTTTTACATTCAACAAACTATTTAAGATTGCGGATAATCTTAAAATATTTTATTAAAACTTGCCGGATTGGGAATGATTATCTGCTTTTGAGGGAATTTAAACATGAAATTTTGTAATCTGAAATACATAAAACAATGAAAATAACAGGTTCTAAGCTACTTGAAGATTTTTGCAAAACATACTCGATCATTGTTAGAAACCAAAAACTTGAATTTGAACTCCTGACTCAAGTTCTTTAATACAACTGTAATCAGCGCCATAAAAGTAAACGTAACCTGTCCTGTGAAATATTTTATTAAAAAAATCAAAAACAAGAAAAAATCCCAGTCAATTTCTTAACTATTCCCTTCCGTCTTTTGTTATATAACAACTTAATCAACCATAAGCGTATTATTGTATTTATGGATTTAACAAACTATACCAACATTTATGACCCGGAAAATATTTTTCATATCGGTTTGTACGCTATTTATTTTCGCTTCCTGCGGTAAGAAGAATAGCCAAAATTCCAAGGACACCGCGCCGAAATACTATCCTACCATGACGGTAAGCCCGCAGAAAATGACGCTCGAATCGGTTTATCCGGTAACAATAAAGGGACTTGAAGATGTTGAAATCCGTCCGCGCATAGACGGTTTTGTCGATAAGGTTTTTATTGATGAAGGCGTAGTGGTCAAAAAAGGGCAGCCGATGTTTTTAATCAATTCTCCTCAATCCATACAGAACCTGGCAACGGCAAAAGCGATGGTCAGCAGTTCGCAGGCAAACCTGAATACGGCAAAACTCAACGTTGACCGCATGCGTCCGCTGGCAGAAAAAAATATTATCAGCGAGGTACAGCTTCAAACGTATGAAAACCAGTATGAACAGGCGAAAGCCGATCTGGTACAGGCGCAAGCCGGCTTGGACGAAGCGCAGGAAGCAATCAGCTGGATGAATGTGGAAAGCCCGGTTGACGGAGTTGTAGGAACGATTCCCTACGGGCTGGGTAACCTGGTAAATAATCAGTTTATATTGACATACGTATCCGATGCAAGTATCGTGTTTGCCAACTTTTCGCTGAACGAGAAGGAATTACTGGATCTGTTGAAAAACTACAAGGGAAAAACGCAAGCCGAAAAAATAAAAAATATTCCGCCGGTTACGCTGATTATGGCAAACGGAACGGTTTATCCGGAGCAGGGAAAGATTCAGACAATTTCGGGCTTGATTATTATTGAAACGGGGTCGGTCAATATCAGAGCGGAATTCCCGAACAAAAACGGACTGCTCAGAGCCGGTTCGAGCGGGCAGGTGCTGGTTCCGCGCGAACTGGACAGCGTATTTGCCATACCGCAAAAAGCAACATTTAACTTGCAGGATAAAATTCTGGTGTATAAAGTACAGGGCGATTCGGTCGTACAAACCGTTATAACCGCCGAAGCGACAAGGGATGGACAGCAGTATGCCGTCACCGGCGGATTGAAAGCCGGCGACCAAATCGTAACCGACGGAATCGCAACGCTTTCGAACGGAAAGAAAATTAAAACGACGAAGGAGTGATAAAGTTATAGAGTGATTAGTGATTTTTCAACAGACTTCTTCGGAAATATAATTCTTAGAAGCTGTTTGAGTTAATTAATATTAGCCCTGAAAGGGCAAAATATACCAGCGCAGGGCAACGCCCTGTGTATTTGAATGCGGATAAACTTACGCCCTGAAAGGGCAAAATAAGAAATAAGAAAAACGATTGATTTTGCCCTTTCAGGGCGTAGTTCTATCGTTATCCGAATACACAGGGCGTTGCCCTGCGCTAAAATATACAAGGCTTTAGCTTCGCTGACCGTTGGTTCAGCCTTAAGAAATAACTCAAACAGCCTCTTAAAAAACTTTGCGTCTTTGTGACCTTCGCATTTACAGAAAAAAGCGCAAGCGCATACTTATTAAATGCAAAGGTCGCAAAGGCACGAAGACGTAAAGAAATTTTGTTAATGATACTGATGAAATTTTGGAATTTTGAAACCAATTAGCCGCTTATGCTAAAAATATTCATAGAAAGACCCGTATTATCAACGGTAATCTCCATTATCATTGTGGTATTGGGAATCATCGGGCTGATGTCGCTGCCCATCGAGCAGTATCCGGAGATTGCTCCGCCGACCGTGCAAATATCGGCAAATTATGCAGGAGCCAGCGCCGACGCCGTGATGAAGAGTGTCGTTATTCCCATTGAGCAGCAGGTAAACGGAGTGGAGGGAATGACCTACATTACCTCTACCGCCTCCAATGCAGGTTCTGCCAGCCTCAGCGTCTATTTTGATCAGGAGACCAATCCCGATATGGACGCGGTAAACGTCCAGAACCTCGTTTCGCGCGCATCTGCCCTTCTTCCGGCAGAGGTTGTACAAACCGGAGTGATCGTCAAAAAGAGCCAGACCGGAAATGTGATGTCCATCTTCCTCTACTCCGATAATCCTGATTATGACGGAAAGTTTATCCAGAACTACGCCAACATCAACATCATCCCGCAGATCCAGCGCGTACAGGGAGTGGGGCAAGCCACCGTTTACGGAGCGCAGACCTATACGATGCGTATCTGGATAAAGCCCGATATTATGACCGTTTACGAAATAGGTCCGAAGGAAGTCATCGCTGCCCTTCAGGATCAGAATATCGAAGCGGCTCCCGGCGAACTGGGGCAAAACGGCAACCAGTCTTTCCAGTACACGTTGAAATATACGGGAAGGTTGAAATCAATCGAAGAATTTGAGAACATTGTTATCCGTTCGCAAAACGCCCAGGTGCTGAAGCTGAAAGATATTGCAGATGTCGAACTCGGTGCGCTGAATTACAACATCCAAAGCAGCTTCAACGGAAAGGATGCCGTTATGATTGCCGTGGCGCAGACAATCGGGTCAAACGCCGAACAGGTAATTGCGGATGTAAAGCAAGAACTGTCCAACGCAGCAAAGTCGTTTCCCACAGGAATAAATTACGACTACCTGATTGATGCGAGCGAATTCCTCGACGCCTCTATCAGCGATGTCTGGCACACGCTGATTATTGCGTTTCTGCTGGTGTTTGTGGTCGTGTTCATCTTCCTGCAGGATATACGCTCGACCATTATTCCGGCAATCGCCGTTCCGGTTGCCATCATCGGGACATTCTTTTTCCTCCTCGTTTTCGGATTTTCTATTAACCTCCTTACTCTTTTCGCCCTTATTCTTGCCATCGGAATCGTGGTCGATGATGCCATTGTGGTGGTCGAAGCGGTTCACGCCAAGCTCGACCAGGGAGAAAAGAACCCCGTCACCGCTACCGAGAACGCTATGAGCGAAATTTCATCCGCCATCGTATCCATCACACTCGTAATGTCTGCCGTTTTTATCCCGGTGAGTTTCCTGGGCGGGACAAACGGGGTATTTTTCAAGCAGTTCGGGCTGACGCTTGCCGTTGCCATTATCATATCCGCCGTAAATGCGCTTACGCTGAGTCCCGCACTTTGCGCCCTGTTCCTCAAGCCCAAAAATGAGGAAGAGAAGAAAGGGTTCTTCAAGCGGTTTTACGGCTATTTCAATATCGGATTTGATGCCACTATCAATAAGTATAAACAGGCAATCGGTTTTATGGGAGATGTGAAAAGACGCTGGATTCCTTTCGTCATTATTATTTTCTTTTCCTTCGTCCTTGTTTACCTGTTACGGACGATTCCATCGGGATTTATTCCGCAGGAAGACAGCGGAACGGTTGTCGGCACCATCACCCTTCCGCCCGGCTCGTCGATGGAACGAACCGATTCGGTCATAAACAGGGTAACGGAAATTGCCCGGACAATGCCGTATGTCAAGGAAGTGGGAAGCATTAACGGGCTTAACTATATGGGAGGCGCTGCAGGACTTGGCAGCTGTTACGGCTCAGTGATGATAAAAATGGAACCGTGGAGTAAACGTAACATCAGCACAAGTGAAATTGTGTCGATGATGACGCAGCGGACGGATTCTATTCAGGAGGCAACTTTTCTGTTCTTCGGAACGCCTACTATCCAGGGCTTCGGACTGAGTAACGGCGTAACGCTCCAGATGGAAGACCGGACGGGAGGCGATATAAATATTTTTTACAACACCATCCAGGCTTTTTTAGGCAAGCTCAATCAGCAGCAGGAAGTGATGCTGGCAAGAACGACATTCAACCCTAACTTCCCGCAGAAACAGATAGAAGTGGATATACCTAAAATAAAGGCTGCCGGCTTGACGCTGAACGACATCATGACTACACTTCAGGCTTTCATCGGAAGCATGTATATCTCAAACTTCAACTTGTACGGGCAGCAGTATGAGGTAATTGTCCAGGCTTCGCCCGAATACCGTACAAAAATTGACGATTTGAAAAGGATTTATGTACCGGCGGGCGACGGCAAAATGGCTCCCGTTACGGAGTTTATTACGATAACCGATGTAACCGGTCCGCAGGCGCTGATGCACTTCAACCTTTATTCGTCGATGGACGTAACCGTTATTCCAAACATTGGAAGCAGTACGGGGGAAGTGATGAAGCGCATTGAGGAAATAGCAAACGAAACTCTTCCAAACGGTTATACGTATGAATATCAAGGCCTCTCGCGCGAAGAGCAGAAGAGCGGCGGAGTGCTTATCACGATTTTTATCATCTGCCTCGCATTCGTTTACCTGCTGCTGTCTGCCCTTTATGAAAGCTACCTGTTGCCGTTTTCGGTTATTCTGTCGCTTCCGATTGGGATTTCGGGCATCTTCATATTTGTTTTCTTCGGACTGCTCGGCGGGTCGGGCATCGTCAACAACATCTATATACAGATTGCGCTGATTATGCTTATCGGGCTTCTCTCCAAAAATGCCATCCTGATAGTGGAATACGCTCTGCAGCGGCGTAAACAGGGTATGAGCATATTCGATGCCGCACTGAACGGAGCCGTTGCCCGTCTGCGCCCGATTCTGATGACATCCTTTGCGTTTATTTTCGGACTGTTGCCGCTGGCTTTCTCCTCAGGAGCGGGAGCCATCGGAAACCGTTCGATCGGCTTAAGCGCCATCGGCGGAATGGTGGTCGGAACTTTTATCGGAGTAATGGTCGTGCCGGTGCTTTTTATGATTTTCCAGACGTTGCAGGAAAAGTTTGGGAAAACGGGTGGGAAAACAGCGGTTGTCCCAGCTAATCCGCAGGATTAAATATGACTAACCCCCAATGAAGCGCAGCGATTGGGGGATTGAGTGAATATCTAAATAGTTCAACCCTTCGGGTTGCGGGTAAAGTCGCTTTTGCGGGCGAGGTCACTTCGGGTAAGGGCGCTTTTCACCCCCAATTGCTGCGCTTCATTGGGGGTTAGTCACGTTCAGTCCTTCGGACTGTTCTGCCGTTGCGCAGGTCGTATCGGGAACGGCGAAGTTTCCAGAGCGGTTTTTCCGCATCTCTTTAAACATACGCTTAACGCGCTCGAGCCAGTAATAGCCCAGTACGACTTCCGGATAGATTGGTTCATCTTCCGCACAGCTCACTTTCAGGGTGCATTCGGTAAAATTGTAGGAAACGACGTCCAGGTGTTCGATTAGCTCCTCCAGGTCGATTTCACTGTTGAGCAACTCCTGCAAAGGGTGCAGGTTTAAGGTTTCTTTTGACATAATACTTTCATTTAGGAATAAAACAAAAGCTCACCTTAGATGTCCTACGTTGAAAGCAACGCCGTGTCCTTTCAGATACACGCACCATAGCGAGCCGATAATTTTCGGTTTATTATTTTGCTTTCTTTAGGAATTGCAAAAATAAACAAATAAATGAAAGGTAAAAAACTTTGGATAAAAGTTTTACCTTTGCAGGATAAAATCAACAAAATCAGGATAAAATGATGAACGCTATTATCTCTAAAAACATTGACAAAGTAAGACAGATTTGCAGGCAGCATCACATTCTTTCTCTGTTTGCTTTTGGCTCTGTGCTGACGGAAAAATTCAACGACGACAGTGATATCGATTTGCTGGTTTCATTCGAACCTTTGGAGTTTGGCGAATATGCCGATAATTATTTTCAGGCAGCCGAAAGTTTTGAAAAAATATTCAACCGGCGTGTGGATTTGGTTACCGATAAATCGCTGCACAATCCGTATTTTATTAATTCGGTAAACGCCTCAAAACAACTGATTTATGGCTGATGAAATAAATAAATACCTGTTTGATATTCTTGAGGCTGTTTTGTCGATTGAAAGTTATTTAGGCGAAAAGCGCGATTTTAATATCTATCTAAATAATAAAATGTTGCGTCGCGCTGTTGAGCGGGAATTTGAAATAATCGGCGAAGCAATGAACCGGTTAGATAAATTAGCATCCGGTATTCAAATTTCTTCCAAATCGCAAATTATTTCTATGCGTAACAGAGTTATTCACGGATACGACAAAATTGATGACGGCATTGTCTGGGGCATAATTGTACGTCATTTGCCAGTTCTGAAAAAAGAAATTGAGGCGCTGCTGAATAAATGAACAAAAACGCCCTGAAAGGGCAAAATATCCCAGCGTAGGGCAACGCCCTATGATAACGGACGCAGACGGACAACGCCCTGAAAGGGCGGAATCGAGAGAGATTTGATATTGCCCTTTCAGGGCGTATGTCCATTTCGCGTTCAAATCGCAGGGCGTTGCCCTACGCTGGGGGATTACGCCCCTTCGGGGCTGACGGGAACGGCGAAGTTTTCAGAGCGGTTTTTCCGCTGAAGCGCAGCGATTGGGGGATTTGAGCGAACCAAGCGAAAGCAACAACCCGAAGGGTTGAATATCTAAATAGTTCAACCCTTCGGGTTGCGGGTAAGGGCGCTTTTCACCCCCAATCGCTGCGCTTCATTGGGGGTTATTCACATTCAGTCCTTCGGACTGTGCGACGTTGCAGTTTTTTAATAAATGTAAAGATTAATGTAAAAATATGTCCGTATGAAAAAAATTCTCTTTATAGTAACAGGATTGATTACTATCGCCATCTTTCCTTCCTGCCTGACAAAAAAGTATCACGCCCCGCAGGTGGATGCGGAAGGACTGTTCCGCGACGAAAATCCGACGGATACAAACACGATTGCCGATATTTCGTGGGATAACTATTTTTCGGATACAATTTTAGTGCAGTTAATCGAAGAAGGATTGAGCAACAACTTCGACCTGCAAATTGCCTACACAAGCATTACGCAAGCCGAAGCCAGCCTTCGTATGGCGCAAAGAGCCTACTTCCCGAATGTTTCGCTCGCAGGGTCGGTCAACTATCTGTCAAACAGTATAGGAGATAAAGGGAAAAAGGTATTTGGCTATAATTCCGCACAGTATTCGCTGGGTGTCACTGCCTCGTGGGAAGCCGATATATGGGGGAAAATTAGACGGCAGAGCAAAGCGCAGTATGCACAATTCCTGTACAGTCAGGCATATTTTGATTTAATAAAAACATCCCTGATTGCCAATATTGCCACTTCCTACTACTCCCTGCTGGCGTTGGACGAACAGTTGAAGATAACCTTTGAAACTATAAATTCATTAAAGGAAAGCACCGAAACGATGCAGGCGCTGATGGAAGCCGGTATGCTCACAGGCGCTTCGGTAGAGCAAAGCAAGGCGCTCTATTATGCCACGCAGGTTACCATCCCGGATTTGGAATCGCAGATAAGGCAAATGGAAAATTCCCTCTGCGTGCTGCTTGGCAGGAAACCGCAATCCATATCGCGCTCTTCGTTGGACGAGCAGCAGGTAGATACGCTGCTGCACTACGGAGTCCCGGTACAGATGCTTGCCCGCCGTCCCGACGTGTGGGAAAGCGAACTTTCCTTCCGTTCGGCTTTCGAGCTGACGCAAGCCGCCAAAGCCGCTTTTTATCCGTCCATTACGCTGAATACGGGTTCGATTGCCGGATTACTGTCCACCACACTATCCTCCTTCTTTACGCCCGAAAATATTTTTGCGAACGTGCTCGGCGGAATCACACAGCCCCTTTTTGCGCAGGGAAAACTGAGAGGAAACCTGAAAATTGCGGAAGCCGAACAGGAAAGCGCACTTTTGAATTTCCGGAAAACCGTATTGAGCGCCAGCCAGGAAGTTTCGGATATTCTCTTCGGCTTTGAATCTTCACTGAGTAAAAACAGCATCCGCCAAAAGCAGATTGAAGCGTTAAACACTTCCGTTTATTTCACGCAGGAACTCCTCAAAGCCGGCGAAGCAAACTACACCGAAGTGCTGACCGCCCAGCAAAACCTGCTGTCCGCCCAATTGAGCCAGGTCAGCGATAAGCTGGAACAGCTGCAATACAGCGTGAATCTGTACAGGGCGCTGGGAGGCGGGGTTGAGTAGGTTGCGTCTATCATTGACGGAAGCTGCCTGAAAAGTCTGCGAATTACACAAATTATTTAATTTACAAAATCGTAAATTGCAGATAATCAAAATATGAATTTCATGCTAATTTGTGTAATTCGCAGACAAATACCTTTTTAGACTGCTCCGCTATTCTAAGGAGTCGTTTTTTTGCAAAAAAATGAAATCAAATTGATTCGCGCCTGTTGCGATTTTTCAACCCAAAATTCGTTGTGTATCCGAAGCAATCATCAGTTCCTCGTCGGTTGGAATAACAATAACCGTTACTTTTGCACCTTCCGGACTTAAAATACGTTGTTCGCCGATGGTTTCTGCGTTGATGTTTTTATCTATCCGGATGCCGAAGTATTCCATATTTTCACAAATTAATTCGCGTATTTTTGCATTGTTTTCGCCGATTCCACCGGTAAAAACGAGTACATCCAATCCGCCTAACGCGGCGATGTAAGAGCCAATGTATTTTTTTACCCTGTATTGGAACATTTCCACAGCCAATTCCGCGCGCTTGTTGCCTTCGGCAATTTTACCCTGCACGTCGCGCATATCCGACGATACACCCGAAATACCCAGTAATCCGCTTTTTTTGTTCAGGATTTCGGAAATTTGATCCGCATCGTATTTGCATTCTTTCATCAGGTAAGTAATGGTTCCTGCGTCAATATCACCGACGCGAGTTCCCATCACAAGCCCTTCGAGCGGAGTCATTCCCATAGAAGTATCGATTGATTTTCCGTCTTTGACGGCGGTAATAGAACCTCCGTTGCCGATGTGGCAGGTAATAATGCGACTGCCTTCCGGTTTGATATTCAGCGTTTCAAATGCTTTTTGGGAAACGTAATGGTGGCTTGTTCCGTGGAATCCGTAACGGCGCACGCCTTTTTCCTCGTAAAATTCGTACGGAAGCGCATACATAAACGCTTCCTGCGGCATTGTCTGATGAAAAGCAGTATCAAAAACCGCTACTTGCGGAACTTCCGGCATAAGCTTTTCGATTGCGCGTATTCCTTTCAGGTTAGCCTGATTGTGCAGGGGGGCAAGTGGAATACATTCCTCGATTTGCGCGATAACCTCATTGGTTATCCGTACGCTTGAATTGAATTTTTCGCCGCCGTGCACTACCCGGTGACCTACTGCGTCAATCTCGCTCAGTGAATTCAGTACGCCGCTTCCCGGATCGGTCAGCACTTGCAGGATAAATTCGATTCCTGCAGTGTGTTCGGCAATCTCTTTTTGTATAATCTTCTTTTCGCCTTCGCCTTTCGAATGTTTCAGGAAAGAATCCTTTAATCCGAGTTTTTCCAATCCCCCCTGTTCAAGGACGTTAGCCGAAGGCATGTCAATTAATTTATATTTGACGGAGGAACTTCCGCAGTTCAATACTAATATTTTCATGTAGAAAAAAAATAAAAAAGTGAATAAAATTACGCGAAAATGGCTGTCTGAAAAATCCACGAATTAGTACGAATTAATACAAGTTATTTATTTTAAAATCGTAAATTGCAGATAATTAGCATCTTAATTTCGTGCTAATTCGAGGATAAATATCTTTTTAGACAGCCCTTTCTCCCTTTTGTGTCTTTAATTTGTTTGAGATTTTGCCACAATTGCCTGTCCGGCGGTTATGGCAACCAGCTTCACAATGTCCTCGATTGAACAGCCGCGCGAAAGGTCGTTGATCGGCGAGGCGAGTCCTTGCAGCAACGGACCGATAGCCTGCGCGCCTGCGAGGCGCTGCACTAATTTATAGGCAATATTTCCTGCTTCCAGCGAAGGGAAAATAAGCACGTCGGCAGTCCCGGCGATTTCGCTCTCCGGAGCTTTCTCTTTGGCAACGGAAGGGACGATCGCTGCATCTGCCTGTAATTCGCCGTCGATCTTCAACTTGGGAGCCAATGTTTTGGCTATTTTGGTTGCTTCGATTACTTTGTCCACCATCGGGTGTTTGGCGCTTCCTTTGGTCGAGAAACTCAGGATGGCAACTCTCGGGTCCGGAAATCCGTAGATGTGTTTTGCCGTTTCGGCGCTGCATACGGCGATGTGTGCGAGTTCTTCGGCGGTAGGGTTAGGGGTGGCTGCACAGTCGGCAAAAAGCATTTTGCCTTCGTAACCGAATGTTTTGTCTTTGAAAATCATCAGGAAAGCGCCTGAAACCACGCTCACGCCCGGCTTTGTCTTTATGATCTGAAACGCCGGACGAAGCACATTTCCGGTATAATTCCTTGCTCCGGCAACTTCACCGTCCGCATCGCCGTTTTTAATCAATAAGCAACTAAGGTAGAGTGGGTTTTTAGTCAGCTCAATAGCTTGTTCGCGTGTCATTCCTTTTTCCTTTCGTAATTGGAACAGTAAATCGGCGTATATTTCGCTCTTCGGATTATTTTCAGGGTCAATAATGGTTGCTTTACTGATGTTTTTCAATCCGTACTGATCGGCTAATTGCTCTATTTCCGTTTTATTTCCCAATAAGATGATGTCGGCAATCCCATCCCTGAGTACCGTTTCGGCAGCTTTAATTATCCGCTTTTCGGTTGCTTCGGGCAGAACGATGCGTTGCCTGTCCGATTTTGCACGTGCAATAATGTCTTTTATTAACTCCATATAGATTTTGAATTATGCTTTTTATTTTTTACAAATATAAGCAAAAAACCTCATTTTGCAATCTCGACATTGCAATTTTATGGAAAATAAAAAAGGGATAATTTGCGATTTGACAAGAAAAAGAATCGTTTTTTTAATTTTTGCTTGTCGAAACTATTTTTTTCAAATAAAATAAAATCAAAAAAGAGAATATGGAGTTAAAAATGCTATTTTGTATTTCTCAATTTCAATGCTTTATTCTCCTCTTTTTCCATTATTTTCCGTTCTTCGGGCGATTTGTCGTTAATCCCGCAAAGGTGCAAAACCCCGTGAATAATAACCCGGTAAAGTTCTTCTTCGTAACTTGCGCCGAATTTTTCCGCATTCGACGCTACCGTATCCGGGCTGATAAAAATATCGCCCGAAATGCGTTTTCCTTCCGTGTAATCGAACGTAATAATATCCGTATAATAATCGTGCTGTAAATATTCCCGGTTGACATTCAGCATGTGCTCCTCCGAACAAAAAATATATGAAATGTCACCCACGCGAAAACCATGTATCTCAGTCACCTTTTTAATCCAAGCCGAAACATCCCGTTTTCCGATTTTCGGCATCTTAACCCCTTCTGTAAAATATGAAATCATTGCTAACCTGTTTTAATCTTTCATTCTTAACGCTTCATTTCAAATAGTATTTCATCCAAATATCCGGCACCTGGTTAACGCTTGCCAGCCGGTAATCCTCATAAGCGCACGAAAAAATACGTTTGCCCTTCAATGTCGGGATTTCGACCCACCACCGGTTATTCAGGTGGTTGTTGTAAAAAACCATTTCGTCGTTGCCTATTATGTCGGGGATGATGTATTTTTTATATGTTTCGATTCCGCGGATAGGAAAATCGCCGTATCTGTTGTTTAGTGCCTCGATGAAGTGCCAGATAATCTGTGCCGCAAGCGCCGACGTCTGGTCATTGTTATCAAAATAAGGATTGACTTCGAAAAGACCGAAGACCGAAATCCGGTCGCTAAAACCAGCAAACCGGGCAAGCTGGCAAACCTCCTCGCCGAAAAATCCGTTGGGCGAAGGAAAACCGTTGCCCGGCGCATCGCTTTGCCGTACAGCCGTCATATCCAGGCTGAGCAGGTCGCAATCGCGGAAAATCGGTTCCGACTGTCCCATATCTCCCCGCATGGAACCTATCCGTATGCCGAAAAAATTACGTTCTTTCAGCATCATCAACTGTTCGTTTGAGCAAAAATAATTCTGATAGCCCAATAAATCCAGCCGGCTCAGCTTTTCATCCTCAAGCATCTGATTGAGAAACGAAAACGAGTCGAACGTATCGGATTCTTTCTGCAAGTCGGCTTTTGAGTCAATAACCGACACGCTGATTTCGTCTTTATTCTCTTTCAATCCGTCGAATATCGAAACCGTAAGATCCTGCGTTCCGCCGATGACAACGGTCGTAATCCTTCGTGCATGGAGTTCGGCAATAATATCCCGCAATGCAAAACGCGTATCTGTCGGTTTGTTCCCTTTTTTGATGTTCCCGAGATCGCAAATCCGCAATTTCTCGAATCCGCCCCTCAACGTGTACAGATATTTCCGTATCGCATCCGGAGCCAGCGCTGCACCTTTGTTTGCACTGTTCAACTCCGATTTAACTCCGAGAATTGCTACATCATAATTCTCCGTCACCAGCGACGATTTGAAAGCATCCTTTTCAGGCAGAAAATGAAAGTCGGAAGGCAGCTCTCCCGGTTTGTCAAAATAAATATCTATCTCCATTTTTATCTCTATTGGATTTACATTTCGGACAAAAATACAAAAAAGGATGAAAATTCAAATTTAATCTTTTGGCTGTCATTATTTTTTTGTTTCCTTAGCAGAAAAAATAGAGCGTGCAAGTGGTGTATTACCCGAAAAGCACCCAACGCCAAACAAAAGCATTGAAGAAATCAGACACGAACAACTCAAAAAATTAAAATCACAAAATAAAGCTGATGTTGGACGAATAAAATACAAAGTTTTGAACAATTTGATTTATCTATTGTTTTAATGACAAGTATTAACAAAAATTGTTTTTGTATGAAAAAATTATTTATCTTTTTCACAGTCACTATGTTGACAGTAAATGTAGCCTTTGCGGAAAAAGGCGATTGGGCGTTAGGCGGAAGCATATCATTTGATTACTCCGGTGCTGAATTGATAGACGGGAAGAAAAACGGGGAATCTCTCCTTAATTTCAAATTTGCTCCCACTCTTTTGTATGGAATCAGTAAACGCGTTTATTTTGGAGGTGAACTTTCGGCTGATATGCATTACAATTGGAACTATTTAGCCGGGGAAAAAATTTCGGACGATTACAAAAATCTGTTCGGAATTGCACCGATTTTGCGCTACTATTTTTTAAGCCATAAAAGAGTTGGGTTGTTCGCAGATGCAAAATTAGGTCTTTCTTTTGGAACCGACAAGGTTAAGACAACTTACACTGATGTTAATCTCAGCGTGACACCGGGTGTTGAGTTCTTTATTAACTCTCGTTTTTCCGCATCTGTCGCGTTGAATGAAATGCTTGGATTTGGTTACGAACATGCCAAACCGAAAGGTGGCGTATCGACCAATTCAACCTATTTCCACTTCATCCTTAACAAGGCGCAACTAAATTATGCTCCGTTGACAATTACGTTTACTTATCACATTCGCCCACACAAGAATGATGTTGAGATTATCGAAATTAACGAGTAAGCGTATAGAAAATCGCATTGAGCAAAAAAAATGAAAAATTGAAAGAAGATGTTTCAGACATCTTCTTTCAATTTTTTTATATCTATCCAAGGTTGAGTTTATATAATAATGGTTAACTTTGCGTATCAGTGCAAAGATTTTCTTATTTTAAAACAATATGAAACATCCTCCATATTTAATTCCCGGCGATAAAGTTGCTATTGTTTCTCCTTCGGGTGCGGTTAATCAAAAGTACATTGATGGAGCAGTCAAGACACTAAAATCCTGGCAGTTGAATCCGGTGGTCGGTAACTTTGCACGAGAAACGGCAGGCCGGTTTGCCGGAACGGACGAACAGCGTTTGCTTGATTTACAGCAAGCGCTGGACGATCCTTCCATTCGCGCTGTCCTTTGCAGTCGTGGCGGATACGGTTTGATGCGAATAGTCGAAAAATTAAATTTTAACGCGTTTATTCACAATCCTAAATGGCTCATCGGATTCAGCGATATTACCATTTTGCACGCTGCGGCAATTCGTAAAGAGATGCAGTCGATTCACGCCGTTATGGCGAGGGGACTGACGGAAAACGACCTGCAGGCAGATCCGATTGCCCTTCTTCGGGAAATACTGTCCGGGGAAATACCCGGTTCATATATATTACCTCCAAACGTATTGAACCGCTTCGGCGAATCGACCGGAACGCTGGTCGGAGGCAACCTCTCCGTTTTGTATGGACTGCGCGGAACTGCTTTCGACATCCAGCCGCAGGGAAAAATTCTCTTTATAGAAGATCTTTCCGAAAAACCTTATCACATAGATCGCATGTTGCAAAATTTCAAATTAGGTGGAATTTTATCGCAACTTTCCGGTTTATTGGTCGGTCGCTTTACCGAAATCGAAGAGGATGCCTCATTCGGGAAAACGCTGGAAGAGATGATTTTTTCGGCAGTTGAGGACTATGATTTTCCCGTTGCATTCAATTTTCCGGTGGGTCACGTTAATTATAATTTACCTGTTATTCACGGAGCAAAGGTAAAAATGACAGTTTCGGAAACTGGAGGAAAGATAAAATATAAAAAATAGTTTCAGATTATTTTACTGATAATGAGTGTAATTATAGATCAGATAAAAAAATAATCAAAAAAACTCATAAAAAGATTTGTTATATAGATAAAAGTTAATTACTTTTGCATCCGCTTTGAGAGAGAA